>JACRLR010000016.1:0-300000 GCA_016219645.1 Nitrospirota bacterium
CAAGAATTATCAGATGGTGCAGTCGCCAGGGCCTGACGTGATGCACGTCCGTATCGGCATTACCGAAGCCGGTAAAAACGTTCCGGTGGTGGATAACCTCACCGCCGCGTATCCGGCCGCCATGGTCCTGTCAAAAGGGAAAAAATACGTCAGCAGCACCGAGTCGTTTGTCGGCAAGGCGTCGATTGAAGCGGAAGCGACCGACAGTCAGACCGGTGAACTGCTGGCTGCCGCAGTCGATCGCCGGGGAGGCGGCAAGTATGCCTGGAAGTCGCTGCATCGGTGGGGCGATGTCGAAGAGGCCTTTACCTATTGGGCCAAGAAGTTTGCCTGGCGGGCCTGCATGATGCGGGGCGACGCCACGTGCGAGCTGCCGAAGGAATAGCGGATCGTTCGAAGTGACGTTCACCGACGGTTGAGCATGCGTTGCGTGAAGAAAGATGCACGCTACCATATAAGAAGGAGGAGCAGTCATGAGTCGTTTGCTTCAATGGTCCGTCCTCGTGGGGGCGATTGCGCTGGTCGCCGGCGCGCTCCCCGCGGTCGCAGCCGACAAGAAGCCCAACATCGTCGTCTTCTGGGGCGATGACATCGGCCAGGCGAACCTCAGCGCCTACACGAAAGGTCTGATGGGATACAAGACTCCGAACATTGACCGGGTGGCCAATGAGGGCATGCTCTTCACCGACTACTATGCCGAGCAGAGTTGCACCGCCGGACGCTCGGCATTCATCATGGGCCAGAGTGTCTTCCGCACCGGCTTGAGCAAGGTCGGACTGCCGGGCGCCGCCGCAGGCATGCAGGCCGAGGATCCCACCATCGCCGAGGTGCTGAAACCGCTCGGGTATGCCACCGCCCAGTTCGGGAAAAACCATCTTGGCGATCGGGACGAGCACCTGCCGACGATGCACGGCTTCGATGAGTTCTTCGGCAATCTCTATCACCTCAATGCCGAGGAGGAGCCGGAGCTGCGCGACTACCCGCCGGCGAAGGACTTCCCGAATTTCCGCGCAAAGTTCGGTCCGCGCGGCGTGCTGCATACCTGGGCCAATCCCGACGGCACGCAGAAAATCGAGAATACCGGCCCGCTGACCAAGAAGCGCATGGAAACCATCGACGATGACATCACGGCCATGTCAGTGGCCTGGATCAAGAAACAGCAGGCGGCCGGCAAGCCCTTCTTTATCTGGATCAATACCACGCACATGCACTTCCGCACGCACGAGAAACCGGAGAGCGTGGGGCAGGCGGGGCGCTGGCAGTCCGAATATCACGACGTGATGATCGATCACGACAAGAACGTCGGCCAGGTGCTGGCCGTGCTGGATGAACTGGGCATCGCCAATGACACGGTGTTCTTCTACAGCACGGACAACGGGCCGCACATGAATTCCTGGCCCGATGGCGGCATGACCCCCTTCCGCAGCGAGAAGAATTCCAACTGGGAAGGTGCGTTCCGCGTGCCCGCGATGGTGCGCTGGCCCGGTCACATTAAACCCGGCACCGTGTCCAATGACATCGTGAGCCACATGGATTGGTTGCCGACGTTTGCCGCCATGGCCGGAGAACCAGACCTCAAGGAAAAGCTCTTGACGGGCTACCACGTGGAATCGCCCCGCAAGAAGACCTTCAAGGTCCACCTGGATGGCTACAACCTGCTGCCGCTGCTCACGGGCCAGGTTGCCCAAAGCCCCCGCAAGGAGTTCTTCTACTTCTCGGACGACGGCGACCTGTTGGGCCTGCGCTATGACAACTGGAAGCTCGGGTTTGCCCAGCAGCGGGCCCAAGGGACCTTGGCGATCTGGAGTGAACCCTTCGTGAAAACGCGCATTCCCATGATCACCAACCTGCGCACCGACCCGTACGAACGGTCCTCCATCACCTCCAATACGTACTGGGATGATCTGATCAACCATGCGTTCCTCCTGGTGCCGGCACAGCAGTACGTTGGCCAGTTCCTCGGGACGTTCAAGGCGTATCCGCCACGGCAAAAAGCAGGGAGTTTCAGCATGGACCAGGTGTTGGAGATGCTCCAGCAGCCTCAAAAGTAACAGCAGACTCGGAGACACGCTGACTCAACACATCGGGCCGCACTCGCCGCAAGGCGGGTGCGGCCCGACAAGCCACTGATTCCAAGCAGGGGCCCCTCATGAAAATCTTACACGCGCAACATCTCATTGTCATGGCGCTCGTTTCAGTTCAGGCTTGAGAAATATAAAATGACAGTTTAAGATTCTCATTCATGCGCTATATCAGACGCCAACTGGAAGAGCAGGTGTTGCAGGCGGTGAAAGGTTTTCCGGCCGTGGTGCTGACCGGGCCGCGCCGTGCCGGCAAGACGTTGCTGCTGCGGCGGCTGTTTCCCAAGGCGAGCTACTTTCTGCTCGAAGACCCCGACATGGTGGCGCGGCTCCGGGCCGATCCGCAGGGATTCCTCGACGCCGTGCCGACGCCCGCGATCCTCGACGAGGTGCAGAATGTGCCGGAGGTATTCGCGTTCGTGCGCTCGCGAATTGATCGCCGGCCGCGGCGCATGGGACAGTGGCTGTTGACCGGTTCGCAGGAATCGCCGCTGATGCGGGGTGTGACGGAATCCATGGCGGGCCGGGCGGCGGTGCTACAATTGCTCCCGCTGTCGTGGCGTGAGACGCCGAAGGTCAGCCTGTGGCGCGGCGGGTATCCCGAGGTGGTGGCACGTCTGAGCGGGGCGCGCTTGTGGTTCAGTTCATATTTGCAGACGTACCTGGAACGGGATGTCCGGGGCGTGACGGCAGTGAAGAACCTCGCGCTGTTCCGCCGGTTCCTCGCGTTACTGGCCAGCCGGCATGGGCAGGTGTTGAACAAGACCGATCTGGCTGCGCCGTTGGGTGTGAGTGTGCCGACCATTGCCCAGTGGCTCGGCATACTGGAGACAACCGCGCAAATCCTGATCGTGCCGCCGTTTTACGAGAACCTCGGCAAACGCCTGATCAAGTCGCCCAAGATATATGTCGCCGATGCCGGTCTCGCGTGTCATTTGCTGGGCATTGATACGGTGGGAGAATTGGCTCGATCGCCGTTTCGCGGCGCGTTGTTTGAAGGTTTCATCGCGGCGGAGATCGCCAAAGCTCAGGTGAACGCGGGCGGCCGGCGCGAGCTGTACTATTTTCGCGACGAGCAGGGCTTGGAAGTGGATTTTCTCGTGCCCGGACGCGCCGGAGCTGTGGCGCTGGTGGAGTGCAAGGCCGGACACACGGTGACGCCCGCCATGGCCGCGCCGATGCAACGGCTGGCCGAGGCGCTAAAACGGAATCGCGCAAAGGCTGCCGGCACGAAGATGTTCCTTGTCCATCAATCACCGCAGGCGGGAACACCGACAGCGGCTGTCGCTCCCGGCGTGCGGGCGCTGCCATGGCAGGAGTTTCTCGAAGAGCTGTGACGACGAAGCAAGCCTATCAAGCGCCGAAAGGACCCCATGATGAAAACTATGCGCACACAACATCTCATTGTCGCTGCGCTCGTGTGCGCGCTGGCTCTTACCACCACCATCGCCCACGCCGCTGACGCGCTCCCGTCCTGGAATGACGGAGCAGTCAAGCAGTCTGTGGTTGAATTCGTGGCGAAGGTGACGAAGGAAGGCGGACAGGATTTTGTCCCGCCTGCCGAGCGCATCGCCGTCTTCGACAACGACGGCACCCTCTGGGCCGAGCAGCCGCTGCCCGTTCAATTGTACTTTGCGCTCGACCGCGTGAAGGCCCTCGCGCCGCAGCATCCCGAATGGAAGACCAAGGAGCCGTTCGCTTCGCTGCTCAAGGGCGATCTGAAAACCGCGCTCACGGGCGGCGACCACGCGCTCCTCGAACTCCTCATGGCCACGCACGCGGGCAATACCACAGCGGAGTTCGAGCAGATCGTCAAGGACTGGATCGCCACCGCGAAACATCCGAAGACCGGGCGGCTGTACACCGAAATGGTCTATCAGCCCATGCTCGAACTGCTGGCCTATCTGCGCGCGAACGGCTTTAAGAACTACATCGTCTCCGGCGGCGGTATCGAATTCATGCGCCCGTGGACGGAGAAAGTCTATGGCATCCCGCCCGAGCAGGTCATTGGCAGCAGCATCAAAACGAAGTTCGAGTTGCGCGATGGCAAACCCGTGCTCGTGCGTCTGCCGCAGTTGAACTTCAATGACGACAAGGCCGGCAAGCCCGTCGCCATCAACCAGCACATCGGCAGGCGCCCGATCGCCGCCTTCGGAAATTCCGTGGGCGACCAGCAGATGCTGGAATACACGCAGGGCGGCAGCGGCGCGCGGTTCGAGCTGCTCGTGTTGCACGACGACGCGGCCCGAGAATTCCCCTACGGTCCGGCGCGCGGATTGCCGAACGTCAAGCTCGGTGCCTTCACGCCGGCACTCGATGAGCATGCGAAGAAAGATGGCTGGACTGTTGTCAGCATGAAGGACGATTGGAAGAGCGTCTTCCCTGCCGCGCAGTCCGAGATCACCGCCATTGACATCCTGCTGCTGCCGGACGCTACGATGATCCAGCACGCGGAGGCTGACAACGCCCGCCTGCTCGGAGTCTTCCCGAAAGGCTTCGCTCTCGACGCCGCACACCACCCGCACATCACGATGCTCCAGTGTTTCGTCCGCACGGCGGACTTGGACAACGTGTATGCCGCGGAAGAAAAGGTATTCGCCGCCGCCAACGTCAACGCCATGAAGCTGGAGGCCGTCAAGTTGTACTACATCCCGGCCGGGGCGCTTGGGCTCGCCGGCATTGTTGCGAAGCCGACCCCGGAATTACTCAAGCTGCAAAAGGACATCATAGCCGCCGCGAAGCCATTCATGCTGGAAACCGGCCCCATTGGCGCGTTCACTGCTGGGCACGATAATCCTGCCATCGACGTGGCCCTCATCCAGTACGTGTCGACGTTCGATCCGAATGCGTCTGGCGCAAAGTTCAATCCGCATGTCAGCACTGGCACCGCGCCGAAAGAGTACCTCGACAAGATGCTCGCTGAACCGTTTAAGCCGTTCACCTTCTCGCCGGCGGGCGCGGCGGTTTACCAGCTCGGCCCGTTCGGCACGGCGGCGAAGAAACTCAAAGAATGGGAATTGAAACCCTGAGGTGTCGAATGGCGCATTCCTGCTACACCGATTCGCAAGCCGCCTATCGGACAACTCGACAGAGCTTGGGATGAAGCGCAGGCCAAAGGCTGGACGATCGTGGATATGAAACAGGATTGGAAGACCGTCTTTCCGTCCGAAAACAAGTGAGTTGTAATCGGCGAGACATGAAACGAACGTGGTTGTCAGTGTCGATTGTGGCCATTGCCCTGATCTCTCCATGGGAAGGGGTTGGCAGGGGAGAGCCGCTGTCAACTCACCAATTGACGGGCGTCGAGTGGCGGGTGCAGGAACTCTCCGGTCACTCGGTCGCATCGTCCGTTGATCGGCAGCAGCCGTTCATCATCTTTGACGAAGCGAAGAAACAAGCCAGCGGCTACGCCGGCTGCAACCGTTTCTTTGGCGGGTACGAACTGGAGGGAGTTGCGTTGAGGTTCGGCCTGATCGGCGCAACCAAGCGCGCATGCCCTGATCTTGAGGAGGGCGTCGAAACGGAATTTTTTAAAGCCCTCGATGCTACCAGTGGCTGGCGGATCGTCGATGGGACACTCGAGTTGCTGAATGGCGATCTGGTACTGGCGCGTCTAAAGAAGATTCAAGGGCCATGAGGTGTACCGGTCTACCATGCTCCAGCCGGATCCCTGTACTTCCATCACCGGCGCCTGTCGAAACGTTGCTCTCCCTGTCCCTTGCCGATCATTGACTGGTCAGTCGCCTCATACCGCACGCTGCAGACCTAACGAGTCGCCGTTACGGCGAGGCGGAACCCTAATGCATGGAGGAGCGCATCGAGACTTCTGAGTTCGGGGTTCCCACGCTCTGAGAGCATCTTGTAGAGGCTTTCACGGTTGAGCTTGGCTTTCTCGGCGAGTTGCCCCACGCCCCCCTGGGCTTCGGCCACGTTTCTCAATGCCAGTAGGAACAATTCAGGATCATCTTCCTCCAGGGCTGCATTCAAATACTCTTTGGCCTCGCCTGCATCGCGCAGGCTTTCGATCAAATCCGGTTGATAGGCTGTACGTTTTTTCATAACCGCCTCCTGTACTCGTTCCAATACCGTTTGGCCGTTTCAATATCCTTGCTCTGTGTGCTTTTGTCGCCTCCGCAAAGGAGCAGCACGATTGTTGCCCCTTCTTGGCCGAAATACACGCGATAGCCTGAGCCATAATCGATTCGTAGTTCCTGCACTCCTTCACCTACGGCATGGCAATCCCCCAAATTGCCTAGACTAACTCGATCCAACCGTATGCGGATCTTTGCGCGAGCCCTGATGTCGCGGAGAGATGCAATCCATTCACTGAAGGGTTCGCGACCATCTTCGGTGACATAGATGTGAAGCTCTTTGGGTGTCGCTTCCATACCGGCAAGTGTAGCTTATGCGCTACTATCTGGCAAGGGGGGAGAATGCCTCGGGAGAAGTATCGCTGGACGACTGGCCTTGCGTTCCGGCGACTCCAAAATCACCATGTGGGCTCAGTCCAAACTGTCTCAGCAGAGGGTTTCACTCCACTCCTACTACGTTTCCTGCTGTCCTGTTCCTTGGAAGTTTCTGGGAAAACCCAGACAGACATCACCGGCGATGGATCGGTCGCCGCTTGCTCCGCTTTGACGGGCCACAATAGGGTATCGTAGACGTTCCATTGTCAGTGTGGCCATACTGGCCAGCCTGGCCCCAAGCGCAGGGTCCATAGTCTGAACCTGATTCGTGAAAAGCGCGATGGCGTGGCGCCGCAGCCGTTCGTCGATCTCGCGCGCGAGATCTCTGAGGCCGGTTCGAATGGACGTTTCGATCGCGTCCCTTGAAACGAGGAGTCCGACCAGCCACGAAGGACCGGGCAGTTCCAAGAGAAAGTCCTCAACAGAGTGGCGCAGCATCGTCTTCAGATCGCTGGACTGATCGGGCTTGAGCACGAGCCGGCCTGATGCCTTCCCGCCCTTTCCGATGCAGGTGAGGGCGATACCGTTCGGGGTAATCGTTCCGGAGATCCGTTCGAGGTCGGCGACCTGTTTTTTCGTCTGTTCCAATAGACCGGCGAGATCGGCTTGAGAAAACCCGGATTTGTCTGAAATCACAGCGCGGGCCACGTAGATCTCTTGTGCATGTTGGTCTAATGCGCCGGGTCGAACGCAGGCGGATCGATACCAACAACTCTCCTGAAGTTTTTCAGAGCCCCCCGCAACCACGAATACCGGAGCATCGGGGACTTGTGATAGGTCCAGCTCGAAACGCCCTGTGTCATCCGTTCGACAGGGGGGCGGCAACGGAGATCCGGAATGAGCTCCATCGCCTCGGCAGAGTCTGACCCAGCCATTCTTGATCAGGCGGACGCAGTCCGGATGCGGCCGGCGCGACTTCAGCACGTAACGCTGAACGAACGACTCAAAATTTGTGATCTCATAGAGGGTGCCGTGCAGGGTCATACGCACATTACTTCCTGATCGTATCGCCGAAGTTCAGCGATGTGAGTGAAGACCATGAGGTGAGTCGGTGGTGTTAAGGGTGAGGCGCAGACCCGGCGGCTCGTCCTCGGATGCTGATCGGTCCGAGACCTCTCACGTTCAAACAATCCTGGCCGCTTGTACCATGCATCTCCTTCAGCTGACAAGACCTATTTCCTGTCCTTACACTATGTGCTAACTTTACATCCCTTTTCACTTCGTGTGTGGTCTGTCTGGTTTGTTTGGTTTGTCTGGTTAGTTTCGTTCAACCCAACAAACCAAATAAACCAAATAAACCAAACAGACCAGGATCAAGGAGGGATCATATGAACATTCAGTTCAGGCATGGGCGTAAGGAGACCAGACGCTGCATCCTCCCGTGGGCGATGGCCCCCGCGCTCATGATCGCCATTGCATGGCCAGGGTTGATCATAGATGCTCCGGCGCTGGCGGCGAACCAGATAGAAACGGAATCCTGGATCGATAATATTCTTGGGAGGTCTGGGTTCAAGCGCGGTCAGGCGCCGGAACCGACGATGAAGCCGGCGCCGCGTCCTTCCTTCCCGAAGGTCTTGCGGCTCACGCTGGATGACGCGATGGCGCTATTCCTGAAGCAAAACCTCGATCTCATCATCGCAAGTTACGGAATCGATGCCGCGAAGGGCCGGCAGATCACCGCGCGGCTATATCCGAATCCAACTCTATCGGTCAGTACTCTTAGCGCCTATACGCAGGGGTGCAACTTTGACAAGTGCGGTGCGGTGGCTCCGTCGCTGACCCAACTGTTCGAGGTTGCGGGGAGACGGGGATACCGGATGGAGGCTGCCGCATTGGATACCATGTCCATCGAAGCGAAGTTTGAAGACGCGGTGCGGCAGTTGGGGTTCACGCTCAAGGAGACGTATTTCCGGGTGCAACGGCAGCGAGGGCACCTTGCGGTGGACCAAGAGGTCCAAAGCGTTCTTATCAAGTTACTGCACGGCTTCATCGGCGAGGGGAAAAAGGCCGGTCAGGATCTCGATCGCGTCCGGCTGGGCCTGCTGGCCGTGAATGCCGACTCCGAGGTGCTCCGAGATATGCAGAGGATCGAAGAGGCATCGGGAGATTTGCGGATGATGTTGCAAATTCCGCCGGACGTGGAACTGGAACTCGACACGAATCTTGCGTATCGTCCGGCGGAACCGAACTTTGCAAAGTTGCTGGAGTATGCTCTGGCGAATCGGCCGGACATCCGGTCTAAAAGGCTGACCCGTGACAAGCGAAAGACTGAGTTACAGCTTGCCAAGGCGATCCGGATTCCCAACGTGACAACCAATCTCGGCTATTCGGTGCAGGGACCGCAGGGCCCCGATAACCAGCAACAGTGGGCCTTGGGTCTTTCCGTGCCGTTGCCCGTCTTTAACCGGAATCAGGGTGGGATCGTCGAGGCTGAAGTCGCAGTCAGTTCGATTGACGCGGAGATCGAGAAGACGGAGATCCAGATTCAGAACGAGGTCGCTGTCGCCTACCGGAAGTTCTTGCATGGGCGGAAACTTGTTGAGGCCACGAACGGAGCCATGGCGCAGGCGTCAACCCTGTTGGGCGCGGCGCAGCAGGCGTTCGTCAAGAAAGAGATCGGAATTGTGGATCTAGAGAATACATACCGCTCCTATGCCGACACGGAGGAAAACCATCTGGAAGCGATATTCGGTTATCAGCAGAATTGGCTGCGGCTCGAGTGGGCGGCCGGACGTGATATCACGTTCTAGCAGGATGTTGGAATAGTCCGCCTGCACCAGAAGAGCGTTATGGTGTTTATTTGGTTTGTTTCGTTTGTTTGCTCAGACAAGACCAACCAGGTGAACCAAATCAACCAGATAAACAAAACAAACCAGAGCAACCAAATGAACCGTACAGACCATGCTTGTCCAAGATGCGCCGTACGCTGCGAGAAAGGAAAGCCGACATGGGCTTGAATCTGTTGTTGGTGTTTATCCCGATCGCCGTGGGGCTCGACTGGTATGGCGCCAACCCTGTCATGGTGTTTGCCGCTGCGGCGCTCGCGATCATCCCGCTGGCCGGCTTAATGGGGCGCGCCACGGAACATCTCTCGACCTATGTCGGGGCCACCATCGGCGGCCTGCTGAGCGCGTCCCTCGGAAATGCCCCGGAGCTGATCATCTCAGGCTTTGCGCTGAAAGAGGGGCTTGTCGATGTCGTCAAGGCGTCGATCACCGGTTCGATTCTCGGCAATACGCTCTTCTCCCTCGGCCTGTCGATGATCATCGGCGGGTGGGGCAGGGAACGTCAGCGGTTCAATCCCACCGTCGCGGGCATGAGCGGAGGACTCTTGTTCGTGGCGGCGGTCGCACTGCTGATCCCGGCCATGTTTCATTTCGCGAGCGGCAAAGAGCGCGAAGTGAGCATGGAAATCGCGGTCGTGCTCTTTGTCGTCTATATATTGAGTCTGGTGTTTACGCTCAAGACCCATCGGCAGCTTCTTCAGCCCGAGCCTGCTGCGTCCGGCGTGGCGGAGTCGCACGAAGCCTCGCACGAAGCTTCATGGAGCAAAGGGAAGTCCATCGGCGTGCTGGCCGGTGTGACTATCGTGATCGCCGTCGTGAGTGAAATCCTCGTCGGGGCGATCGAGCCTGCGTCTGCCTCGATCGGAATGACGCCGATTTTCACGGGCATCATTTTTCTCGCGCTGGTCGGCAATGCCGCAGAGACCATGAATGCCGTGGGGTTCGCCCGCAAGGACCAGATGGATTTATCGTTCGGCATCGCGGTCGGGGCCAGCACGCAGGTGGCATTGTTCGTGGCCCCCGTGCTCGTGTTTGCGGGCTATCTGATGGGGAAACCCATGGATCTTCACTTCACCGCCTTTGAGATCGTGGCGATCGTCCTCGCCGTCGCCATCGTCAGCCGCCAGACGTCTGACGGAGAGTCTCACTGGATGGGGGGAGTGATGCTGATGGCCGTCTATCTGATGCTCGCGATCGGGTTTTTCTTTCTACCGGCATGAGGGGGCGACTCGACAGTCCAGATAGCTCACAGTCCGGTCGGCTAGAGCATAATCGCAAGGAGGATTGCGCCCACGACCAGCAACTTGATGAACGCATTCTCTTTTTCCAGTGACTGGACGCGGTTCATGAGATCGGCAGGAGAAGGGGGTTGTGCAACTTGCGCGGCGGGCGCTGGTACGGTGCTGCTCTTAACTTTGGGCCGGCTCTGCGGTGCGGGTGTCCGGGCGCTGTCAGCGGAGGGACCAGCGGATCGAGCTAGGGCTGCGGACGGTGACTTGTTCCACCGGTCCTGTTTGGGATCAGGTGGAAGCGTGTCCAGCGGATTGACGCCGATTGTCTTGCGCTTAGCCATCAGCCCTTTCACTTGGTGTGACAGGATTCGAGATTTTTGCGCACGGGAAAATTATGCCATGGGTCCGTTCTCTTGTCGGATCACGTCGCTCGACAGCTTCCGGTAGTCCACCGCTCCGGCACAGAACGGATCATAGCGATCGATGGATTGGCAGAACGAGGGACACTCGGCCAGACGAACGTTTTCCCGAATCATCGTGTCGTATACGAGCGGACCGAAACGGCTTCGGAGTTGCTCGACCACTTCCAGCCCGTGGCGGGTTCTCGCATCGACGCGGCAGGCGAGAATGCCGGCTATTTTAATATCGGGATTGAGTCGCTCCTTGACGACCTCGACAGCTTGGAGCAGCCGCGCAAGTCCACCGAGACCCATGACATGGCACTCCACGGGAACGAGCACCTCCTTGGCCGCGACCAACACGTTGGTCACCAGGATACCGAGTGTGGGAGGACAGTCGATGAGGATATAGTGCCACGGTCCCTTCAGCGCGGCGAGTCGCTGACGGAGAATCGATTCCGCTTCGACTGTACTCGCGAGAGCCTTCTCAGCTCCGACCAGCCACGCAGAAGATGGAATCACCTCGACCCCTTCGGCCGATGACGGTTGAACCAGCCCGGAGAGTGCCAGTCCGCCGGTGAAGACGTCCAGCAGGCCTCGCCCACCGTCTTTCACGCCGAGCCAACTCGACGCGGACGCTTGCGGATCGAGATCCAGCACGAGCACCCGCCGACCCTGCCTGCCCAATGCCGCCGCCAAGTTGACAGTGGTGGTGGTCTTGGCGCTTCCGCCTTTTTGATTGATGATGGCGATCAGGCGCATCATGATCGGTAGGTTCCGCAAACCCTCGCACCTTTCCTTCATGGCGCGAGGCGGCATTCTATCTGACTTTCCTGCCACTGGCAACGCGCGCTCTTGGCATGAATCGATAGGAGTTCGTTGAGCTTTTCGAAGAAGTTGACTTCGGGGAAATAGTTCCTCTAGACTGAGTACGGTTGAACGCGTAGCAGACTCTTCAGCAGAAGGATGAGCGAACAGAAAAGGAGGGAGTTATGGAAGTTATTATCGGCAGCGTAGCCGGTTTGGTAGTCGGTGCAGTCGCGACGAAGGTGCTCACGGGTGTTGCGTCAAGCGTAGGAACCGTGGTGTGGGCTGCGGCAAAAGAAGTGGTCAAGGGCGGGCTGGTTGTCCAGGAAGCTGTGACCGATATGTGCTCCGGAGGGGGTAGCTACTTCAGCGATTTAGTTGCCGAAGCCAAAGCTGAACTGGCTGCGCCTCAGACTGGAGCAACCGTGCCGGCTAAGGCGCATGCGGCTCATTAAAGTCTGAAGCAAGTCCGTCAGGGACTGTTCTCACATTTCTTTCGGGGCAAACCTTCTCATGGTTATTCAGGTAGCCTGAGGATCGATCGTGGATATTCCCTTCGAGCAGTGCTATGTGACTTGTCGACCGCGACCGCGAACCCATACTACATCCTCCCCCCCCCCCCCGTATACGCACGACACTCCCTCAACCAAAGTTAGAGTGCGCTCCCGCACATCCAGCGGGAGGCTGTTCGTTTCAACTTAAGATCTTATCAGATCATCTGTACCCCCCCCCCTTAAGATGGGTGTCATCTCAACCATGCCTGTATTGAAACTTATCTAAGGAACTTATAGAGTCAACCCCCTATCCCGTTTTTCAAGCACGTCGGTATCTAATAGGAGGTCAGCCATGGAGCGCATCGTATCAGGGATCGGATCTATTCTTCGTCCCATTGCCAAAGAACTGATCAAGGGGGGAATCGTTCTGGCTGACAACGTCGCTGAACTCGCCTCTGAGACGGGCGAGAAGTTTAAGGATCTCCTCGCCGAGGCAAAGTCCGAGATGGAAACATCGAAGACCCAGGCACAGGCGACGAATCAGACTGATGGAAAAGACGGTCATTAAAGACAGCACGTTTGGACTGCCTGTAGTTGCGTGAAGTAGGTACGGGGTGATCAGTTCGTCCGGGCGTGCGCGCCGGCGCCGGTATTGATTGAGCCGCGCGGTGGGGCTCGAAACTTGATTCAGGAAGGCGAGTGCCGACCTTGTTTCCTGAGGAGGCGTTTCATGGCCAGGGAAAAGAAAAAGACCGGAGATCAGGGCAGGCCCAGGGTGATTGTGAAGCGAGACGAATCAGGTGCTGAGGCTGTCCAGAAGAAACCTGATCATCCCCCTACTCTCCATCAGGACACCGGCAGCCTTGCTGAAGACGTTGACGCGACGAAGGCGACTTCCACGTCAGCGGAACGCATCGTATCAGGGATTGCGGCCGCTTTCCGTCCTATTGCCAAAGAACTGATCAAGGGGGGAATCGTTCTGGCTGACAACGTCGCTGAACTTGCCTCTGAGACGGGTGAGAAGTTTAAGGATCTTCTCGCCGAGGCAAAGTCCGAGTTGGAGACGTCGAAGTCTCAGGCACAGGAGACGGAGAAGACTGATGGCAAGGACGGCAGTTAAGGACTGAGTGGATGGACTGTTTGCAGTCGAGAGCAGGCATCATCGGGGCGATTGAGAATTGTCCACTCGCAAGCAGCCGACATTGGTCGATTAGCAACGTGGTATTCACATGTGGAGTTGAGGGAGGCAGTGGCCGACTGCGGCCCGGAAGGGGTATTCCTCATCATGGAATCGATTCACACTGGAACGCGAGTCGAGAAGGTTCGAAAAAGACGGAGTACATTACACCAGGAAGATGGCCAGGGGAACCGCGATGCCTTCTCTCTGCTCACGAATGGAAGTGAGCGAGATGCGCTCTCGACTCTGATACCTCATCACATACCACCGCGCCAGAAAAATGGGGATCACCCTTCTGCCCCGGCAACGACCGTTGAACCAGTCACAACGCCTGCGAAGCTGACTGATACGCTGGCTGATACCAGCGTGGTCCATGCCATTCGCGGGCGCGTTCGATTGCGCGTACCGGCGCTTAAAACCTTCCCCGGCTTGGCCGACCCGCTGCAGCGGCTTCTCAGGGACCAGCCCGGAGTGATCGACGTCACGGTGAACGATTGGTGTCACAGTGTGACGGTCGTCTGCGATCCCTCCACATGGACATCCGACAGGCTCTGCCTGTGGGTGCAATTACTCAATCCGGCAGAGGTCATATCGTACAAATCAGCGAATGAACCGGCAGCTCAGGCACAGGCCTCGACTGACGAGGCGGGCAATGAACTCTGGTATTCGAGCGCCGGCATCTGTCTGGTGTTCCTCGTCCAGCCGCTGGCGGCCCCGCTGGTGCCGCTGTTGCTTCTGGCCAGTGCTCTGCCGATGCTCAAGCGGGCCCATCGCTCGTTGTCCGAAGACGGCAAACTGAACGTCGATGTGCTGGATGCCTCCGCCACTTCGTTGCTCGTCGTGCAAGGCGCCTTCCCGATGGCGATCTTCATGGTCTGGCTCATCAACGTGGCGGACGTGATTCGAGACCTCACCATGCTGCGGTCGAAGAAGGCGATTGAGGAAATCCTCGGTTTCCAGAACATCGAGGCCTGGGTCGTGCGGGACGGACAAAAAATACGTGTCAGCGTGGCAGAGGTTCAACCCGGCGAGACAGTGGTGGTCTATCCGGGTGAGCGTATTGCCGTTGACGGGACCGTGCTCAGCGGCAAGGCCCTGGTGGACCAGGCTGCGCTCACCGGCGAATCGCTTCCGGTCGAGAAGGAAGAGGGTGCCCTCGTATACGCCGCCACGGTGGTTCGGGAAGGCAAACTCTATATCTGCGCCGAGCGGATCGGAAGCGCAACCGAGGCGGCTCAGATTCTGCGGCTCGTGGAAGCGGCGCCTGCTCGTGAGACCAAAATCCAGAATTACGCCGTCAAGTGGGCGAACGATCTCGTACCCTACAGCTTCGTGGGAAGCGCCATCGGAGCGGTGATGGGCGGCGGTCTCCCGGGCGCGGCTGCTGTCCTCGTCGTCGACTACGGAACCGGAATCAGGATTGCGGCCCCCACGACCGTGTTATCTGCCATGACGAAGGCGATCCGGAACGGAATTCTGATCAAAGGAGGGCGGGCTCTGGAAAACCTCGCGGAAGTGGATGCCGTGGTCTTCGACAAGACCGGCACCTTGACCACGGGGCATCCCGACGTCCTGGAAGTAGTGCCGGTCAATTCCAGCACAGTCGATGAAGTGCTGGCGCTGGCCGCTGCAGCGGAACGGCGGTTGACGCATCCTGTGGCGAACGCCATCGTCCGGGCAGCAGAGGCCAGACAGGTGACGATTCCGGAGCGGACGACATCGGATTACAGCCTGGGTCTCGGCGTCGAAGCGATCGTGGACAATTCGGTGGTTCTTGTGGGAAGTCCCAGGTTCATGACCCTTCGGGGGCTGACCCTGTCACCGGTAGTGCAGGACTACATCTCGAGATTCCAGCAACAGGCGATCTCTCCGCTCTGCGTGGCGCAGGATGGCTCAGTCATCGGATTACTGGCTATCTCCGACCCGGTGCGGCCCGAGGCACGGGATGTCGTCCAGGCGCTGAGGGATCGGGGAATCAAACATATTGTGATGCTCACCGGCGATCACACCGATGTCGCCAGGAGAATCGCCGCGGAGCTCGGAATCACCGAGTACCTGGCCGAAGTGTTTCCGGGAGACAAGTCTGAGGCAGTCCAACGCCTGCAACGGGAGGGCTTCAAAGTCGCGGTCGTCGGAGACGGGGTCAACGACTCGCCGATGCTGGCCTATGCCGATGTCGGTATTGCTGTCGAGGGAGGCACGGAGGCAGCGCGGGAAACGGCGCCGGTGGTACTCTTGCACGGGGGGCTCTGGAAGGTTCCCCTCGCGATCGACATCGGCCGCGAAACGGTCGCGTTGATCAAGCAGAATTGGAACATCATTGCGATTCCCAACACGATCGCAGCCGCGCTGGCCTGCATCGCCTTGCTCGGACCGATCGGGGCCACGCTGCTCAGTAACGGGTCGGCGATTGTCGCGACACTCAACGGCCTGCGTCCGATCATGGAGCAGCAGCCGATCAAGGTGGTCTCTCCGGCGCGTGAAGGCGCAAAACTCTTGCCTGCGCCTGCTGCCGAGAAGCTAGTCCTCGCGGGATGATGAGGTTGTACGAATGGCTCGGGACGATATGAGCGCATCCGATGCGCTGCTTGAAGGAGTCAACAACCCTTTGATTACACCTGCGCGTGTTTCAGGAGAGGATCGGCTCGCGCCAGTCAAACGCGACGGACCATTGGTGGCTACCGATGTCATCCATTCGATTCCCGGGCGCGTCCGGTTGCGTGTGCCGGCGCTCAAAGCCGATTCGAACCTGGTTCGCGGACTACAAGGATTGCTGTCGGCGCAAGCTGGTGTGACTGAAGTCACTGTTGCGTCAGTCTGCCAGAGTGTGACGGTCGTGCACGATCCGGCGCGGTGGACCCCGGAGTCGCTGTGCATATTTCTACAAAGCCGCAATTGCGAAGAACTCGATCAGTACGCATCAGCCGTCTTGCCGGACGAGGCAACCAGTTCGTTTGCGAAGACCTGGCTGCAACCGTGGCGATACCTGAATACGGCCGAAGATAGCCCTGATTCCGGGGGTGTGCCTCAGACAGCCGGGCCAGCCAAGTCCGGCTATTGGAAGGTGGGATATGCCAGCATGGTTGTGGGAGTTGCTTTGTTTGCTGTGCCGGGAGTTCCGGGCGTACCGTTCCTGATCCTGTCCACGTACTGCTTTTCCAAGGCCACCATCTTCAAAGCAGGCGATGAGCCTGAAGCCGGAGAGCGAGTTCCCAAAGCAGGGCAGTAGGTTTTCTCCTCTAAAGAAGACAGCTAGATAAATGGTGGTTAGACTATGACATGAAAGGGCCACTCACGTTCACTTTGTGAGCATGAGTGGCCCTTTTGTGCAGTTTCTGTGCGGTTTGCAGACGCGCGGCCCATATGACCGTCGCCGGTCTTACAGGATGGCAACCGTCAGCAGAAATGCTGTGACCTCTAGCCCAAACCCAATGATGGATAGTATAAATCCTATAGTCTTCATGTTTGCTCCTCCTTGTGGGGTTCATGGCCTGATTTGAATCAAGCCCGTCTGTCATGGTTAGCATCGAGCAGCTTCTGTGCCAGGTTGTGTATTTATGCAAAGAGGCTCCATAAGTACATGACTTCTCAGTAAGAACTGATGGTGAAGCGGAAGCAGATGTGCGTGAGAGAAGCATTTCGTCATCAAGCCGAGTGCCTGATCTACCATGCTGGGAGATGCTGTTCATGAACGAACCCTATGGCACCAACGTTCGACCACCTCTCGCAGGTTCGCTGCTCTCTCCTCGGCGACAGTGGCTGGCGTTGCCGAGATACCTCCATTGGAACATCTATACAAGCTACCTCCGTTGAGGTAATATTTGCGCGTTATTTTATTCAGTATGCAGGCCATGAAGGTGGAGGAGAGGGCTATGGAAGAAAGCACAGCCGGTACGATGAACACAGAATCGGCGACTTCGACTGATTCTGTTGCTGCGGGCGGCAAGGGCGCATACCAGGTCCTAGAGGAAGGCTGGGAAGCGATAGGTACTGGAGTCCGGCATGTGTTTCACGCCCTCCCGGGCCACGGGACGATTCCTGGTTTTGCTTTAGGTGTTGGCGCGGCGATGGCGTTCGGCGTCGGGGAGTTGGTAGCGGGCTGCTTCACGGCTTATGTCAGCTATAGATATTTCGCGTATGGAGAATCGCTGAGCGAGGCGATTGAAAAGGCGATCAAGTTCGAGGCAGGCAAGCTTGAGGAGAAAGAGATCAACAAGCCTATTCCGAAGGACGTGTAACGTTTCGCGCAGACATCAAGGGCCGCATCACGATCACTTCACGTCGGATAAGCTCAGCTGTTTCCCGCCCATCACTACATAGGCTGTTCCCGGCCACACGAAGTGTCGGCCTTCCGGGACGTGGATCTGAATCCCAGTGAACACTCCATAATTGCTTCGCGTGGGATCGACCGTCAGGTGAATCATCCGCTCGACTTCTTCGAGGATGACCCCATGAACGATCCTGGTCAAAGAGAGTAAATCCGGGACATCGCCATACCGGAGCTTGCCCAACAGATGTCGCTTGAGAACGCTCTGCTCTATGTCATCAGGATCGGGCACCAAATGGAGAGACCGGCTTTCGAGTTCATGTTGAAACGCTATCAATGCCCCACAGGCATGGGAGGCTTGCTGACGACCTGGACGGAAATAAACGCCGAATTCCCCCTCAGGCCCGATTGCAATATGGGGCAGGGCGTAATACACATATCGCTCTAGGCCGCTTTCATCGACAGGGGCATGATGCTGGGCGGCCAAGAACCCGGTCTTGCCCAAAATGGGTAGTCCAGCGAGACCGGAAAACAAGAACGCTTCTCCCCAGGTTCTCTCAATATCTTCTACCAGGGGCCAGGTGATTTCGTCGCGGCAGACACATGCGAATGCGATCGTATTCTCCGGCCGAAACCCTTGTCTCAATAGTGCCTCATAGGATTGGGCGACGAACCGGTCCTGTGGAATCGCCTCAGGAAACTCACTGGCCATGCGTGTCTCCCAATTCATTGCGTCTGCCTGCCTATCGCACTCAGTTCCCTTGGGCCCTATTCAAAGGGCATTCTAGGATTCCGGCCGGTGGAGGTGTGAAACCTATCGCGGGGCCCAGGTACTGTCAATGAAAGAATACTCGGGCCCAATTGCTCCTCGGTCATGAACAGAGCGCGATTGGAGCCAGATGTCCGGTTCGTGTGGGCGACGGGGTTCAGAAAAAGAGCCGCAACGACAAGAATACATAGTCCGTATTTTTGTCGTTGGGAGCGCCTGCGATGCCTTGCTTCAAGAGATTGGAGTAATAGCTCCCTTTCATCAAATACAGCCATCCTCCTTCAACCACCATATTGGGGCTGACCGTCCAGGCCAGGCGCAGGTCGAGTTCTGACCCGACATACTTGCCGGCTTGTCCGGTCTGGTCCTGCAAACCGGTTCCGACAAATTCGTCTCTAGCCTGGGCCAGCCACCAGAACCGTTGTTTGAAAATGACATGGAGGTCCTTCAGCGGCTCTACGGAAGCGACATAGCCGGGGGAGCTGATATTGGCTCGTTTGAATAGCGACCAAATCCCTGTATACGTGAAGGGGAAGTTTTGTGTGCCGAAGAGCGGATTGAAGCGCCCATTCTGATTGTCGTGAGGATCATTGTCGCCGCTGGCGTAGTCGTATTTGAAACGGATCGACGGTGTCCAGGGGAGCGCGAACGTATATCCGATCTCCGCATGCTGAAAGTACGCGAATGTGGTCAATAGAGGGCTGCCGGGCTTGAGTGCCGATCGGCCGAACTGGTAGGAGGATTCGATTTCGTAGTCAAAGGTGGCCTTGGCTTCCGGCTTGAAGAGCCGGAAGCCTGGGGTATAGAGGTCCGCCAGTTGGCCTTGGGTGCTCTGGTCCTGATTGATGCCGGTGGTGCCCCGTACCTGCTCGTTCTGCGATATGTAATAGACGTACAGTTCGGTATGGAGCCAGGGCATGCGCTGGTCCAGATAGGACATGCCGCTAAACAGAGTATTCGAGGGGACGGTGTCCGGCGACGTCTGATGATTCTGGACTGGGCGCATGACAAATGCGCGGACTTCCCAATCTTTGCGTGGTCCCAACGTCCAGTGAGCGCCCACAAACGAAAAGGGGACGTTGCTGTAGTTGCTCCTGGCGATGAGCCGGCTCTTTCCAAAGGCTTGAGTAAACTTACCGATCTGCAGCTCGGCCGGCAGGCCCGATTCGAGAAAATTGTCTGTCCCCACGCTGCCGTAGAGCTGGAGCACATCGTTCTGATTCTCCATCCGGCTGCTGACCGTGAGGCCGTAGTTGTAGAGCGGGCGGGCGTCGAGGAATTCCAGATGAAACTTGAACGGCTTGTAGCGGGCCTCAAGGTTCACGTCCGTACGTTCAGAGAACTGCGCGCCTCCGGTCGTTTCGTTCTTCTTGACCGGCTGGCTGTAGGCTTCGTAGCGTGTACGAAAGTCGAGACCCAGGTGTAGCCATTCAGGGACATGGAGCATCTGATCAAGATGGAGCGGAGACTGCGGGACGTTGAGTCGGAGATCGTCCGAGAAGATAATCTCCTGAAATCGACGCGCGAGCGGTCCGAGACGCCGCTCGGATGGACGATCAGTTCGTTGTTCCTCCGGTGACGACACGGCTGCCTGCGTTTCACCTGCCCAGGCTGGTTGCGCACCGAGATGAACGGCAATAAGTAACAGGGCACCCAGCGCAGCGGCGTTCAATTCCACGCGTGTCGTCAAGACTGTCATACGTTTAAGGAGTGGCCAGAGCGGAGCGGGGAGACTAGCAGACCGGTTGCTACTGAGCAATGCCTGGCGCAGCGAACCTGTTCAGAAAAAGCGGACATCCGGCGCGTTGTGTTTGCTCTGACTGTCGACGTTGATCGAGCGAGTATCACTACCCGGTCCGGTCGGGTGAGGGGGAGACGCATTGGGAATGTTGAATGGTAAATGTTGAATGTTGAATTGTCGGGACTGGCGCGACGGACGACGGATCAAGGGCCGAAGTTCGAGGTTTCCGGAACCGCGCATCCCGCATCCCGTATCCCGAACTTCGAGTCGCGCCCATCTCGCTCGTCCCGCCCCTCTCGCTTGAGTCAGGCATCGGCGATTGCAGCAGAAGCGCTCGTGAATAATGCGGGCTAGGCTAAGGAGCAGGTGGGGCCTGTCACCGCGTTCTCCTTCTCGCGCGATTTCAATTTGCGTACGTATATCCAATCCAGTATATTAAAGTCATGAAGCTTCTACGATTCCTTGGGGACTCGCTCACGTGCTTGCGGGAGTTCCCCGAGGATGCCAGGCACGATGCCGGCTACCAATTGGATAAGGTACAACGCGGAGAACAGCCGGACGATTTCAAGCCGATGCCTTCCATCGGCAAGGGTGTCGAAGAAATCCGGACGTGTGACGACACCGGCACATACCGCGTGGTCTACACGGCCAGGCGGGCCGATGCAGTCTTCGTGCTGCACGCGTTCCAGAAGAAAACGCAGACGACGGCCAAGCGCGACATCGAGCTTGCTAAAAAGCGATTCGCCGAACTGATGAGAGGTGCCCGATGACCAAGAGCAAAACCAAGATTTTCAGCAGTGTGTGGGATGCGATTGCCGACACCCCAGAGCAGGCAGCCAATCTTCAGGCGCGGGCCGAACTGATGCAGCAGATCGCGGCTATCATCAAGGCCAAGGACTGGAAGCAGGCTGACGCTGCAGCCCATTGCGGCGTCACCCAGCCGCGCATCAATGACCTGTTGCGCGGGAGGGTGTCGCGGTTCTCACTGGATGCTTTGGTGAATATCGCCACGGCGCTTGGCCGGCGCGTGCACGTGGAGTTAGAAGTAGCATAGCCAGCTGCCGGCATGGGCGTGGATATTGGCGGCTCGGTGGACCAGAAATCGTGTACGTTAAAAAGATTGAAGCTTTGAGCTGAGGCCGTGAGCTCCGATCAACAGCTCGCCACTTCGGCACGGGCTAGATTCCTCCTATATGCCGCTCGTGCGCGTGCGTCTCTTTCAGCCGATAAGACTCTTTCCTGCCTGCACGGGCTGTGCTACCTTGAGCGCCCTGTTCACTTCCGGTGTGGTCTGTCTGGTCTGATTGGTCTAGCTGGTCTATCTCGTTTATTTGGTTTGTCTTGTTTATTTGGTTGGACCAGACTAACCGGATACATCAAATGACCCAGATCAACTAAACAAACCAAATAAGCCAAATAAACCAGACAAACCAGAGTGAGCTGATTGAGCGAGTGTCACTGCCTGTTCTGATCGGGTGAGGAGGGAGACATGGCTGGTGAGTCTGGTCTGAGTTATAACGCCATCGCATTCTTACTGATCCTGGGTCTCTTTGCCGGCATGCTCCTGATGCTGACAATCGGGCAGCGATGGGGAAAGCGAAGCCTCGGACAGGAGACGGATGTCGTTCGCTCGCGACTGACAGGAGTCGAAACCGCCATCTTCGGCCTCATGGGTTTGATGATTGCGTTCACGTTCTCGGGCGCCGCTGCCCGATATGAGCTGCGCCGGGAGTTGGTCGTGGAGGAAGCGAATGCCATCGGCACGGCCTATTTACGGCTCGATCTCCTGCCGGCTGCGTCGCAACCGGCGCTGCGGGAGAAGTTTCGCCAGTATACCGAAGCGCGCATCGCGGTCTATAGGCTGTTGCCCGACATCGGGGCCTCTAACGCGCGGGCAGCGGTTGGCATGACGTTGCAGAATGAGATTTGGACCGGGGCTCTCGCTGGATTGAAAGAGTCGCCGCCGCAGGCGACGATCGTCATGGTTCCGGCGCTGAACCAGATGATCGACGTGACCACTACTCGCGCCATTGCGGCGCGGACTCACACCCCCATATTAATTTTTGCCATCCTTCTGATTCTCGGGCTGGTCTGTTCCTTGCTGGCCGGGTATGTGTTGGCTTACACCAATTCACGCAACATCAGGCTCCACGTATTCACGTTCGCTATCGTTGTGACGCTCACCATTTATGTGATCTTCGATCTCGACTACCCGCGGTTCGGTTTCATTCAGCTCGATTTTGCCGACCAGGCGCTCATCGATCTCCTGGCCGGGATGAAGTAAGCCGCTGGATTCTCAGGAGCCATAAGAAACGGAACAGGGCGGATACAACACCAGGGTGCTCACCGGCTCCCTCCTCGAATGCTGTGTTGCACGATGAATTTGGATACGGGGTTTGCCATTGCTAAAACTGTATTAATCGAGTATGTGAATCCCGCATCGACTGTACGTGAAGTTGGGGAGCTGTTGCACCACTTTCTATGGTGCCGGCAGCACATTCCCGACATTTTCCGCCTGGAACTGTTGATATGGACAATATTACAGACTTATTCGCGCTGACCAAGACAACCATTACCCATCTGCCGTTATTAGTGCGTTTCATGATCGGGTTCACCGTCTTCCTGTTAGTTCCAGGCATCAGCGAGCGATTGAAGATTCCTGGCATGGTGGGCTTGATCCTGGTGGGACTGCTCGGAGGGCCGAGCGGCATCGACATCTGGCCCGACAATCCGGTGTTATTGACCGCCTTCTCAGAGGTGGGGGTGCTCTTGGTTCTGTTCTATGCCGGCCTGGAAATCGATCTCGCCGTCTTTAAGCGGGTGGGCGGACGTGCCATCACTTTCGGCCTGGCGACATTGCTCTTGCCGCTCTCGGCCGGGGCCGGCTTGGGCTATCTCATGGGGTATGAACTCAACGCCGCCATCCTGATCGGCTCGCTCATCGCTTCGCACACTCTGCTCGGTTTCCCGATTCTGCAAAAGCTCGGTCTGGCCGGCCGCGAACCGGTGTTGGTGACCATCAGCGGGACCATCTTCACGGACATTGTCGCGCTACTGATCCTCGCGGTCTGCGTGCAGATCCACCACACCGGTTTCGACAAAGCCACCCTGGCGCTGGAGATCATCGAAGTCGTGGCCTATGCCGCAATCGTCCTCTTCGTGGTCAGCCGCATCGCCAGTTATGTGATGAGCAAGTATTCGGCCAACCACGACATGCAGTTGCTCGCGCTGCTGCTCATCATCACCGTATGTTCGCTACTGGCCCAAGTGATTCATCTGGAGCCGATCGTCGGCGCCTTCCTCGCCGGCGTCGCAGCCAGCCGTTCGTTGCAAGGCACGAAGGCGCGCGAGCATATCGAGGTGATCGGCAATACTCTCTTCATCCCGGCCTTCTTCTTCATGATCGGCATGAGGATCAACGCCGGCGAAACTCTGCGCATGCTGTGGGACAACCCGCTGTTCTCGGCAGGACTGGTGCTCGCCCTGTTCGGCGCAAAATTTCTGGCCGCTTGGAGCGTGGGCTGGCTGTCTGGCTATTCCGTCCTCGATCGTCTCAACATGTGGTCGCTGACTTTGCCCCAGGTCGCCGCCACCATTGCCGCCACTGTCGTTGCCCACAGGACCATTAATTCCGCCGGCGAACCCCTGATCGACAAGACCGTGGTGAGCGGCATCTTCGTGCTGGTGATGCTGACCGCCACCTTCGGGCCGATCCTGACCGGGCGTTTCAGCAATGCGATTCACCGGAGGGAGTCGTCTCTCGCGGCAGAGCTGCCCCTTGAAACGGCACGATGAGGAGAATTTCAATTGGTAAGCTTGGAGCGTGGGAGAGCGTCGCTCGGTGCCGGCGCATTCGCCTGGTAGGTCGTTGCTCATTCGCTGACACTTCAGTTATGCGACTCGACCGGCAGGGGGCATGGGCAGAGCGGTCGGCTAGTTCCTCGTGACCTTCAAGGAGTTCCCGCCATGCTAGAAGGCGTCAGCTGCCCTCCCTAGCGACTCTGCGGTCGCGTTGGGGCGGGTCTATGGAGTAGCTCACGTCTTTTTCTCATCGAGAATAGCGTAGTGCGTTTCCTTATCCGTCAGATCGACGAAGGCCCGCATCGATCGTGATGTCCATTTGAAAGATGGCGCTTTCCGCGTGGTCCTCCGTCTTGCAAGAGCTTCGGACAAGAGCTGGGAAATAATTTGTCCCAGTGCGCGATGCTCCTTCTTCTGGAGAGACTTAATCTCCCTGAGAACAGGCGGGTCAATGTCAACAGTGGTTCGCGGCATGATGCGGTGATGCTAAATTATGTGGCATCAGATATCAAGCCTCGATGGCTTGATGCTTTTCAAGCATTATGCTCTCAAGACATAATGTCAAGGGTACCGGTGACGCATGCGGGTAAGACACTCGGAAGCAGCATAAACGAGACAAACCAAACAGACCAAATAAATAAAATAGCGATCTTCGGATGCAGGCTAGCGTCCTTCTATCGGGAGCTCTTCCACGAGTTTTTCGGAAAAGAGCGGGGTCTGAAACACCCACCGTACGCCGGCTAGCACCTGCCAGTCTATCCCGAAGGGCGACTCCTTTCCCGCCACTCCCGCGCCGGACCCGACAAACACGTTCCAATGGTTATCAAACCGGTGACCGACCTCGCCCAGCAGGTTCATCGTGGTCTTGTTGTTATTGTTCCAATCCACATAGTAAGCCATGGACGCCAAGGTCCACCATCGCTCGGACCAGATGGTGTTGACGGCTGCCACGGTTTTCATGAAGTGGATGTCGCGACGGCTGGGATCGCCCCCGACAGAGCTGAAGTCCTGGACAATTGTAAGGAACAACGAGCGCGCCCTGGGTAACGGGATCGCCACCGCGCCTGCCGGCCCAAAGGTATATTTCCCTGTGCTCAGCCGATCGTTCGAGCCTGTCGGAAACACGACATCTGTGCCGATCAACAGAGCCACATTCGGGCTGGCATAGAGTCGGTTAGCGGTGCGGACCGTCATGTCGCTTGCGCCGTGTGTCGTGAATCCGCGGGTTTGGTCCAGGTCGGCCCACACATAGGGCAGGGTTGCCCGCACGATCCAGTTGGGTGTGACGGGCACACGAACCTCGGCGTTCACGCTGTTGAAGCGCAAATTACTGTTGGAGAACGTGCTGTTCGCGTAGCTCAGTTCATAGTAGCCGTTGATGGCGGTGGGGTCTGTGCCGAAGGCCTTGGCGGCCGCCGAGATACGCTTTCGTTCTGCCTCGAGCCGTTCGTGCTCTTCGGGAGTGGCGCCCTGCAGCAGTGTTTGCAGCGGGCGGCGTTTACCCTCTTTTGATTCTGCGTCAGGTTTGGTTTCTTCGCTACTTTCAGATGCTGCGGCGGCTGCCGGCGTCGTACCGCCTCCTGTCACAGTGAGCGAAAGAGTCACGAGTGCAATGAGCAAGAAGCCCGCGTTCACATCCCTGCGCGCTGCCTGGTATTCCCGGTGCAATTTTCTTCGGTCATCCATCGACAGCGAAGCGTCCCGTCGCTTGCCAGACTGAGGAAACCCTACGATGGTTTGTCTGGTTCGTCTGGTCTTTCCGATTGGTCTGGTTTGTCTAGTTAGCAGGCTGTTGACAAAGTCCGCCAGCGGCGTTCCCTGCCTCCGCCGAAGCGCTTCGCGCAGGCAGGTCGCGGCGCTCAGAGGCTCAACGTACTGCAGAGAGTACGCTGTTAGTCTGGTTTACACCAAATAAACGAGTCAAACCAGACAGACCGAACAGACTAAATGAACAAGATGGGCTGGCAGACTTCTTCAGCGTCCTGCTACCGCTTCCCCGCTTTGGTCTGAACTTCCCGGAACATGTCCTTGATATAGGGCGCGGTGATCGCTCGCGAGACGGGATGTAGCGCGGAACTCCCGAACCCCCCGACTTGGTCGGTCGAGACCCGGCCGATGTAAATCAAGAAGGTGCCGTCCTTGGTCGGAAGCGCAGCGATGCCTTGCAGCATGCTGTTGTAGTCGTGGCTCGTGTAGTAGTGACGCTCGATGGCGAGTGCGGCATCGCCCACATGGTACAGCATGCGGTGAACCAGGACGAACATCGGGCGGCCAAACACGTTGATGTTGAGCCAGTAGAAGAATTCCTCCAGGTTCTTGGCCTCATCCTGAGCCAGGCCCTGTGGATAGTTGAGCAAGAATTTATGGAAGGCCGGGAGATGCTTGGCCACGCCGGTCAATTCTTTGGTAGACAGGAGTAGCTCATCGCCTGCCAGCCGCTGTTGTCCGTGGCCACGCTCGTAGGGCGCGATGCCTGGGAGCCCCTTGCTCCGATAGGCCTGGTAGCGGGCGAGCAATCCCTGGCGGATAAGGACCTCGACTTTTTCTACAGGCACGGCGTCCGCATCGCCTCCTGCCTTCAGCGCTTGGAACGCCGCCATCTCCTTCGCGTCCAGATTCAGTTCGCTGCCCGGCTCCACGTTCAGATAGCGCTTGGCTTCCTTATCCCCATTCGGTTGCAACTTTACCCCGGCCAATTCCGCCATGGTGCCTTCCGCCGTGAGCTTGCCGTTTGCCGTGATTACCGAGACTTCTTTCAGCACAAGGGCCTGCCGATACATCTCGGCCAGGTCCTCTGGTTTGGTCTTCACCAGGAAGGCCATGCCGAGCGCCAGTTCCCGATCCGATCCTTCACTGGCCGTCCAATCGACGATCTTGCCCTGCATGATGCTTTCCCTGTCGCTGTCCGCTAGATGCAATTCTTTCAGGACTTCATCGACCGTCGGGAGGGTTGCTGCCTCAAGGATGGGTCCGTTGAACGTCAGGCCGACCCAGAGGCTGAGGGCGGCGCAGGTGACGATTCGGCGGGTCGTCAACCAGTGGTGGAGATTAAGGGAAGGGGAATGGGTGACGGTCATGCGTTGGTCCATAGGTCTGCTCCTCAAGGTTTCGACATTTATCGGGTGTTCACAAGGTCGACCAGCCAGCCTTGTCTATTTGGTTTATTTGGTTTGTTTAGTTTATCTGGTTGGTTTGGTTCGAAGAGCGACAGAAACCAGATAAACCAAACAAACCAAACAGACCAGACTATTTCAAAGCTTCCGCGCCACCCACAATGTCCATCAGTTCCTTGGTGATTGCCGCTTGCCTGGTCTTGTTGTAGTAGACCGTCAACGATTTGATCAGCTCACCGGCGTTCCGCGTGGCGCCGTCCATGGCCGACATACGCGCTGCCTGTTCAGCAGCCGATGACTCCAATAGGATTCGGTAGATCTGGGCCTGGGCCCACTTGGGAAGCAGCACGGCAAGCAACTCTTCCTCGTCTGGTTCGAACAGAAAGGCGCCTCCCGTAGGAGCCGCTCCGGTGTCCTCGAAAGGCTCGATCGGGAGCAATTTTTCGACGATGACTCGTTGCTGGACGGCCGATTTAAATTCGTTGTAGACGACATGGATTTCATCAAACACCTCGGTCCGGTAGGCTTCAGTCCCGGCCGTGCCGATCTCGATGGCATGTTCAAAGCTCAGTCGCTCAAAGATATTGATGAAGGGATCGTGGATCGGCCAATGGCGACGTCGAAAAAAGTCGCCTCCTTTTTTGCCGACCACTCCAACGCTCACTTTTGCGCCCCGCGCCTCGCATTCCTCGATAACCTGGAAGGCCTTGCGAAAAATGTTGGCATTGAAGGCACCGCACAACCCGCGGTCGCTTGTCACGACTGATACTCGAATGTTCTTGACCGGGCGTTTCTGGAGGAGCGGGTGCGCTGTTCGATTTGTCCGGACACTCAGATCCGTGATTGCTTGGCGCATCCGTAATCCATAAGGGCGAAACGCCAGAATGCGCTGTTGCGCACGTTTCAGCTTCGCCGCCGCCACCATTTTCATGGCTTTCGTGATTTTCTGGGTTTTCTTGACGGAATTGATTTTCCGTTTCACGGATTGAAGGCTCGGCATATCGGCTAAATCTCCCTGTCCATCGAAGCGGGCCCTGCACTATGACTCAGCGCCAACTGGGGCAGCAGGCTACCATCGGCAGTCAATGTGCGTCAAGGTTGCCGGATTCCGTCATCCGGATCTGATGCGATGTTCATTAGAAATTAGTCTTTCCCGGGTGAGGAGAATTGGGACAACTCCCCTTGCGACTTTGTGGCACTTCTCCCCACGGACCTTCTTCCATCTGAAGCCCCCCCCCTTTAAACTGCTGGGGAAGTTAACCTTTCTGAGCAAAAGAGGGCACTCAATCCCGCTACGTATTTACGGCAAGGCTATTGCTCAATGCGCTGAGCAGGACGAAGAATTTACCAGGAATTTACCGTTGCTTCTATTTGGGGTGCTGGATACATTATTCCCCATTCAGTTATTTCGGATGGATCTGCCGGAAATAAGAGAGACTGGGTCGGGGGGGATTAGGGAGTAACGAATCCAGATATTGGGGGGCATCCAGATGGGACGACAAGAGCTGGAACAGACGGCAAGAGAGCTGGTCGCCGACGGCAAGGGTATTCTGGCAGCAGATGAAACGGTTTCCACGATCACCAAGCGGTTCGACGCCTTAAAAATTACCTCCACCGAGGACAGCCGCCGCACCTATCGCGAAATGTTTTTTACGACGCCGGGCGCTGCCGCTTTTATCAGCGGCGTCATTATGTATGACGAGACCATCCGCCAGAAGAATGCGGCAGGGGTACCGTTGGCCGAGGTGTTGTCCAAGCAGGGGATTATTCCGGGGATCAAAGTAGATACCGGCGCAAAGGAGCTTACCGGTTCACCGGAGGAAAAAATGACTGAAGGGCTCGATGGGCTCCGGGACCGTCTGAAGGAATACGCGGCCATGGGCGCACGATTCGCCAAGTGGCGAGCAGTCATTCGCATCACCGACACCCTACCCAGCCCGATGTGTGTGAACGTCAACGCCCATGCGCTGGCCCGGTATGCCGCCTTGTGCCAGGAACAAGGCATCGTGCCGATCGTGGAGCCGGAGGTTCTGATGGACGGGGCTCACACCATTGAACGCTGTGACGAGGTCACGAGTTCCGTGCTCCATACGGTCTTCGACGCGCTCTTCGAGCAGTGCGTCAGGCTGGAAGGTATGCTCTTGAAACCCAGCATGGTGATCGCCGGAAAAGTGTGCCCCAGGCAGGCTTCCGTGCAGGAGGTCGCAACGGCCACGTTGCGCTGCTTGCGCCGCCATGTGCCGGCGGCGGTTCCCGGCATCGTGTTCCTGTCCGGCGGGCAGCCGAGCGTGACGGCGACCGCGCATCTCGATGCCATCAATCGCCTGGACGGACCGAAACCCTGGTCGATCAGTTTTTCATACGGTCGCGCCTTGCAGGACGTGGCATTGGAAGCCTGGCACGGGAAAAAGGAAAACTTGAAGGCGGCCCAACAGGCCTTCCATCATCGGGCCAAGTGCAACAGCGAGGCGGCATTGGGCCGCTATACCGACAAGCTGGAGCGCGAACCGGCCGGTGCAAATGCGCCGGCGCATCGCCCGGACTGGCACGATGACTGATATCTTCCGGGCACGGGCCGCAAGGCGTCAGCATTGATATGCAGGTTCTGGTGATCAACAGCGGGAGTTCGTCGGTCAAATTTCGCCTCGTGGAAGTGGTCGAAGAACCGGGGGGCGGACTGACAACCAGGCCGGCGTTGCTCCAGGGCGCCGTGAAGGGCATTGGAGGCGTCGCAAGCTTTGAGGTGACGGGGCAGGCTGCAGACCGTTCGACGACGACGTTGGAGATTCGGGACCATGCGCATGCGTTGCGTGTTCTGCTCGATCGTCTCGCCGGCTCTCTGGGTAAGGTTGAAGCGGTCGGGCATCGGGTGGTGCACGGAGGAGATCAGTACGTGAGGTCCACAATGGTTACTGAGCAGGTCGAGGCCGGAATCGACGCGCTGTCCGAGTTGGCGCCCCTGCACAATCCCTCGTGCCTCGCAGGGATCCGCGGAGCGCGGGCGGCTTTTGGCCCGACGTTACCGATGGTGGCCGTGTTCGACACGGCCTTTCACCGGACCATGCCGGAAGTCGCCAGGCGGTATGCGCTTCCTGTTGACCTGGCCGAGCGGCATCGAATCCGTCGCTATGGTTTTCATGGGATTGCGCACGCTTCGCTTGCGGATGGGTACGCGACGGTTACGGGGATTCCCTTGGAGGAGGTGCGTCTGATCACCCTGCAGTTGGGCAATGGCTGCTCCGTCGCCGCGATTGCACAAGGCCGGTCGGTCGAAACCTCGATGGGGTTCACCCCGCTGGAGGGGTTGGTGATGGGGACACGCTCGGGCGATGTGGATGCCTCCATTGTCGGCTATTTGTCCGACCGGGAGAAGGTCGAAGCAGCTGAAGTCGAGCGGTGGCTCAACGAGCGATCGGGCCTCCTGGGGCTCTCAGGCCGGTCAAACGACATGCGGGAGTTGCTCCGCGCGGTCGGGCAGGAACAGGACAAACGAGCGGAGTTCGCCATTGATCTGTTCTGCTATCGGGCGCGCAAGTATCTCGGTTCCTACCTTGCCGTGTTAGGCGGCGCCGATGCCGTCGTCTTCGGAGGGGGAATTGGAGAAAACGCACCGGAGATTCGGGACCGGATTTGCAAGAAGATGGAATGGTGCGGCTTGAGGCTCGATCCAGACTTCAATCAAGCGGCGGTCGGGCTTGCGCCCGGTCGCGCAGCGAAAATCAGTGCGGATGGATCGCGGTTGGCGGCCTACGTGGTCGCGGCGGACGAAGAAACCTGGATCGCCAGGGAGACGGTTCAGTGCGTGCGAGGCGGACAGTCATAAAGTCAACAGAGCCGGCTATAACAGAGGGAAAGGAGAGGTCATGGACAATCCGTTATCGCAGAAGGAACTGAAATTGATCGATGCCTACTGGAGGGCGGCGAACTATCTCTCGGTGGGACAGATCTATCTGCACGATAACCCGCTGCTGAAGAAGCCGCTGAGCAAGGAACATGTGAAGGCGAGGCTGCTGGGTCACTGGGGCACCACCCCGGGCCTGAATTTCATCTATGCCCATCTGAATCGAGCGATCAAGGCACGCGACCTCAGCATGATCTACATTATCGGTCCGGGCCATGGCGGTCCCGGCATCGTCGCCAATACCTACATGGAAGGCACCTACTCGGAGGTCTATCCGAACATCGCACAGGACGAAGAGGGCATGCAGCGGCTGTTCAAGCAGTTCTCGTTCCCCGGAGGCATTCCCAGCCACGTGGCGCCCGAGACCCCCGGCTCAATACACGAAGGCGGCGAATTGGGGTATGCGGTCTCTCACGCGTACGGGGCTGCGTATGACAATCCCGACCTGATCGTCGCCTGCGTCGTCGGCGACGGCGAGGCGGAAACCGGACCATTGGCGACCTCCTGGCACTCCAACAAGTTCCTCAATCCGGCGACCGACGGAGCCGTGCTGCCGATCCTGCACCTGAACGGGTACAAGATCGCCAATCCTTGCGTGCTGGCTCGTATCAGCCACGAAGAATTGGATCAGCTCTTCCGCGGCTACGGCTACACGCCCCATTTTGTCGAGGGCAGTGATCCGGAGAAGATGCACCAGCTCATGGCTGCCACCATCGACACCTGTATGGAGCAAATCCGCAGCATCCAGACCCAGGCGCGGACGAAGGGTGTGAAGGAGCGGCCGCGCTGGCCGATGATCATCCTCCGTTCGCCCAAAGGGTGGACCTGCCCGAAGGAAATCGACGGTAAACGGACCGAGGACTACTGGCGCAGCCACCAGGTGCCGATGGGTGAAATGCACGAAAAGCCCGGGCATGTGAAAATTCTCGAAAAGTGGATGAAGAGCTACAATCCGGAGGAGCTGTTCGATAAAACCGGCCGGCTGAAGCCCGAACTCGCTGATCTGCCGCCGAAGGGCGCGCGCCGCATGAGCGCCAATCCGCATGCCAACGGCGGCCTGCTGCTCCGGGACCTGCGTCTTCCGGACTTCCGCAACTATGCCGTCAAGGTGACGACACCCGGCGCCATCACAGCCGAATCCACCCGCCTCATGGGAAAGTTCCTGGCCGACACGATGAAGCTGAATATGGAGAGCCGCAATTTCCGTCTGTTCAGTCCGGACGAGAACAACTCAAACCGCTGGCAGGATGCGATGGAGATCACCAATCGCACCTGGATGGCGGATCGCTATCCCTACGATGACCATTTGGCCCCTGACGGCCGCGTGATGGAAATGCTCAGTGAACACCAGTGCCAGGGGTGGCTGGAAGGGTATCTCTTGAGCGGCCGGCACGGGTTTTTTTCCTGCTACGAGGCATTCATTCACATCATCGACTCGATGTTCAATCAGCATGCCAAGTGGCTGAAGGTCTGCCATGAGATTCCCTGGCGCCGGCCGATCGCCTCGCTCAATTATCTGCTGTCCTCCCATGTCTGGCGGCAGGATCATAATGGATTCAGCCATCAAGATCCCGGTTTCATCGATCACGTTGTGAACAAGAAAGCGGAGGTCGTCCGTGTCTACCTGCCGCCGGATGCCAACACGCTGCTGTCGGTCACCGATCATTGTCTGCGCAGCCGTAATTATGTGAACGTCATCGTCGCGGGCAAGCAGCCTGCTCCGCAATGGTTGACGATGGACCAGGCGATCAGACACTGCACGGCTGGCATCGGAATCTGGGAATGGGCCAGCAACGACAAAGGAGGAGAGCCGGATGTCGTCATGGCCTGTTGCGGAGACGTGCCGACGCTGGAGACTCTGGCCGCCGTGGATCTGTTTCGCCAGCATCTCCCGGCGCTGAAGATCCGCGTCGTCAACGTCGTGAATTTGATGAAATTGCAGCCGCAGAGCGAGCACCCGCACGGCATGTCCGATCAGGACTTCGATGCGCTGTTCACCAAGGACAAGCCAATCGTGTTCGCCTTCCACGGCTACCCCTGGCTCATCCACCGGCTCACCTACCGGCGGACGAACCACAAGAACCTGCACGTACGCGGCTACAAGGAAGAAGGCACGACGAGCACCCCGTTCGACATGGTGGTGATGAACGATCTTGACCGGTTTCACCTCGTCGCCGATGTGATCGATCGGTTACCGCAACTCGGGTCACGCGCCGCCTATGCCAAGCAGGCGATTCGCGATAAGCTGTTCGAGCACAAAGAATACATCGCCAAATACGGCGAGGATATGCCGGAGATCACCGACTGGCAATGGGGTAAGGTGAAAGCGGCAACGAGGCGGAGGACAACGACGGAGGGGGACAACGTCTAACAGTATGCTGAAAAAGACCGCCAGCGGGGGGGGGAATGACCCGATGAGCCCTCTGTGCTCGCGCAACGCGCGGTCTCAGAAAGGTGGAAAGGGTAGTCTGGTCGTCCTCCTGCTCGCGGAACGCGCACGATAAGGATGTGCTCGTTCGACGCGCGCAATCGAGGATCGACCAGGCTACCCTTGAAAAGATACTGGGGGAATTGAAAGGACGCGCGCAGGGGAGGGCTCAGTCGGGCCATTCTGGGGGAACTGCGACGAGCAAGCTTGGAGAAGCTATCGTTAGGTGCTCGCTGCAGCCTGGCCTGAGTCAAGACGCGTCCCTGGGCGAAGAGGCTGTCTTGGCAGACTCAGGGCGGGCGGGTGAAGAAGCCGCCAGGGTTGGGCGGGTGAGAAGTCTGGACTTTTGAGCATCCTGCGGCTTTGTTGCCATCGGCGCCAACATGGAGGATTCCAGCAGTATATTGTGTATAAACCGAGTTTGCCGCAGACTGCTAGGCGGCTGCGGAAAAGTTTTGTTGGTTTGTTTGGTTCATCTGGTCTAGCTGGTTGATCTGGTTGATTTGGTTCATCTGGTTAGTTTCGTTCAACCGAAAAACGAGACAAACCAAACAAACTAAATAAACCAAACAGACCAGACAAACCTATGGGAGGTGTTATGGAAAAGAACCGTCAGAACGAACTTCTTGAACAATATGGATGTGGCCCTATCCAGTTTACCGGCACGAAGGATGCGCTCTATGAACGGCATCTGATCTTCGACCATGTGATCGATCCCAAGAAGGCGGATCCGCGCGAACAGTTTGAGGCGGCGGCCCATGCAGTCCGCGACATCGTGTCACAACGCTGGCTGAAGACAGAAAAGACCTACGAGCAGAAGAATCCCAAGCGGGTGTATTACCTGTCGATGGAGTTCCTGCTGGGGCGGTCGCTCGCCAACAATGTCACCAATACGATGCTCGGACCATTGGCATTTGAGGCCATGGAAATGAGGGGTGTCGATCCATTGGCGCTGCTCGAGGTGGAGCCGGATGCAGGATTGGGGAACGGAGGGCTCGGCAGGCTGGCGGCTTGTTTCATTGATTCGATGGCGACGATGCAGATTCCCGGGATGGGCTATGGACTCCGTTACGAGTACGGAATCTTCAAGCAAACGATCAAGGATGGCTGGCAGTGCGAACAGCCGGATAACTGGTTGCGTCGTCCCGATCCCTGGGAAGTGGCACGGCTCGAAGAATCGGTTGAAGTGAAAGTGAACTGCTCGTTCGAGCTGCACGACGGGGTGTTGCGCTTGATTCCCGGGCGGCCGTCCAGCCTCATCGGCATCCCGTTCGACCGTCCCGTCGTCGGGTATGGTGGAAAGACCATCAATACACTCCGGCTCTGGGCTGCGACGGTACCGGATTACTTCGACTTCCAGCGATTCAGCAGCGGGGATTTCGTAGCCGCGTTGGCCGGAACGCTCGCGGCCGAGTCGCTGACGCGGGTGCTCTATCCCGACGACTCCACAATGCGAGGCCAGGGGTTGCGGTTCTTGCAGGAGTATTTCCTCGTCGCCTGCTCGCTGGGCGACCTTGTGCGGCGCTTCCGGCGCGGCAATCGCGACTGGAACGCTCTGCCCGGGAAAGTCGCCATCCAGATGAACGATACGCACCCGACGATGGCCGTCCCAGAACTGATGCGGATTCTGTTGGACGACGCACATCTCAGTTGGGACCAGGCTTGGGATCTGACGCAACGATCGCTCGCCTATACCAACCACACACTGCTGCCCGAAGCATTGGAAAAATGGCCGCTCGAATGGTTCAAGCTCTTGTTGCCGCGTCATTTGGAAATTATCTACGAGATCAACCGCCGGCATCTTGACCAGGCGCGCGTTCGCTTCGGTGGCGACGAAGGCCGTCTCGCCGGCGTGAGTCTCATCGAGGAGGGAGCGACGCGGAAAGTCCGTATGGCCAACCTCGCCATCGTCGGAACGCATAGCACGAACGGTGTGGCCGCTATTCACTCAGAATTGCTGCGCACGATGACGGTCAAGGATCTGGCCGAGATGTTTCCGGAGCGGTTTAACAACAAGACCAACGGCGTGACGCCGCGGCGCTGGTTGCTCCTGGCGAACCCCGCGCTTTCGCGCGCCATCACCGATGCCATCGGAGACGGATGGATTACTGATCTGAGCAAACTGAACAAGCTCAAAAAACTGTCTAGCGACAAGGGCTTTCGCGATGCGGTCCGCAAGGCAAAGCGCGAGGCGAAATCACAGTTTGCTCAGTGGCTCAAGACGACAACCGGGCAGATCGTCGATCCTGACAGCATCTTCGATTGCCAGGTGAAACGCATCCATGAATACAAGCGGCAACTGCTCAACGCGCTGCGCATCGTCGTGCTGTACAACCGGCTGCGGGAGAATCCGAACCTCAAGATGGCTCCGCGGACATTTTTCTTTGCCGGCAAGGCGGCGCCGGCCTACCACTTGGCCAAGATCATCATCAAGTTCATCAATAATCTGGCCGGCACCATCGACGGAGATCCGATCGTTCGCGGACGACTCAAGGTTGTGTTCCTGCCGGAATACTGCGTGTCTCTTGCCGAGCGGCTGATTCCGGCTACTGATGTCTCCAACCAGATTTCGACGGCCGGCTACGAGGCCAGCGGCACGAGCAACATGAAGTTTATGATGAACGGAGCCTTGACGCTGGGGACACGCGACGGCGCGACCATAGAAATGGCAGAAGAAGTGGGCGAGGACCACTTCTTCATGTTCGGTCTCACGGCGGACCAGGTGGCCGGCAGCAGGGGCTTTTATAGCCCGAGATGGCATTATGACAACGAGGCGGAGACCCGTGCGGCGCTGGACCTGATCTTTTCCGGCTACTTCAGCCAGTATGAACCGGGCGTCTTCGAACCGCTGCGGCACACGTTGCTGACGGGTGGGGACCATTATATGCACCTGGCGGACCTCACGGCCTATCTCAGGGCCGACCGGAAGTTGTGCGACCTGTACGACGATTCGGATGGATGGGTACGCAAAGTGATCCTGAATATCGCCGGCTCAGGGAAGTTCTCCAGCGACCGCACCATCGCCGAGTATGCAAAAGATATTTGGAATGTGAAGCCCTGTCCGATTCCGTAGTGTCGCTACAACGTGCCAGAAAGAAGGATTAAGGCCCATGGCGATTTCACCCTTCGCAGGTAAACGGGCAACCAGAGATATGTTGGTGGATCTGGCCAGGCTTGAAGGGGACTATTACGCGCGCAAGCCGGATATGGGAGATCCCAACCAGGCGGTCGCTTTCGGGACGAGCGGACACCGCGGCTCGTCGCACCGCGGCTCGTTCAACGAGGCGCATATTCTTGCCATCACGCAGGCCATTTGCGACTACCGGCGCGGGCAGGGCACCGACGGCCCGCTCTATATGGGCAAGGATACGCACGCGCTCTCCGGGCCGGCTCAGCGAACGGCGCTCGAAGTCCTGGCGGCGAACAACGTGCACACCGTCATCCAGAAGGACGACGGGGTGACACCCACGCCTGTCATCTCACGAGCCATCCTGGTCTACAACCGCGGCCGCGACGAGCATCTCGCGGACGGGGTCGTGGTCACGCCTTCGCATAACCCGCCGGAGGACGGAGGCATCAAGTACAACCCGCCCAACGGCGGACCGGCCGATACCGATGTGACGAAATGGATGCAGGATCGTGCGAATGATTTGCTGCGAGAAGGCAACGCCGGCGTCAAGCGCGTGCCGTTCGAGAAGGCGTTCAAGGCGGAAACCACGCGCCAGGAAGATTACATCCTGCCCTATGTTCATGATCTTCGGAACGTGATCGACATGGAGACCATCCGCGAGGCGGGCTTCGTGCTGGGCGTGGATCCGCTTGGCGGCGCCGCGGTTCATTACTGGGAGCCGATCAATCGAATCTACAAGCTGAACATCACCGTCGTGAACCAAAAAGTCGATCCGACCTTCTCCTTCATGACGGTTGATCACGACGGCAAGATCCGGATGGACTGCTCGAGTCCCTATGCGATGGCAAGCCTCGTCGGCCTGAAAGACCGGTTTCGCCTCGCCTTTGCGAATGATCCGGACTCGGATCGCCACGGGATCGTCACGCCGTCCTCCGGGCTGATGAATCCCAACCATTATCTCGCCGTGGCCATTCGCTATCTCCTCACGCATCGACCTCAGTGGCCTGCCGACGCGCTGGTCGGCAAGACGTTGGTGTCGAGCGGCATGATCGACCGTGTCGTCGCCAAACTCGACCGCCGGCTGTGCGAGGTGCCGGTCGGCTTCAAGTGGTTTGTGCCGGGCCTGTTCAACGGCTCTTGTTGCTTCGGCGGTGAAGAGAGCGCCGGAGCAAGCTTTCTCCGTCGCGACGGCACAGTGTGGACGACCGACAAGGATGGTCCGATCATGAACCTGCTCGCGGCCGAGATTACCGCTCGAACCGGCAAAGATCCGGGGGAACATTACCGCGAACTGACGGCTGAATTTGGGAATCCTCTCTACACACGCATTGATGCGACGGCCACACCCGAGCAGAAGGAAAGGCTGGGAAAGTTGTCGCCCGATGCTGTGAGGGCATCGACGCTCGCCGGCGACCAGATCACTGCCAAGCTGACCAAGGCGCCGGGCAACAACGCCTCCATCGGAGGATTGAAGGTCATCACCGCGAACGGCTGGTTCGCGGCCCGGCCCTCCGGCACCGAGAACATTTACAAAATCTATGCAGAGAGCTTTAAGGACGAGCGTCACTTAAGGACGATCGTGACGGAAGCCGAACAGATCGTGAACAATGCCCTGGCTGGGGCCGGGAGCCGCAATCGGTAGATTTGCTATGGCTGTTCCAGCGCAACTGGTGTTTCTCGTGCGTCACGGCGAAACCGAGTGGAGTCTCAACGGACGACACACAGGGACCACCGATATCCCGCTGACGGAAAACGGCCGACAGGTGGCGAGACTCCTGCTGCCGATCCTCGCGAAGGAGTCGTTCGCGCTGGCCCTGACGAGTCCCTTGCAACGAGCCAGGGATACCTGCCGGCTGGCCGGTTTCGGGGATGTGGCACAGATCGAGCCCGATCTGGTGGAGTGGAACTACGGGAACTATGAGGGATTGACACCAGGCCAGATCCATGCGACGGCCCCGGGCTGGCTGCTCTTTCGAGATGGCGGCCCGGGCGGAGAACAGCCGGGGGAAATCGGCGCACGGGTCGATCGTGTGATTGAGAAAGCGCGCGCCGTCAAGGGCAATGTCATCTTGTTCGCCCACGGGCATGTGCTCAGAGTCTTTGGGGCTCGCTGGCTGGGCCTCCCTCCTTCGGAAGGCCAGCGCTTTTTGCTCGATACGGCCACAATGAACATCCTGAGCTACTACCGCGGTATTCCGGCGATCAAGCGATGGAACGCGCCGGTTCAGTTCTGAGCGAGCGCGCCGCGACGGTGTCAGGAAAAGAGATCATATGGGGAACTGTCTGAATGCTAAGGAGGTGATGCGATGACGAGCGGCGCAGTTCCACTCACGCAAGGCACTGCCTGGAACGCCCTTCGTGAGCATTACGAGGCGATCAAGACCCTGCATATGCGGGATCTGTTTGCGAAAGATCCCGTGCGAGGCGCGCGCTTGGTGTGCGAGGCGCAGGGCATCTATCTCGACTATTCGAAAAATCGCGTCACGGATGACACGATGCGGTTGCTGCTCGACCTTGCCAACGCCGCCGGCTTGCGCGCCGCAATCGACGCGATGTTCCGCGGCGACAAGCTCAATGTGACGGAGAATCGCGCGGTCCTCCACGTCGCGCTGCGCGCCCCCGCCGGTGCCACCATTACAGTGGACGGCGAAAACGTGGTGCCGAAGGTCCATGCGGTGATTGAGGAAATGGCCGGCTTCGCACACCTTGTGCGCAGCGGCCAGTGGAAAGGCCATACCGGCAAGCGCATTCGCAACGTCGTGAACATCGGCATCGGGGGCTCGGACCTGGGGCCCGTCATGGCCTACGAGGCGTTGCGGGCCTACAGCGATCGCGCGCTGACGGTTCGTTTCGTCTCGAACGTTGATGCGACCGATGTCGCCGAGTCGACACGGGACCTCGATCCTGAGGAGACCTTGTTCATTGTCTGCTCAAAAACATTCACCACGGAGGAGACTCTCGCCAACGCGCAGACCGCGCGTACGTGGTGTCTGCAAGCGCTCAAGAGCGATAAGGCGGTGGCCCGGCACTTCGTGGCCGTGTCCACGAACGCGGCCGAAGTCGCAAAATTCGGGATCGACCCCGCCAACATGTTCGAATTCTGGGATTGGGTCGGAGGCCGCTACTCGCTGCCCTCGGCCATCGGTCTCTCGCTGATGGTCGCCATCGGGCCCGAACGGTTCCGCGAGATGCTGGCCGGGTACCATGCCATGGACGAGCATTTCCGGACCGCCCCGTTCGACAAGAACCTGCCCGTGCTGTTGGGGCTCATCGGACTCTGGTACGTGAATTTCTTCGGCGTCGAGTCCCAGGCGATTCTGCCCTATGATCACTACCTCGGGCGGCTGAGCGCCTATCTGCAGCAGCTCGACATGGAGAGCAACGGGAAGCGCGTGGACCGCGATGGGAACGTGGTTGATTTCCAGACGGGCCCGGTCATTTGGGGGCAGCCCGGCACCAACGGCCAGCATGCGTACTACCAGTTGATCCATCAGGGCACCCGGTTGATCCCATGCGATTTCATTGGTTTCTGCCGGTCGCTCAATCCCATGGGGCAACATCACGATCTGCTGGCATCCAATCTGTTTGCGCAGACGGAGGCGCTGGCCTTTGGCAAAACTGCCGCGGAAGTGGAGGCGGAAGGAGCGTCTCCGGCCCTGGTGCCGCACCGGACGTTTCCGGGCAACCGCCCGACGAATACCATCCTGGTCGAGCAACTGACGCCGGACATGTTCGGGAAGTTGATCGCGCTCTACGAGCATAAGGTCTTCGTCCAGGGCACGATCTGGCGTATCAACTCGTTCGACCAGTGGGGCGTGGAACTGGGCAAAGTGCTGGCCACACGGATCACGCCGGAATTGACGAGCGGGACGGATCCCGATCTCCGGCACGACAGCTCGACCAACGCGTTGATCCGGCGTTATCGCCGGCTTCGCCTGCCGGGCTGACACCTCGTTCCGCCAACAACAGATAACCAGAAAGGCTTGCGATGACTGGTGAACAGCTTGATCAACTCTGCATCAACACGATCCGCACGTTGTCCATGGATGCCGTTCAGCAGGCCAACTCAGGCCATCCAGGGACGCCCATGGCCTTGGCCCCCGTGGTGTATTGCCTGTGGCAGCGATTTCTCCGTTTCGATCCGCAAGACCCGATCTGGCCCAACCGGGACCGTTTTGTCCTGTCCATCGGTCACGCCTCGATGTTGCTGTACTCCCTGCTTCATCTCACCGGGGTGAAGGCCGTGAGCAAAGAGTACGAAACCCTCGGTGAACTGTCGGTGCCGTTGGAGGCCATCAAGCAGTTTCGTCAATTGGGGAGCCGCTGCCCCGGTCATCCGGAATACCGCTGGACCTCCGGGGTCGAAACCACAACCGGACCGCTCGGGCAGGGGATTTCGAACAGTGTCGGCATGGCCCTGGCCGGCCGCTGGATGGCTGAGCATTTCAACCGGCCCGGCTTCGACGACCTGATCAATTTTAACGTCTATGCCTTGTGCGGGGATGGTGACATGATGGAGGGGATCTCTCACGAGGCCGCCTCGATGGCCGGACACTTGGGCATCTCGAACCTCTGCTGGATCTACGACAACAATCACATCACGATCGAAGGCCACACCGCGCTGGCGTACTCGGACGATGTCGCAACCAGGTTTATCGCCTATGGCTGGAACGTCACCCGCGTCGGTGACGCCAACGACCTCGTGATGCTCGAGCGGGCGTTTCGAACCTTCCAGAAGACGACAGGCCGGCCGACTCTGATCATCGTGGACAGCCACATCGCGTATGGGGCGCCCAACAAACAAGACACCTCGGCGGCTCACGGAGAGCCGCTCGGCGAAGAGGAAATCCGAAAGACCAAGAAAAATTACGGTTGGCCGGAGGATGCCAAATTCCATATTCCCGACGGCGTCGCTGAGCATTTCCGGAAGGGGATCGGCGCTCGAGGGGAGACGCTCCGCGGCGCCTGGTTCACGCGGATCACAGAGTACAAGGCCAAGTACCCGGAGCTGGCCGATGAATTGTACCGGATGCAGCACCGGCAGTTGCCCGAGGGATGGGACAAGGACCTGCCCGCCTTCCCGGCCGACGCCAAGGGTCTGGCCACGCGGGTCTCGTCCGGGCAGGTGTTGAACGCGGTTGGAAAGCGCGTGCCCTGGTTGATGGGCGGGTCGGCGGATCTGGCCCCGTCGGTCAAAACGCGGTTGACGTTTGAAGGGGCGGGCGATGTCTCAGTCGAGACTCCCGGTGGCCGCAATCTCCACTTCGGAATCCGCGAGCATGCGATGGCGGCGATCCTGAACGGGATGGCCCTGGTGAAGGTCCGGGCCTATGGTTCCGGATTCCTGATTTTCAGTGATTATGCGAGAGGCGGGGTCCGGCTTGGCGCACTGATGGAATTGCCGGTCATTCATATTTTCACGCATGATTCGATTGCCGTGGGAGAAGACGGGCCGACCCATCAGCCGGTCGAACACCTCGCCTCCTTGCGCGCGATGCCCGGGCTGATTGTCCTACGGCCGGCCGATGCGAATGAGGTCGTGGCAGCCTGGCGCGTGATCATGAATCTGCATCACGAGCCGGTGGCGCTCATGCTCACCCGGCAGGATGTGCCGACGCTGGATCGCACGAAATACGCTTCCGCGGCCGGTCTGGCGCAGGGAGCCTATATCCTGGCCGATGCCGCCGGCGGCAAGCCCGATGTGATCCTTATCGGAACCGGCAGTGAAGTCTCGCTCTGTGTCGCAGCCTACGAACAGCTCAAGTCCGAAGGACTGAAGGCTCGGGTCGTGAGTATGCCTTCGTGGGAACTGTTCGAGCAGCAGGACCAAACCTATCGCGACCAAGTCCTGCCGCCGGCGGTGACGGCTCGCGTCGCGGTTGAACAGGCTTCGACTTTCGGGTGGGCACACTACGTCGGCCCGACGGGCGCCATCGTCGGCATGACGACATTCGGGGCGTCGGCTCAACTGAAAGTATTGCAGAAGGAGTTTGGCTTCACGAAGGAGCGTGTGATTGATGCCGCCATGCAGCAGCTAGCCCTCATTATTCGTGACGGTTCGTTGCGAAATCGCTGAGCTGCGTCGCGAGACCGGCGCGCGGAGCCCTGAGGACCCGATGCGTACTCGTGCAGTACGGTGAGGGTCCGAGTGGCGAGCCCGCCGGCCGAAGGCTCGTCGCAGCAGCGGATCGGTGATTGGAGCAGAAGCGTTCATGAATAATGCGGGCTCGGACAAGCGAAGTAGCCGGCACTGCACACAACCTGTTTGAGGCGAATATCGATAGCCGGACGATCGATTGACTCAATCTGCAGACCTGTATATCATCGCGTATATACATAAGATATAGAGGGGGCGCCCCCATGGCCACAAAGAAAACACGGCTCTTTATGAGCGGGAATAGTCAAGCTGTCAGAATTCCGCGGGAGTTCCAGCTGGATGGCGACGAAGTCGAGATTCGGCAACGCGGCAATACCCTCGTCATTCGTCCGAAAAAACTCTCGTGGGCGCCGCTCATGGACAGTCTGAAGAAGTTCACGGCAGACTTCATGGCACAGGGGCGTCGGCAACCTGCCGTTCAAAAGCGGAAGCGGCCCAGCAGCCTCCTTCCGTGCTCGAACGGTTCCTTTCGCATCCGGTCGGTGACATCGGGATCTCCAGTATCACCGTAGCGGAACTTGATTACGGCGTGAGTAAGAGCCGGCATGCCGTGAAGAATCGTCTCGCCCTCGCCCAGTTTCTCTCTCCACTCGAAGTGGCATCGTTCGACCGAGACGCAGCAGCCGCCTATGGACGACTCCGCACAACGCTTGAACAGAAGGGGACGCCGATCGGATCGATGGATCTCTTAATTGCCGCTCACGCGCTCAGCCTCGTGACGAACAATGCGCGAGAATTTCGGCGCGTCCCCGGGCTACGCGTTGAGAACTGGGTCTAGCGAAGGCATCGGGGAGCCGCTGATGGCTCCGGCCGGATTCATGATTTTCCAATCGTATTTGTGCTAGCAGTGTGTTGACAAACGAGATGACGACACCGGAAACGACACCACGTCTGAGATCACTGACGGAAGCTGAATGGCCTGCGGGCTGTTCAGAAAGGCCGTCCAGCAAGGCCGCAGCGAGCGAAGAGGCGACGCGTACTCTGTGTGTCAACAGCCTGCTAGGTATTGGCCGACCGAGCTGGAGGAGCTTCATGAACAAGACGCCTCTGAGTCTGCCGATTCTGCAGCACGTGTTTCATCCTTCCGACTTTAGCGCAGCCAGCGAAACCGCCTTCGCCCACGCATTGAAAGCCGCGCTGATCGCCAAGGCCACGCTCACCATTTTCCACGTGTCGCCGGACCGGAAGGAGAATTGGACTGAGTTTCCCGGCGTGAGGCAGACACTCGAGCGGTGGGGGCTACTGCCGAAAGACAGCCCGAAGTCTGCCGTACCGGAGCTGGGCATCAAGGTCAAGAAAGTTATTGCTCAGGACAAGGATCCGGTGAAATCGGTGTTGGGATTTCTTGAGCATCAGCCCAGCGACCTGATTGTCCTCGCCACGCAACAGGACAAAAGGCAAGTCCTATGGCTGGAGAACTCCGTCGCGAAACCTGTGTCCAGGAAATCTCATCAGATGACACTCTTCATCCCCGCAGGCGTGGAGGGGTTTGTGTCGTTGAAAGACGGCTCCGTGTCGCTCAAGAACATCTTGATCCCTGTCGCACCGGTTCCGAAGGCACAGCCCGCGATCCAGGCCGCTGTCCGGATCGCGCAACGGCTCAACTGTTCCACCGGTCAGTTCACTATCCTTTATGTGGGCGACGAGAGCGAAATGCCCCAGGTCAACTGTCCCGAGTTGCCGGGATGGGAATGGACGAAGATGTCACAGAAGGGCGATGTCACGCAGGTGATTTTGCAGATCGCTCGCGGGATGGAGGCCGATCTTATCGTCATGTCCACCGAGGGGCGGCAAGGTTTTCTCGACGCCCTGCGAGGCAGCAATAGCGAACAAGTGCTCCGGCACTGCGGCTGCCCGTTACTGGCCATTCCGGACGAAAGCCGGGTCTTGTCTGTGCTGTAGGGGCAATTCGACCGGATGCGAACAAGACGGGATGGGGGATACGCGATATGGGATATCCCGCATCTCGCATCCCGTATCACGGGAAGGATCATGTGTCATGCCGAACGAAACGCTGAACGAGCGCCTGGCGCATATACCCGAGCAGCGCTGTTTCTTTCTCTTCCTGGCGCTGCTCGCTCTGCTTGTCGCGCTGCCGTTCCTGAGCGAGGCCACTCACGGCCCTGTGATACTGTTTCTCATCAACGTCACCATTCTCTTGACCGCGGTTGCGGCAATGGGGCGCTCGCGGATAATGTTTGTCATTGCTGTGATCCTGGTTCTGCCGGCGATTGTCTTTCGATTCCTGGCGCTGGAGTCGGGCCAGCCAGGGTACCTCGTCTTGACCTGGGGTTTCAACGCCGTTTTCTATGTATTCATCCTCGCCAGGCTTCTGCATTATGTACTCCGACGGGACTTTATGACCTCGGACAAGCTGTACGGCGCCGTGGCTGCATACATACTGGTCGCCATCTTCTGGGCACAACTGCACGGCGTGACACAGTACTTCTACCCTGGCGCCTATGCGTTCGGGGGAACGCCAAAGGCTCTCGACATGGCGGAACTGATCTATTTCAGTTTCGTGGCGCTCACGACTGCTGGATTCGGCGATGTTACTCCTGCGTTGGTGCAATCCCGTTTTCTGACAATCCTGGAGATGATTGCCGGTGTGATGTTTGTCGCCATTCTGATCGCGCGCCTGACCGGCGTCTATCCGGTCGTGGATAAACCGATCGCGGATAAACAATCATGATGCAAGAGACGCTCCAACAATGACGGCACCTCATGAAGATTGACGTGCTGGCCGACGCCGATTCAGTTGCCCGAGCGGCGGCTTCGATGATTGCCGAGAAGGCTCGGTCAGGCGTGGCCGCGCGCGGACGCTTTATCATGGCCGTGAGCGGCGGCCGCACGCCCCGGATGATGTTGCGCGCGCTCTCAAATCAGGACATGCCGTGGGAGAAGGTGCATGTGGTGCAAGTGGACGAACGAGTGGCCCCGGCCGGGCACCCGGATCGTAACCTTACGCATCTGCGCGACAGTCTGCTCACACACGCGCCGCTTCCGATGGATCACATTTATGCCATGCCGGTGGAAGCCGCCGATCTGGAGGCTGCTGCCGCACAATATGCCGCGACGCTTCAAGAACTCGCCGGCTCGCCGCCGGTGCTTGATCTGGTCCATCTCGGGCTTGGGTCTGACGGCCATACGGCGTCACTTGTGCCTGGCGACTCCGTGCTCGACGCGACCAACACCGATGTCGCACTGACCGGACTTTACCAGGGACTGCGCCGGATGACATTGACCTATCCCATCCTCAATCGTGCGCGGTGTATTCTGTGGTTGGTAACCGGCAGCGAGAAGGCCGGAATGCTCGCCCGCCTGCGCGACGGAGACCTGTCGATTCCGGCCGGCCGTATTCACCAAACCCAAGCGCTTGTGCTGGCCGACCGGACAGCGGCCGCATAATCGGGCTCGTAACCCGTAGGTCACATGTTCAATTCCTGCCGGGCGCACCAATGGTTTCAACGAGGTACACCGGCGCAAAGGGTCAGCAAGAGTCGCAACGACATCAGCATTCTTATCCAACATGAATTGCCGCATGCGCAGTCGTATCAATCTCCCTGATGAACTTCTGGTGCAAGTCAAGAAGCTCGCTACCCGTCCGCGGTTCTGCCTCTTTCCTGACAGGCGTTTCAGGGCTTCGAATCCCATTCTTTGAGTTTCTTCGCAGCCGTGCCGAACTGACCTAGCTGGTAAACGGACGCACCCGCTGGCGAGAAGGTGAACGGCTCAAACGGTTCGGTGAGCATTTTGTCGAGGTATTCCCGGGGAGCGACGCCGGTGCTGACGTGCGGACTGAAATGCTCGCCGGTATTCTTGGGAACGAACGCCGACACATATTGGATCAGGAGCGCGTCGAGGGCGGGGTCGTCGTGCACACTGACGAACGCGGCCATGGTTCCAGTCTCCACCGTGAACGGGGCCACAGCGGCGATCACGTCCTGCTGCAAATTGAGCAACTCAGGGGTCGGCCTGTCGACAATGCCCGCAATGCCAACATCCTTGCCCAGGGCATAGTAATACTTGAAGGCCTCCAGCTTCATGGCGGTCACATTGGCGTCGGCGAGTACCTTGCCGGCGGCGGCATAGACCTGGTCGAGATCCGCCGTGCGGACAAAACGCTGGATCAGCGTGATGTGCGGGTGGTGCGCCACATCAGGGCGAACCCTTTCGGGTAGACCGCCGGAGACGATGAAGTTCTTGAAGCCGTTCGCGCGCAGGTAGGCGAGCACTTCGAGCATCGGCTGATAAACCATTTCGGTGTAAGGCCGCTGGGTCACGGGATGCTTCGCCGTGGCGAGTCAGTCCTTCGCGATCTTCTCAAACTCCTCGGTCGTCATGCCCGCGTGCGTGGCCATCGCCATTTCCATGAGCGCGTGTTCGCCGCCGGCGAGCGCGGATTTCAGGTCGCCTTTGAGCACGGAGGCGAACGGCTCTTTGTCCTTCCATTCCGGATGCTGCGACGCGAGGGCCTAGATACGGTCGAAGATGAAGAGCGCCTGGGAATACATCGGCTGCTCGGCCCAAAGACAGCCGTCGTTGTCGAACACGGCAATGCGCTCGGCAGGTGGCACAAAATCAGATCCACCTTCCTTCGTCACCTTCGCGACGAATTCAACAACGGAGTTCTTGGCTGTTCCGTCATTCCAGGACGGGAGCACGTCTGCGGCGTGGGCGATGGTTGCGGTGAAAGCCAGCGCGCTAACAAGCGCGGCGGCGATGAGGTTTTGTGTGCGGGTGGTTTTCATTGTTCTGTCTGTTGGCTGCTGCGCCCGCCGCCTTGTGACGGCGGACGCAGGCGCGTCGTCGCTTACTGTCCGACATTGATGGCGGCTTTCGCCCGCCGGATCTGCTCCTCGTCTTCCGCACTGAGCGGGGAGTCGCTCAGCCGGATGACGACGCGGTTGAGGTCCCCCGTGAACTTGAACGGCACGTGGTAGTCCTCGCTGACCGGCGTGCCGGTGTCCTCGCCGATATCCAGCGTTTCATCGAGCGCGACGCGGAGCGAGATGGTGCGCTCGATCCGGCTCTGGGCGACTTGCTTGCCGTCCACCGTCAGCGTGGCCGTGCCGCCTTTGCCGATGCCGCCGCCGTCATACTTGAAGTCCAGCAGGATGACATGCTTGCCCGGCGCGAGCTTGTCCGGGCCGGCGATGGTGGTACGGGTGACGCCGACGAGGTTGTAGTGGAACACCGGCTTGCCGCCGAGCAGGTAGAGGCCGATGCCGTTGAAGCGTCCGCCCTGCGTCACGATCATTCCCTCCGCGCCGCTTTGGGGAATCTCCACGTCCGCGCCGATGCGCCAGGACTTGTTCTTGAGGTCGGGCGCTACGCCCTCGGAGATGCGCGTCTGACCGTCGTAATAGGTGAACACGGAGCGACCGTGGGTGAGGCTGGGACGCAGGCTGACGTCGAAGCGCTCGACCTTGCTGTTGTCGAGCGGGAGCACGTTGTACTTGGCGGCTTCGATCCAGAAGAGGTCTTGCAACTCGCGGAGCTTGGCGGGCTCTTTGCCGGCGAGGTTGACCGATTCACTGAAGTCCTCCGCCACGTTGTAGAGCTCCCACTTGTACTCGTCCACGGCCGGGGCTTTGCCCATGACCCAAGGCGCAACCGCAGGCGTGGTGCAGGCGACCCAGCCGTCGTGATAGATGGCACGGTTGGCGAACATCTCGAAGTACTGCGTGCGGCGCGCCGAGGGGGCCTTGGCATCGTTAAACGAATAGACCATGCTCACGCCTTCGACCGGCTTCTGCGGCACACCGTTGAGCACCGAAGGCGACTGCACGCCGACGGCTTCGAGAACCGTCGGGTAGATGTCGATGACGTGGTGGAACTGCGTGCGGATGCCGCCCTGATCCTTGATGCGCGCCGGCCAGGAGATCGCCAGGCCGTTGCGCGTGCCGCCGAAGTGCGAGGCGATCTGCTTGGCCCACTGGAAGGGCGTGTCCATGGCATGCGCCCAGCCGACGGGATAGTGGTTGTAGGTCGTCGGACCGCCAATCTCGTCCATGCGACGCAGGACTTCGTTGGAGGCCTCCGGGATCATGTTAAAAATAGCCACCTCGTTGAGCAGGCCCTGCGGCGTGCCCTCGGCGCTCGCGCCGTTGTCGCCCTGGATATAGATGACGAGCGTGTTCTCCGTTTCACCCATCGCCTCGATCGCGTCGAGGATGCGGTTGATCTGGTAGTCGGCGTGCGCGAGGGCGGCGGCATAGACCTCCATCATGCGGGCATAGAGCTTCTTCTGATCGGCGCTGAGGCTATCCCAGGCGGCGATCTCCGCAGGCCTGGGCGTCAGCTTGGCGTTGGCGGGGAGGATGCCCAGCTTTTTCTGGCGGGCAAAGGTCTCTTCCCGCACTTTGTCCCAGCCCTGGTCGAACTGGCCCTTGAACTTTGCGATCCACTCCTTCGGGGCGTGATGCGGCGCGTGCGCCGTGCCCGGCGCGTAGTATTGCAGCCACGGCTTCTGCGGCGCGACCGAATTCAACAGGCGGATGCGGGCGATGGCGTGGTCGGCCATGTCCTTGTCGAAGTGGTAGTCCTTTGCATCGTGCGGCGGTTCGATGGGTTTGGTGTTCTCAAAAATGGCCGGCGCCCACTGGTTGGCGTCGCCGCCGATGAAGCCGTAGAAGTATTCGAAGCCCAGCCCCGTGGGCCAGAGGTCGAACGGCCCAGCTTGACTGGTGTGCCAGTCGGGGACGTTGTGGTTCTTGCCATACCAGGCGGTGTTGTAGCCGTTCTGCTTGAGCACCTCGGCGAAGGTGCCGGCGCTCTTCGGCATCAGCGAGTTGTAGCCCGGATAGCCCGTGCCCAATTCCATGATGACGCCCGTGGCCGCCGAGTGGTGGTTACGCCCGGAAAGGAGCGCCGCGCGCGTGGGCGAGCACAACGCCGTGGTGTGGAACTGCGTGTAGCGCAGCCCCGCTTGCGCGACCCGCTCGAACGCGGGCGTGGGAACCGGCCCGCCGAACGGACTGGTCGCGCCGAAGCCCACGTCATCGGTCATGATGAGCAGAATGTTCGGCGCGCCCTTGGGCGCTTTGACCTCTTGCGGGAAGTCCAGCTTGGAGTCTTTGGTCGTGCGGCCGACCTCGCCCTTGAAGGGTTGTTCGGGTCTGGGAAGGACTTCTTGCGCCCCTGCCGGCAGCACGATGGCCGCGACCAGCACGAGGCTGAGGACGGCGAGCATGGTTTTGGTTTTCATGGTTGTGTTCTTTCGATAGTTGGTTGGTTTTTCAGAACTTGAACAGGAGGTAACGGAGATTTCCATTTTCGCCTCTGCTATCTCTGTTTGCTGCTGTTGCATCAGGTATTTCTTTGGTGTGGGCCGCACCCGGTTGTGACGGGTGCGGCCTGGCAGATCAAGTCAGCAGTTCATTTCGAGCGTGGTGTCAGTTGCCTCCCTTGGTCGGGGTCTGGAGCGACTCCAGCACTCGATCCAGCGAGAAGCTGCCGGCCTTCTGGCTCGGTGGATATTCCTTGAACGTGGCGAGGAACTTCCCGACGTATTGCTGCGCCGGCACCAGCACGAATGCGTGCTCAGCGGTCCAACGGGTGTAGTCCATGCCATCCTTATCCGCGGTCTCGAAGGGGTCGGCGCGGAGGTTGAAGAGCTTGGGGAATGCCAGCGGCGTAGGCTCAGCCTGCCAGACAGGCCAGCCATACTCGGGCTTCTCGGCGAAGACGATCTTCCACCGGTCATAGCGGAGCCCGGCGAGCGTGCCGTCATCCAGGAAGTAGAAGAACTCATGGCGCGGGCTGGGCGTCTTGCCCGCCAGCGCATCGGTGAGGTTGTAGCCGTCGAGATGGACCTTGAAGGTCTTGTTGCCGACTTTCATGCCCTTGAGCAACTGCTCCTTCACGTCGGGGACGCCGGCGGCGGCCAGCAGCGTGGGCAGCATGTCTTCGTGGGCGAAGATGTCGTTCAGCACAGTGCCGGGCTTGATGACCCCGGGCCAGCGGATGGCGGTAGGCACGCGGAAGCCGCCCTCCCAGTTGGTGGCCTTCTGGCCGCGGAACGGTGACTGCCCGCCTTCCGGCCACACGTCTTTCATCGCGCCGTTGTCGGTGGAATACATGACGATGGTGTTCTCATCGAGGCCGAGTTCCTTGAGCTTGTCGAGCACCTGGCCGACGTGGCCGTCGTGCTCGACCATGCCGTCGGGATAGGGGCCGAGGCCGGTTTTGCCCCGGCTCTCTTCCTTGAGCCGCAGCCAGATGTGCATGCGGGTGAAATTCACCCAGAGGAAGAAGGGCTTGTCGGCCTTCTTGGCCTTGTCGAGATAGTCCATCGAGACCTTGGCGATCTCGTCGTCGATTGTCTCCATGCGCTTCATGTTCAGCACACCGGCGCTCTCGATCTTTTGCGTGCCGTCCGGGTTGGCCCAGCTATGGATCACGCCGCGGGTGGCGTATTTCTTCCGTAGTGCCGGGTCTTTGAAATAGTCGGGATGTTCCGGCTCATCCTCGGCGTTGAGGTGGTAGAGCGTGCCCATGTACTCGTCGAACCCGTGGGCCGTGGGCAGGTGTTCATCCCGGTCGCCGAGGTGGTTCTTGCCGAACTGGGCGGTCGCATAGCCCTGGCCCTTGAGCAGCTCGGCGATGGTGACATCCCGCGCCTGCAAGCCTTCCTTGGCGCCCGGCAGGCCGACCCTGAGCAGGCCGGTGCGAAAGCCGCTTTGCCCTGTGATGAAGGCCGCGCGCCCGGCCGTGCAGCTCTGCTGGGCGTACCAGTCGGTGAACAGCGCGCCTTCCTTCGCGATGCGGTCAATGTTCGGCGTCTTGTAGCCCATCATGCCCTGGTTGTAGGCGCTGACGTTCCAGTAGCCGATGTCGTCACCCCAGATGATGAGGATGTTGGGTTTCTTGTCGGCGGCGACCGCGGGGAGCGCGCCGGCGACCAGCGCTATCGCTCCCACGAGAACGAACCATTGAAGAAAACGACTCATGACTGCTCCTCCTTTTGTGTTGCGTGCGCGTTTCTTGACATAACGCATGCTCAATTGTTGCTGAGCTTCAATTCGAACAATCCACTAGTCCTTCGGCAGTTCGCACGTGGCGTCGCCCCGCATCATGCAGGCCCGCCAGGCAAACTTTTTGGCCCAATAGGTATAAGCTTCTTCGACATCGCCCCACCGGTGAAATGACTTCCAGGCATATTTCCCGCCACCCCGGCGATCGACTCCGGCAGCCAGCAGTTCACCGGTCTGACTGTCGGTCGCTTCCGCTTCAATCGACGCCTTGCCGACAAACGACTCGGTGCTGCTCACGTATTTCTTCCCTTTTGACAGGACCATGGCGGCCGGATACGCGGCGGTGAGGTTATCCACCACCGGAACGTTTTTACCGGCTTCGGTAATGCCGATACGGACGTGCATCACGTCAGGCCCTGGCGACTGCACCATCTGATAATTCTTGGCCACCACACAGATCGCACCCAACAGTAAGAATCGAGTTGCAACCATTTCAATCCTCCTTTTTTCTCGTCTACGATGAATAACAAAAACAACTTGGGGGTGGAAACTTGGCGGAATACGTTACTATTTTCAAGTAGTAGTTTAGGCCGACATTCGATTAGAGCCAGTCACGCATCCTGGCTCCCCTTGTCGTCACGACGCCTGGCCACCGGGACCGAAGATCACCCCTTGAGATCCCCAGTTCATGGTAAAGGCGAAGAAATGCATCATCGTGTCCTTGTAGGCGCCGGTCACTTCCCCGGCCTGCAAGCTGCGATTTTGCGAGATCGCCATATCACCGATATAGGCCAGCTCGTAGCTGAATCCCAATTTGACCTTCGGGTTCATCAGCCAATTGGCGCCCAGGCCGAACTTATAGGTCGCGCCGACCGGAGCGGCCAAGGTCCGATCCGCTGCGCTGACCATCGAGGAATCGTAGGCAAATCCACCGTTGAGCAACCACTCGGGATTCAGCCGGTACTGGGTGCCAATCCCCACGTGATAGGTGTCGTTGTAGTTACTGGTGGTCGTCAGCGACGTGGGACTGGCCCCACCTGAGACTGAGACGTCGACCTTACCGAAATCACTCCAATCTTCCCACCCGAAGTCGCCCATGACCGCCCACCGGTCACTGAGCTCATGATAGCCGCTGAGGATGACATGCTGCGGCACCGTCATGCCCAGATCGATATTACGGGTCAGGAGACCATTGCCTTGCAATGTGCTCCCGAACGTCCCCAGGTTCGAAAAGGTGGGGCTGGTCGAGAAATCCAATTTGATCGGAGAATAGTAGGTGACGCCGACGCGGGTGCCTTTTTGGGGCTCGACGAGGATGCCGAACTGGCCGCCGACGCCCGCGGTCGTATCCGAGAGATACAGCTGCCCGTCGCCGTTGCCCTGGCCCAGGGTGTTGATGTTCACGGTGTTCTTCAGATAGGCCACCATGACGTTGGGACCGCCTCCAATGGAAATATATTCGTTGACCCGGTAGCTCGCCACCGGCGCAAACGTGATCCCGACCAACGTCGCCTGCTTCACATAGTAGCGGCCGACAAAGCCCTGGTCATTCTTCAATCCCAAGCCGAAATTCCCCAGCATACCGAGCCCGACTTTGAAATCCTTGCCGAGGCTGTGCACATAGAAGCCGCTCGCACCCGGCACCACACCGACCGGATTCCCGCCGCCATTCCCGCCCTGTGGGGTATTGGTGCCGCTGAACCCGCCGCTTTGGAAGTACAAGGCTTGCAACCCGCCTTGGAATTGATTGCCTTCGAGTCGACTCATGCCGGCTGGATTTTTGAACAAAGTGGAGGCATCCTGCGCGCGCGCCGCCCAGCCTGCTCCCGCAAGGGCCACGTCCTCCGTTCCGAATTCCGTCAAGAACAGTCCTCCGGCATGAGTCATCCCGGGGATAAGGAACAACGCCAGAAGAAATGCTCCGACGGATACTTGAACAACGACTCGCCGATACACGCTCATAAACCTCTTCGTAGTCACATATCCTAAAGGTCTTTCATTAGCGTCTACTTGCATGGGCGGGTCTTATATCACGAATTCAGAAAAAAGTAACAACCTCCGCTCACCCGGGTGATGTCACGCGACTTGTGTAAATTGGCGAAGGGTGCGTGGGCGCCACTCCAGATTAAATCGGTTGAAGATCGAGAAGATCATCCGCTCCACGCTCTGCACGTTCACGAGACACACCATCGGGCGGGTCCGCCGTCGCACTTCGACGAAGCACCGCTCAATCACATTGGTCGTCCGCAGCTTGCGCCAGAGCGCCCGCGGACACTGGAAGAACGCCAGCAACTCGGGGAGATCCCGGAGCAGCCGGACCACGAGCTGCGGGTACCCCTCTCGCCACCGACGGGCGAAGGCCTGCGCCTGGGCCACCGCCGGGCCATGCTCAGCAAATTCCGCAGCGTGTGCACCCAACAGCGCCGATGCGCCACACGGGGATAGACCGTCTGCAGGGCCGCGGCCAACCCCGCACAGCCATCGGTCACGACGAGCTAGAGCTGGTGGCCCTCCAGTCCGCGCCGATAGAGATCCAGCAAGAGCCCTTCCCAGGCCGCTTGGCTCTCCCCCGTACTCCGGGTAAACCCAAGCAGGTGTCGTGTCCCATCCGCTCGAACGCCGTAGGCCACGAGGAGTTGGACTCGCTTGCGGCCAGTGGGCCGCCGCACCCGCAGACTCACGCCATCCAGAAACAAATAGCGCCACTCATCGGCCAGTGGGGCCTGATGAAACTGGGCGACCGCGTGGTCGAGATCTCGCGTCACCCGCGACACCGTCTGGGCACTGACCGGTTCCTCGGTGACCAGCGCGACCATGCGGCCCACGGCCCGCGTACTGAGCCCGCGTAAAAAGGCTTCCCGAATCAACCGCAACACCTCCGCCGCTCGGCGCTCCACCCGCACGAGTCCTGCTGGCAGGAACGCGCGGTGCCGGGTCCGGGCGCCCCACACTCGCAACGTGCCGAGGCGTGTCACGAAGTCCCGCTCATAAAACCCGTTCCGGGCATCGGTCCGCGCCGGACTCCGTTCATAGTCCCGCACGCCGAGATAGCAATCCCGCGCCTCAAGGGAGAGCCGCCCCAACAGGTCTTGCCAACTCTGCCGGGTGTGCTGGGCGAGGTCGCCCCAGAACTGCTCCCGGACCTCGGAGGTGAAGTGTTGCCACTGCTCGGTCCACGGTGCTAGCGTCGTCATGGGTGTAAGCCTCCTTGAGTGGAATGGGTTTGCCTTCGACAGCAACCCAGCTTACACCCTTCGTCTTTTACACAGAGAAGATTACATCACCAATGGCGCGAGATGACCAAGAGCTCAAAACGATTTGAACATGTAGCGAGTGCCGATCTCTACATTCCAATCGTAGGCTCCGGCGACATCGTTGCCCCAAATCCCAACACCGGGGCGCAGATACATCCCCCATCGCCCCACCACATTCCGGCCAAGTTCGACTTCGAACGTCATGCTGCTCTTCGCTTTCATTTCCCAATTGACTTGCCACGCCCCTTGCACGGTGCTCCACCAACGGTCAGCCCAGATCGTATTGATCTGGACATTCGCTTGAGTCAGAGAGATCGCAGCTCGAGACGGATCGCCGCCGGCTGAGACCGAATGTTGGAACACCCCGAACAGGAAGGACTCCCATTGAGGGAGGAAACGGCCCGTGGCGATGAATGGGCCGACCGTATACTTTCCACTGCTCAAGGAGTTGTCGGATGCGGTGGGAAATGTAGAGGCGGCGCCGATGAAGAAGGCGTATTCCGGCGTGTTGTAGGCGCGCCACCCGAGTAAGGCTGATAAGTTGCCCAAGCCTTGGGCGCTGCTGATGCCGGAACGATTGGGATCGAGCCACCGGTGGAACGGAGTGTCCACACGGAGCAACCAGTTACTCCGGAACGGGAGGTCCACGCGGGCTACGGTATCGGAGAGCCGAGCGCCATGAGGTAAGTCTGCGTATTGAGAGGACAGCTGCACACGGCCCACAATGGCGGTCGGATCGGTCCCATACTTGGCGGCCAGCGCTCTGAGTCGCTCGGCCTCCTCAAGTTCTTCCTGAGTCAGTTTGGGCCTCAGTCTTGGGGGGAGAAACCGGTGTTCGCGTGGTGAATCTTCCCGTTTCTGCTCCGAAGCTGCATCTGGTTCGTTTGTGGCGGGAGTATCCGTTCCCTGTTGAACTGACTTGCCACGTTCGCTCTCTTGAGGTGCCCGCGACGGTTCCTGGGCTAGGGCAACGTGCAGACTCCCTATTCCGAGCCATCCGTACAAAACTGAAGCGAGACCCACGGTTGCAATCCGGCCCCACGTGTCTCGGCTGCAATGTCTGGATTGAGTGTATCCGGTCGGTGTCGCGTCCATTGCGCTGATCGGCGAGAACAGGAGATATCCTAACCCGCATTATTCATGAGCGCTTCTGCTGCAATCGCGGATTCGCCGCTACGACAAGCCTGGACGCGGTGGCTTGGCGTCCAGGCAGGCGGGCTCGCCGCTCGGTCGGTCAACATACTGTTTCAAGTATGCCTTCCTCCCTCGCGGCTCCGCGCGCCTGTCTCGCTTGGCGACTGCACGATTTCGCGACGAACCGTCATGAATAATGCGGGCTAATGCGCCTTTGTTTTGCACAGTGAAGCCCATTCCGTCAATCGATTCGCCACCTCGATTGTTCCAATCGAGGTCCCAGGTCAACGACGGTGTGGTTCACCAGTGATTGGACCAGATCGTATTGACGGTCGGTTGGACTTGCATGAAGTGGATGTCGTTCCGGCTCGGATCCCTTCCGAAGGAGTTGAAGTTTTGGACCAGTGTAAAGAACAACGAGCGCAGCCGGGGCATTGGGACCGTCACCCCGCCTCCCGGCCCAAGCCTGTACTGGCCCGTGCCTAGTTGCTTTTCCGAGGCTGTCGGATCGCGGCGTCACCACCGATGAACAGCACCGCGAATACCGTGATCGTGATGTCCTCTGTGCGGTAGGTGCAGGCAGAGGGCCCGTCCCTATATTTCCATTATCACGGCGTGATTCGCAGGAAGTTTTTGACCCTGATTTTGTGATTGACCGTGGCTCAATTGGCCTGGATCGTCATGATCGGCGACGGGGCCTTCTCGCCTGTGTCAGCCAGGGTCATCAAGATGAGGAGGAAGGTGAACGTGCCTTTGGAGCGAAGATCATGGTTATCGATCCAAAACCACAAGTCGTTGTATCGAATAATCGCGAAGGCTTCAGCCGGCTTGGACGTTCCGCTCATAATCCGAATCAGCGGCGGGGGAGCTTCCTGCCCATCGGGCGAGACCATCGCCTGCGGATATGCGCGCTGCTGCTTCTGGTGCTCTTCAGGAATCTGGACATGTGATGAAAGTTCTCGGAGGATCTGCATTCCCGAACGTGTCTGGATGGCCACGATGTCATCCCGCTCGTGCACCGTCCCGTAGATAATCCGAAATTCCGTTGTCTCTGGATTCAACCCGAGCAGGCGTTTGACGGTGGCCCGCTCAGCCTGAATTTCCGGAGGGATGGTTTTGAGGGGGAAAGACAGGACGAGGCCTCCACCTTTCTTGTCTTGTTCGGGCTCGGCGCGTATTCCGACGGCGCCGGATTCCTGGATCTGCCGCAGGGACTTGAGCAGCTTGGCGAATTCCGGGTCCGCCGGTCGCGCTCGTCCTCCGCCTCTGGCGTTCGAGAGCGCATTGATGCTCTGTGCGCACACGTTGAGCAACATATCAATCGGATACCCTGACTCGACCAACTCGAACAGTCGGATCGGCGGAATGGGAGTCATCAGGGTGCGGATGAATTGAGATCCGGTCAGCGGCACGTAGGTGATGGTGGGCCGATCCGTGTACTGGCCCTGCGCGCCGAGATTGAAGAAGTTGGGGGTTGGCCCTGAGGGAAAGACGGTCCCCCCGGCTTGGACGGTGCTGACCAACTGGTAACCACTGACGATCTGACCAACATCGAGAAAAATCGGCGTGTCTGCATAGCGTATCTTGACGATATTGAGCAAGGTCTGTTGCTTCCAGGAATTGGCCACGGCCTGTGTAAAGTCAAAGCGATCACGGTCAAGCGTCAAGGCCCCGAAGTTCATACAGCCGCTCAAGCTGAGCAGGATGGCCATTGCAGCCAATGGCCGGAACCACTCGGACCGGAGACGGTTGTCGAAGTGTGCTCTCACCATCTGGTCTCTTTCCAACAGGAAGACGTAATAGCTCCAGGCCGGCCGAGAGACTTGGACAGCTGCGTCAACCAGACCTTCACTCTTTCACGCTCATCGCCTGAGTCCTTCAAAACCACGCGTTGCTGTCATGACTGTAGTCCTCCCGCACCCTGCCCCACTGCCGCTCGCTCAGATAGGGACCCCAGTGTTTCCAGTTGGAACCATCCTTTGACAATCGATCGTGTTCAGAGGTATGCGGCATCTTGTCCTCCGTCGGCTTGCGTAGCGGTACGTTGTCCAACACAGCTCGATTCCTTGAACATGAGGCGACCGACTCTTGCCGACAGTGACTTTGCCAGGGTGGTATCCGTAAAGATGTCGGGAAAGAAGCAGCGTTTGTGAAGATGGTCAGATGCATGTCATTGGTCATGGCACCAAAACAGGCAGCAGTATAGAGAATCCGAAAGGAAAAATCATTAGCGAAGAGGACCAGCACGACTGTGTCACAGCATTTCTGATTGAGCCATATCGAGGTTGTCGCATGGAAGGGTCAATGTCGGACAGGCTCCTAGGCCTGATCTCAAAAGAGTTCCCCACTGGTTGTTGCAATAGTCACCAGATAGCCCGGAGAGATTGTCCCGAAACGCCTCAATGGACAGCCCTTGCTTCGAGGTCAACCCCTGGCAGATGTGAAAACTAGGTGTTTCTTGTGTGATGACTGTATTTCGCTTGCGCGCTGTAACGGCATAGGACGTGCAACCGTCGATAAATGTCCTCGTGGCAGGCACCCAGGTGTTACTCGCCAACGTGCATCGCCGATATGACTCTGGTGGTCAACGGACATCCTGGATTTGCGTGAGAATGTACGCCGGTTTCTTGCTCGCGAGTTATACCAAACTAAGGAGGAATCATATGATAGCTAGAATCTTGGGGGTCATCTTAATATGCGGGACGATGTTGGCGGGGTGCGTCACGAAAAGCACCCATGTGGCGACTCTGACGGAGCTCGAACAGGCACAGAAGGCCTTAACCAAGACGGCGGGGGAGTTCGATGCCTATAAGAAGCAAGCAACAGGGCAGATAGCCGGGCTTGAGGCGGACAAGACCAAGCTCTCGACTGATCTGCTGTCTGCTCAGACGGTCGCAGCTAATACTCAGAAGAAAAACGAAGAAGATTCGCGCATGCTACAAGCAAAGGCGAATGATCTAGAACAGAAACTGCAGGCCGAGAAGGCTACGGTCACCCGGTTACAGCAAGGCGGGGACGCGCTTGCCGCTGAGAAGGAGCGCCTTGAGAAGGAGCGGGCTGCCAAGGAAGCAGAAATTGAGCGGCTGACCAGAACCCAGCAGGAGTTGAGTAAGTCCCTGCAAGCTGAAATCGAACGTGGTGATATCACGATCAAGCAGGTGCGCGACCGGCTGACGATCAACATGGTCGAAAAGGTGCTATTCAACTCCGGTCAGGCTCAGGTGAAACCGGCTGGGCTGAAAATTCTCACGCAAGTCAGCGATGTCCTCAAGAACGTGACCGATAAGCAAATCCGGATCGAGGGGCATACCGACAATGTGCCGATCGGCGTGAAAATCCGGGATAAGTTTCCGACGAATTGGGAGCTGTCTACCGCCCGCGCCACGAATGTCGTGCGATTCTTCATCGAGCGTGGTGGCGTGAATCGGGAAAGCCTTGAGGCGGTCGGCTTTGCGGATACCAGGCCGGTGGCCAGTAACGACATGGAGGAAGGACGGACGGAGAACCGGCGAATCGAAATCGTGCTGTATCCGAGGGATCTCTCCCAGGTTGTTGGAGAGGTGAAGCCATAGGAATGGCAGCCTGTAGCGTAGTGGAGGAATAAAAAGCCCCCCGAAAGGAGGATTTTTACTTTTGTGACCGAGAAGTGCTGACAAGTGACCATTGCCGCATGTACTATGCGCACCGTCCTATAATCCGGCGTCACAAGGTTTCGAAGCAGAGTGTTTTCTGGAAGAGGTGAGAATCGTACCTGGGTGGGCCACGAGAGAGATGACCATGCAGGCGACCGGTAGCTCTTCACCCCTTGGCGCAACCGTCGGCGGCGACGGCGTCAATTTCAGCCTGTTCTCGCGTGACGCAAGAGACGTGGAATTACTGTTTTTTGACCGGCCTGACGACCCCAAGCCCGTGCGCGTGATCAGTCTTGATCCCGTCACCAACCGCACATATCACTACTGGCACCTGTTCGTGCCAGGTGTACGGCCGGGGCAGATCTACGGCTATCGTGCTCAAGGTCCCTTCGATCCCGCCCAAGGGCTGCGGTTTGATCCCGCCAAAGTGCTGCTCGATCCATACGGCCGAGGCGTCGTCGTGCCGAAAGACTACAGCCGTGACGCGGCTCGTCGAGAAGGCGACAATACGGCGACGGCGATGAAGAGCGTGGTGGTGGACCCGTCGGCGTACGATTGGGAAGGCGATGCGCTGCTGAAACGGCCCTCCGCCCGGACCATCGTCTACGAGATGCACGTGCGCGGATTCACCCGCCATCCCAGTTCCGGCGTCGCTGAGAACAGACGGGGCACCTATGCCGGCCTGATCGAGAAGATACCCTATCTCCAGCAACTCGGCATCACGGCCGTCGAACTGCTGCCGGTGTTCCAGTTCGATGCCCAGGACTGTCCGCCGGGAAGAATCAATTACTGGGGCTATGCGCCGGTTTCATTCTTTGCGCCACATCCCGCCTACAGCTCGCGCCAGGATCCGCTGGGTCCGGTGGACGAATTTCGCGACATGGTCAAGGCGCTGCACCGGGCGGGCATCGAGGTCATTCTCGACGTCGTGTTCAACCACACGGCGGAAGGCGACAACAGCGGGCCGACGCTGAGCTTTCGCGGTTTGGACAATAAGGCCTACTACATCCTCGATGAGGACCGTTCGCGCTATGCCAACTACACCGGCACGGGGAACACGCTCAACGCCAACCATCCGATCGTTCGCCGCATGATCGTGGACAGTCTCCGCTATTGGGTCGAGGAGATGCACGTGGATGGATTCCGGTTCGACCTCGCGTCGATCCTTGCGCGGGGCCAGTCTGGCGCGGTGATGGAAAACCCACCGGTCCTGTGGGATATCGAAACGGACCCGTCAATGGCGGGCGTGAAGTTTATTGCCGAAGCGTGGGATGCGGCCGGGCTCTACCAGGTGGGCAGCTTCATCGGGGACAGTTGGAAAGAATGGAACGGGCGGTTCCGTGACGATGCCCGCAGCTTCTTCCGCGGTGAAGAGGGTTCTTTGGCGCGTTTTGCCGACCGCCTGGTCGGAAGCCCGGAGATGTACGGACACGAGGAGCGCGAACCGGAGCAGAGCGTCAACTTCGTGACCTGTCACGACGGGTTTACGCTCAACGATCTTGTTTCCTATGACCACAAGCACAATGAGGCGAACGGCGAACAGAACCGGGACGGAGCCGACGACAATCGAAGCTGGAACTGCGGCGTTGAGGGACCAACGGACGATCCGGTAGTGGAGAAGCTGCGGAACCGGCAGGTGAAGAACTTCCTGGCCGTCACGCTGCTTTCCGTGGGTCTGCCCATGATCCTCATGGGCGACGAAGTGCGGCGTACACAGCGCGGCAACAACAACGCCTACTGCCATGATGACGACATCAACTGGTTCGACTGGACGCTGGTCGCCAAGCACGCAGACGTGCATCGGTTCGTGACGCTGCTCAACGCGCGACGGCTCTTGCGGGACGTGGAGCACGAGCGCCAACGCATGAGTCTGAGCCAACTGATCCGGCAGGCGAATAAAGCGTGGCATGGCGTCAAAGTCGGGCAGCCGGACTGGGGCCCTCAGTCGCGCAGCATCGCGTTCAGCGCGGAGGTAGCGAAAGAACGACTCCTCTTTTACCTGATCCTGAACGCCTATTGGGAGCCCCTTGATTTCGAACTGCCTCCGGTGAGCAATGGCAGCGCGAATCCCTGGCGCCGGTGGATCGATACAGGGCTCGACTCGCCCCTGGACATTGTCCCGTGGCAAACCGCTCAGCCGATTCCCGACGACAGCTATCGGGCCGAGGCGCGTTCTGTGGTGGTACTATTCGCCGGTTTGGCAGGGGGATCAGGGTGAGTGCTAGCAGGCTGCGGAGAAACTCAGTTGGTTTGTCTGGTTCATCTGGTCTATCTGGTTGGTCTGGTTTAACCAAACAAACGAGACAAACCAAATAAACCAAATAACAGTCTTATTTTTCTGGCGGACTTTTTCAGCATCCTGCTAGAGGTGACGTCGTAGTACCGTGGAGGGTAATCAGTCCGCTGATCTGATACGAGTAGAAAAGGGAGAAGATGATGTCAAAAGACAAGGGGCAGGAAGACAAGGGTCACTCTAAACTGAAGCGCAAAGAATACGAGAAGGAGCTGCGCAAGCTGCAGGCCGAGCTCTGCCACCTTCAGGCCTGGGTGAAAGCCAAAGGCCTGAAAGTGATGGTGGTATTCGAGGGCCGCGACGGCGCCGGGAAGGGCGGCACGATTCGCGCCATCACGGAGCGTGTGAGTCCGCGCATATTCCGCGTCGTGGCGCTCCCTGCGCCCTCCGACCGCGAGAAGACCCAGATGTATATTCAGCGTTACATGGCGCATTTCCCGGCGGCCGGCGAAATCGTCATTTGGGACCGCAGTTGGTACAATCGCGTCGGGGTCGAACATGTCATGGGCTTTTGCACCAAAGAACAGTACGAAGGCTTTCTCGAACATGCCCCGATCGTCGAAGGGTATATCACGAGGGCAGGGATCATCCTGATCAAGTACTGGCTCGAAGTGGGCAACGAGGAGCAGGAGCGTCGGTTCGAGGCCCGAGTCGAAGATCCATTGCGCCAGTGGAAGCTCAGCCCCATGGACTTGCCGTCACGCGAGAGGTGGTACGACTACTCCCGCGCACGCGACCGGATGCTGGAGGCCACGGACTCGAAGCATGCGCCGTGGTATCTCGTGCACTCGGATGACAAAAAGCGCGCGCGCCTCAACGTCATGACCCATTTGTTGTCGCTGATTCCCTATGAAAAGCTGCCACGTGAAAAAATAAAGATACCCAAGCGATCGAACAAAGGCAAATACGATGACGAGGCGACGTTGAAGGGCAAACGGTTTATCCCGGAGAAATATTGAGGTTGGGCCCGACCTTCAGCCTTCAGCCTTCAGCCTTCGGACTTCTGGCACTCGTGGGCGACTATTCGAAAATCTTTGGAGGAGACTGACCATGGCCGACTCAGCAAAAGGTGTCCAAGCTCAGAAGATCAACGACGAATCTCGCCGCCTCCAGGAGGCGCGCGACGGCAAGGAGGCATGGAAGAAATGGGGCCCCTACCTGAGCGAGCGCCAGTGGGGCACGGTGCGGGAAGACTATAGCCCTAACGGGGACGCCTGGAATTTCTTCACCCACGATCAGGCCCGCTCGCGCGCCTATCGCTGGGGCGAGGACGGTCTCGCCGGGGTCTCCGATGCCCAACAGCACCTCTGCTTTGCGCTGGCCCTCTGGAATGGGAAAGATCCAATCCTCAAAGAACGGCTCTTCGGGCTCACGAACAGCGAAGGCAACCACGGCGAGGACGTGAAAGAATATTACTTCTACCTCGACAGCACGCCGACACATTCCTACATGAAGTACCTCTACAAGTATCCGCAGGCAGCGTTCCCCTATGCCGATCTGGTGGAGACGAACCGCCGGCGCTCCCGGAATGAAATGGAGTATGAACTGCTCGATACCGGCGTGTTCAAGGACGACCGCTACTTCGACGTCTTCGTAGAATATGCCAAAGACGGCCCGGATGACATGCTGGTACAGATCACTGCGGTCAACCGGGGGCCGGAGCAGGCCGAGCTGCATCTGTTGCCGACTCTGTGGTTTCGCAACGACTGGGCATTTTGGATTGCCCCAGCCAACAGGGCGGCCGGGAGGCCACACCTCAAACAGATCACCCCCCCTCAATCCCCCCCTTACCAAGGGGGGGCACAGGGGGGTATCACTGCGATAGAGGCGCAGCATTCTACCCTGGGCACGTACTATCTGTACTGCGACGGCGAGGCGCCGCTGCTCTTTTGCGATAACACCACGAACAACGACCGGCTCTTTCCCGGCCAGCCCAATACCAGTCTCTACTCCAAGGACGGGATCAATGATGCGGTGGTGCAGGGTCGCCAGAAGGCGGTGAATCCTGAACAGCAGGGCACGAAGGCCTCGGCGCACTACCGGCAGATGGTGGGGCCCGGCCAATCGATGACGGTGCGAGTGCGCCTCACGAACCAGGCCTCTACCGTCCCCTTCGGGCCGGCGTTTGCCAGGACCGTTGCGGCCCGCCTCAAGGAGGCGGACGAATTCTACCGCTCCGTCACCCCGCCGTCCGCCTCCCCGGACGCAGCCAACGTGATGCGCCAGGCTCTCGCCGGTATGCTGTGGAGCAAGCAGTTCTTCTTCTTCGACGGGGATAGCTGGCTGGAGGAGCACCACTCCAACCCCCTCCATGCCGGCTATCAGGCCTCTCGAAACTCGGAATGGTTCCATATGGTCAACAAGGACATCATCTCGATGCCGGACAAGTGGGAATACCCCTGGTACGCGGCCTGGGACCTGGCCTTCCACACGGTCCCGCTTGCGATTGTGGACTCGGACTTCGCGAAAGAGCAGATGCAACTGATGTTTCATGGGCTCTACCTGCACCCCAACGGGCAGATTCCCGCCTATGAATGGAACTTCAGCGACGTGAACCCCCCGGTCCACGCCTTTGCGACCCTCTTCCTCCACCGCGCCGAGCAGGCCCTTGGCCGCGAGATGGACGTAGAATTTCTCAAGTCGTCCTTCAACAAGCTCTTGCTGAACTTCACCTGGTGGGTGAACCGCAAGGACCGGTTCGGCAAGAACGTGTTCGAAGGCGGGTTCCTCGGTCTCGACAACATCGGCATCTTCGACCGGAGCGCTCCGCTGCCTACCGGTGGCCACCTGGAGCAGGCGGACGGCACAGCCTGGATGGCCCTGTTTAGCCAGAACATGGGCGAGCTGGCAGTGGAACTGGTGCCCCACGACCCAGCCTACGAAGAAATGGCGACGAAATTCGTCGAGCACTTCCTCTATATCGCCGCGGGGATGAACAAGTCAGGACCGGAGGGCATGTGGGACGAAGAGGACGGCTTCTACTACGATATGCTGCGGCTGCCGGACGGCAGCGCGCAGCGGCTCAAAGTGCGTTCGATGGTGGGACTGCTGCCTTTGTGCGCCACCTCGGTGACCGAGGCGTGGCAGCGGGAACGCATTCCGAATACGACCGCCGCGTTTCGGGCCCGTGCCCGCCAGATGCCTGAGGTAATGAAGTCCATCCACCCCACCGGCCCGGGGCATTTTGGAGTGAACGAGCGAGGTATCCTGGCCCTGATCAACCAGGATCGGCTGCGCCGGATCCTCACCAAAATGCTTGACGAGCACGAGTTCCTGAGCCCCTACGGCATCCGCTCCCTCTCCAAGTTTCACGAGCAGCACCCGTACATTTTGCATGTCGGAGGCCAGGAGTTCCGGGTGGACTACCTGCCGGCTGAGTCGAACACCGGCATGTTCGGCGGCAACTCCAACTGGCGAGGGCCGGTCTGGATGCCGGTGAACGCCATGATCATCCGGGCGCTCCACAATTTCTATCTCTACTACGGCGACAATTTTACAATTGAATGTCCCACCGGGTCCGGCAAGATGATGAACCTCTTCGAGGTCGCCAAGGACATCGCGGATCGGCTGAGCCGGATCTTTTTGCGTGATGAACAGGGCAAGCGGCCTGTGTATGGCGGGACGGAGAAGTTCCAGTCCGATCCCCACTGGCGCGACCACGTTCTGTTCTATGAATATTTTCACGGCGACAACGGGGCGGGCCTGGGCGCGAGCCACCAGACAGGCTGGACCGGGGTCGTGGCGAGAATGATCCAGATGTATGGGTTGATGGACGCCCAGCGGGCCCTGGAAGGGGGCAAGCGGGCTGTGTTCATGAAAAAGAACGAAAGGAACCTATGAAAGCCTGGAGCAGATATCCCGTCATCTATGAGATCAACACCTGGGTCTGGCTGAGTGAGTTGAGCCGGACACACCGGAGGCCCGTGACCCTGGCCACGGTGCCAGATCAGGAATGGGATGCCCTTGCCGCTCACGACTTCGACGCCGTCTGGTTCATGGGCGTATGGGAACGGAGCCCTGCCGGCATCGCCATTTCGATGAAGAACGGGGGGCTGCTGGAGGATTTCAGGAGAGCCCTCCCTGACTTTTCGTCGGAGGACAATGTCGGTTCGCCCTATTGCGTGCGGCGCTATGTCGTCGACCAGCACCTGGGAGGGCCGGCAGGGCTTGCCGCCGCCAGAAAAAAGCTGGCCGACCGGGGCATGCGACTGATACTGGATTTCGTCCCGAACCACGTGGCGCCGGATCATCCCTGGGTCACGGAGCATCCGGACTATTTCATCCAGGGCAGCACCGACGATCTGGCCCGGAAGCCTGGCGAGTTTTTCCAGGCCGGTGGTAAGGTCCTGGCCCTGGGGAGAGATCCGTACTTTGCGCCCTGGCCTGATGTGGCGCAGCTCAACGGGTTTCATCCGGGATTGCGCGAGGCCATCATCGAGACCGTGGGATCGATTGCCGGGCAATGCGACGGCATGCGCTGCGATATGGCGATGCTGCTCATGACGCCCATCTTCGAGCGCACGTGGGGGCACCGTGCCGGGCCACATCCGGAGAAAGAATATTGGCCGGAGGTGATCCAGGGGGTGCGGAAGCGTTACCCCGATGTTCTCTTTATCGCTGAGGCCTATTGGGATAAGGAATGGGAGCTGCAGCAACAGGGGTTCGACTACTGCTACGACAAACGGCTGTACGACCGGCTGGAACACGACCCTGCGGAACAGGTCCGGCTCCATCTGTGCGCCGACCTGGCGTACCAGGAGAAACTGGTCCGGTTCATCGAGAACCACGACGAGCCGCGCGCCGCAGCGACGTTCTCTTCGGAGAAAGAGCGAGCGGCCGCGATTACGGCGTCAACCCTGCAAGGAGCCAGACTGTTTCACGAAGGGCAGTTCGAAGGACGCCGCGTGAGACTCCCGGTGTTCCTGCGTCGCCGTCCCGAGGAAGTCCCGGACAAGAGTCTCCAGGAATTCTATAAGTCCCTTCTTCAAGCTCTCAGGAGCAAAGATCTCAGGGAAGGGGAGTGGTCATTGTGCGAACGGACCGGCTGGCCGGACAATGACAGCTACCTGAATGTGGTTGCCTGGAGCTGGCATCAGGGGGCAGACCGCCACCTGATCGTCGTGAATCTTTCAGGGGTCCGTTCCCAGACGATGGTCAGGCTGCCGTGGGGAGATCTCGCCGGCCGTTCCTGGCGGTTGAGCGATCCGCTGCAGAAGGCAGTCTATGATCGAGCGGGCGACGACCTTCAAACGGCGGGCTTTTACGCGGACCTGCAGCCCTGGAGCTATCACGTCCTTCACTGCGAGCGCAGTTGATCGAGCCGGATTTGGACGACGGGCTCAGCGAGAGGGACTTGGATGGAAGCAGAATGGATCGAATGGCATTCGCTCATCGGTATCGTGGCGGGATTCGGCACCACCTTTGCTGCCGCTCCGGATTTGATTGCGATGTTCAAGCGAGGGAGCTCCAAAGGCATGAATCCAACCATGGCTGGCATGATGGGCACGTTTCAAATCGTGTGGGTATATTACGGGTTCTTGATCAATTCGATGCCGGTGGTGATATGGAATGTGATCGCGGTGGTGATCAATTTCCTCATGGTGGGCGCGTTTTTTTACTTTGTCCGCAAAGAGAAAATGGCCGGCTTGAGGCAAGGAGTCACGGGTAAAGAACCATAGGCGGGCTAGGCGTGCCGCCGGTCGGTATGCCTGCGCAGACATTGCCGTGGACAGGGCGTAATGACTGAAGAAACCCGATCCGCCGGCGAGTTTGCGGAAGGAGGTCCGGTTCGCGGGTGGCGCGCGGTGTTTCCCCCGGCGCAGTGGCTCGCTGCCTATGGCATTCCGGTGTCGCTCGCCTATGCCTCGCTCGCCGGACTCCCGCCGCAATACGGTATTTACTGCTATCTGGTCGGCGGCCTGTTCTACGCGCTGTTCGGCTCATCGCGCCAGCTTGCGATCGGGCCGACTTCGGCGATCTCGATGCTCGTCGGGGTCACGGTCGCCGGCATGGCACAGGGCGACCCGGGGCGCTGGGCGGACATCGCGGCGCTGACAGCGCTGGTCATGGCCGCCATGTGCGTGCTCGCCTGGCTGCTGCTGGGCGAAAAGCTGCTGCCGGGCCTCCCGGTCGCGCTGTTCGTGGTGGTGATTTCCATCATCGTATTATCGGTCACTCCGCTGGCTGATCTCGGGTTCAACGTCGTCGGCGCGCTGCCGCCTTGCTACTAGAACACTCACTTGGCACAAACGTCTTGGGCAGAGCCAACCGTATTTATGAGGAGCAGCCATGGCAGAACGGCAATTTGATCTCACCCGCGACACCCTCGCGGTCGTGTTCCTGTTCGTGTTGATCGGAGCCTCTGTCTGGATCCTCTTGCCGTTTCTCACCGCGGCCGTGTGGGCGACCATGATCGTGGTCGCTACCTGGCCCCTGCTCTTGATGCTCCAACGCTGGCTGCTGGGGCGGCGGTGGCTCGCCGTGACGGCAATGACGCTCCTGTTGCTGACAATCTTCCTTCTGCCGTTCTTGTTCGCCATCGGCACCTTCATAGAAAACTTCAAGGAGATTACCGCTTGGACGACCTCGCTCGCCACGTTCACGGTACCTCCGCCGCCAGACTGGCTGGGCAAGATCCCGCTGGTCGGTACGAAAGCGGCGTCGCAGTGGCAGCAAATTGCCGAGCTGAGCCGTGAGGAACTGGCGACGCGCCTGTCACCATACCTGGGCGGCGTCTTGCAATGGGTCGCTGCGCAGATCGGGGGGCTCGGCATGTTGCTGGGCCAAATCATCTTGACCGTGCTCATCTCGGCCGTGCTTTACGCTACGGGAGAGTCTGCCGGTGCGATGGCCCTGCGGTTCGGCGCTCGGCTGGCAGAGGAACAGGGAGAGCAGGCCATCCGCCTGGCCGGTCAGGCGATCTACGGGGTGGCGTTGGGGGTAGTGTTAACGGCGTTAGTGCATGCCGTGCTCGCCGGGATCGGCCTGGCGATCGTCGGCGTGCCGTTCGCCGTGATGTTGACCGCGCTGATGTTTTTTTTAGGGATCGTGGAAATCGGGCCTGGTCCCGTGCTGATCTGCGCGGTCGGGTGGCTCTACTGGACTGGCGACACCACGTGGGGGACCGTGTTGCTGGTGTGGACCCTGCTCGTCTCCCCTGTCGATAATATTCTACGACCCATTCTGATTAAGAAAGGGGCGGACCTCCCGCTGTTGCTGATCATCGCCGGTGTGATCGGGGGGATGTTCGCCTTCGGGCTCATCGGGATTTTTGTCGGTCCGGTGATCCTTGCGGTGGCCTACACGCTGTTCACGGCCTGGATCAACCGGGACGGGGCAATTCCCAAGAACCGTGAAGCGTGAGGCGTGAAACGAGGGTCAACCTCGGAGCTAGTCAGTGTCGGACAGGCTCCTAGCAGTCTGCGGAAAAACTCGGTTTGTACACAAAATACCGTGAGAACGCGTTCATGTGGAACTGACGCTCAAGTCGTACAGGATGCTCAAAAAGGCCACTGGTCTCACCCACCCTGCCCCGGCGCGCCGAGACGCGCCGCTCCACAGGCAAGGCCGTAGCGAGCGAACAAAGATAGGTCTTCCAGGCTCGCTTGTGTACGGTATCGAAAGGATGACCCGGATGAGTCCCCCCACTGCGCGCGTCGAACGAGCACATTCATATCGTGCGCGTTCCGCGAGCACAGGGGACTCACCGGGCCATCCTCCCCTCTGCTGGCGGTCTTTTTCAGCATCCTGCGAGGGAGTTCTATTGCTTGGGAACGTCCTGCTGCAGTTCGCTTCGGGCCTTCTCTCCCGCGGCTCGCTGTTGCTCGACCAGCGTATAGGCCACGTAGTACTTGTAGATGTTGGCCACGTAGGTCACCGTCTCCTCCCCGATCCGTTTCGCGGCGATGACCTCGACGTTGTTGAACCAGACGTTCGGATCGAGCCCCTGCTTTTCGGCTTCTTTCCGGAGTTTCTGGACGCGGCCTGGCCCGGCGTTGTACGCGGCAAATGAAAAGAGGGTCTTATTGCGTGGGTCCATCGGCTCGTTTCCGAAGAACTCGTCCCGCATCATGCTGATGTACTTGACGCCGGCGTGGATGTTGGGTTCCACCTGTGAAATGTCGCCGGTGTTCATCTCCTTGCCGGTGGCAGGCATCAGCTGCATCACGCCGATCGCGCCGACATCGCTCTTGGCATCCTGATCGAGCAGGGATTCCTGATAGCCCTGTGCCATCATGAGCAGATAGTCCATGCCGTACTGGGCTCCGTATTTTCGAAAGAACTCGACTGTCGCCTGGTACTTCTTGATCTCGCCGGCCGACGTCGCGGGCTTTACGACCCGTGGGCTGCCGGTGTACTTCTTGACCAGCGCCTTTCCGAAGTCGGTTTTCTGGCCATAGTTCTTCGCGAATGTGGCGATCTCCGCTTTCAGCTTCGGACTGTCTTTGCGGATCATCCAGGCGATGTCGCCTCCCTTGTGCACCACCAGGTCTTCCCGGGGCTTGAGCTTCTTGAACACTTTTGCCCACAGCAATGCCTGATACCGGTTGACGACGATGGTGCCGACGAGTCCCGCATGGACCATTTCCAGCAGATCGTCGTCCTGCAGATCTTCCGGCGCGGCTTTGAGGATGACCGGTGGCTTCTGCTCTTTCGCGAAACGCTCGTTGAGATCTTCGAGATGAGTCCAGTAGCTTGACGATTTGCGGACGAACACTTCCTTGCCGGAAAGATCGTCGAGAGATGCCAGTTCGGGCGACGCCGGTCCCGTCACCACGATTTGTTTGACGCCGCGGAAGAACGGCTCACCGAAATCGACCTGTTCGAGGCGTTCCGGCGTGAGCGTCAGGATACCGGCCGCGATATCGCCGCGGCCTTCCAACAGCCCCGATATCAGCTGGTCGTGCCTCGTCGGGATAATGGTCACAAACGTACGGATATGCTTTCCCTGCGTCTTGTATTTTTCGTTGATTTCTTTCTCGAAGGCCTTGAGGAGTTCATATTCGACGCCGGTCTGACGGGCGCCATTGAGCCAGTACGACGTGCGGGACGGCGCAACCAGGACACGAATCACGCGGCGCTTGATCATCCCGTCGAGGTCCCCCGTCCACGGCTTAAAGGCCAGGGGCTGTGCCAATCCCTGCTTCGGCTGCGATGGTGTGTCTTGTGCGAAGGCGGGGATGACGAGCACGGCGCAGATGCACAGGATGGTCAGAAGAACATGCTTCATGGAGACTCCTCGGTTGGTCTCGTGTGTCTGGTTCATCTGGTTTGTATGGTCTGTTTGGTTTGTCTGGTTTAATCGTTGAACGAAACTAACCAGATAAACAAAACAAACCAGAGCAACCAAAGCAACCAACCAAACCAGAGGAAGGCGAGGCTATCATTGGCCGGTTTACGAAATCAAGGAAGTAGCGGAGAGTGAGGGAGTGGGCGGGGTTTTTATTTGATGTCGTGCATCTCTTGGAGTAGATTTCAGCCACACAAAGCGCTCGTAGAGTAACCAGGAGTCTGGATATGCCCCCAATCGTTGTGCAGAACGAGAAGCTCCTGCCCTACATGACGGACCATTACGATCCGGCGCGTCTGAGACAGCTCCGACGTTTTCTTGAGCGTCAGGGCACGTTCAAGTTGGGGTCGCTTCGCACGCACTTGTTTCCTGCTGCCGTCGTCACTCGTTCAACCAGCCAGAGCGGATACCAGCATGTCTGGGTCCGGGATAACGTCCATGTGAGTCATGCCTTGTATGTCTCCGGTCATGTGCGTGCCGCTGCGCAAACCATGTCCGCCCTGATGCAGTTCTTCGCCCGGCACCGGCACCGGTTTGAGGACATCATCCAGGGGAGAGCCAAGGCTGCCGATCCCATGTCCCGCCCTCATGTCCGCTTCAATGGTGCCACCCTTCAGGAGTCCCGGGAAACGTGGGCCCATGCTCAGAACGATGCGCTCGGCATCTTTCTGTGGATGTACTGCACGCTTGCTTGCGAAGGGGTTGTAAAGCCGCATCGTAAGGAGGTGGAGACTCTGACTCTTTTCCCGCGTTACTTTGAGGCCATTCGCTATTGGGCGGACGAGGACAGTGGGCATTGGGAAGAAGGACGGAAGATCGAAGCCTCAAGTATCGGAGCTGTGGTGGCCGGGCTGGCAAAGCTTCGAGCGTTCTTATCTGAAGGACGCGCAAGCGCAGCTCTCAGTGACCGGAGCCCGCAGATCTCCGACACCTTCCTGAGCACGCTGGAGCGACGTGGACGAAACGAACTCAAGAGGATTCTGCCTTACGAATGTATCCAAACGTCTTCAGCGAAGAAGCGACGATACGACGGCGCGCTCTTATTTCTCATCTACCCCCTTGAGGTTGTGGGAGAGGCGATGGGCAGGCGTATTCTCAAGGACATCGCCGAAAGTCTGGAGGGTCCATATGGAATCAAGCGGTATGTCGGTGATTCCTATTGGGCTGCCGACTATAAGGAGAAATTAGACCCGAACCAACGCACCGTCGATTTCAGCGACAGGGTTGAGATGAGAAATAAACTCCTTGCACCAGGGGAAGAGGCGCAGTGGTGTTTGTTCGACCCCATCATGTCGGCGGCGTACGGCCGAAGATACCAACGTACCGGAAGGGAAGGGGATCTCACCTTACAGACCTACTACTTCAATCGTTCGATTGGCCAGCTTACGGGGAAGGTCAAGGGCATTCGAGAATTCCAATGCCCGGAGGCGTACTATCTTGAGAGAGGAAGATATGTGCCGAACGACCAAACACCGCTCTTGTGGACACAAGCGAACCTGCTCGTGGCCCTCAAGATGATGGAAAAGAGTGTGGCAGGCCGTTGACAAAGTCCGCCAGCAGTGGGAGGGGTGGCCTGGTCGTCCTCCTGCTCGCGGAACGCGCACGATAGGAATGTGCTCGTTCGACGCGCGCAATCGAGGATCGACCAGGCCACCCCCCTGAGAGAGATGGAGTGGGGAAGGAATAGGAATGGACGCGCGCAGTGGAAGATCAATCAGACTCCATCCCTAGAGAGAAAACGAGCAAGCTTGGAGGGGAGCATACATATCGTTCGACGCGCGCAATCGAGGATCGACCAGGCCACCCCCTGAGAGAGATATGGAACGGGGAAAGGCAAGCAGTGACGCACTCTATCCACAATAACGTTTTTTAATTGGACCTTAGCCTGGAACCGTGACGCGAAAGGTGCGAGACCGCCTCACCCGCCCCGCTCTTTCCGTCATCCCCTAACTCAGAACCCAGAACTTAGAACTCAGAACATCTGCGCTCATCCCACCCGTCTCGCTTGAGTCGCACATCGCCTTCGTGATTCTTCCGTAGTTGCATTTCGCCACAGTGCCCTGTTACTAATTGGCGCATAATTCCCTGCTAACGTAGGCAGGACAAGGTGCGACAGGCATATCCATTGCCGAACCGCCTGTTAATCCATGCCTACTGAAACTGTGCTCTTTTTGTCTCATTGGCATCGGAGTTGCTGAATCAGTACGAGAGTTTAGAGAAGTGTAGTAAGGAGACGTCAATGGCCCATCAGCAGAGCCGCGGTTGCCTGCCTAAGGCGGGAGCATCGTGCTGGTTGTTGGTCCTGCTGGCGTTGACGCTCGTCCACTGCAAAGGTGAGACCGCTTCTGCCCCGGCAGCTCCCGTGCGACAGGTCGAAGTCGCCGAAGTGATACAGAAAGATGTGCCGATTTACTCCGAGTGGATCGGCACCACGGACGGCCTTGTGAACGCGGAAATCCGGTCGCAAGTCACCGGATATTTATTGAAGCGGGAATACCGGGAAGGTGGGGCAGTCAAAAAAGGCGACGTCCTGTTTCAGATTGATCCGCGAAAGTTTCAGGCCGCTCTCGGTCAGGCTCAAGGCGATCTCAAGCAGGCGCAGGCGCAGCTCACCAAGACAAAGCTCGATGTGGCGCGGAACGAGCCGCTGGCAAAGGAAGGCGCGATCAGCCAAAAGGAGTTCCAAGATTCCGTGCAGGCCAATCGGGCCGCGGAGGCCTCGGTGGAGTCCGCCAAGGCGGCGGTGGAGCAGGCGAAGCTGAACCTGGAATGGACGAAAATCCTCGCGCCGATCGACGGAGTCGTGGGCATCGCCAAGGCGCAGGTCGGCGATCTGATTGATGCCAACAGCGCGTTGACGTCGATGTCTACTCTCGACCCGCTCCGGGTCTATTTTCCGATCAGCGAACAGGAATACCTCAAGCTCTCAGGGCTGATGGAGCAGCGTTATCAGGAGAAGGTAGATCCCACGATAGCGCGTCAAGATGCCCGCATCGAAATGGTGCTCAGCAGCGGCGACATCTATCCCCACAAGGGGTGGTTTTTCCTCGCGGACCGGCAAGTTGATGTGAAGACCGGCACGATCCGCGTCGCCGCGCTGTTTCCCAACCCCGGGAATGTGATGCGCCCTGGCCAATACGCAAAGGTCCGTGCCTCCGTCACGGTCCGTCAGGGCGCCCTGCTGGTTCCCCAGCGTGCTGTGAGCGAACTGCAGGGCAGCTACCAGGTCGGCGTCGTCACGCCGGAGAACAAGGTGGAGATCCGGCCGGTGACTGTCGGTGAACGCGTCGGCTCGCAGTGGATCATCGCGCAGGGGCTCAAGCCAGGCGAGAAGGTGGTTGTCGAGGGCCTCCAGAAACTGAAAGCCGGCGACTCCGTCCGCCCCCTCCCGTTCGGAGGAACGGAGCCGCAGACAGTACCGGATACGCCTGCCGAGCAACCGAAACCCTCTTCGCAACCAGAACCCTCTGCGCAATCAGAGCCCTCTTCGAAGGACAACTGATGGCCAGGTTCTTCATCAACCGTCCGATCGTCGCGATGGTCATCTCGATCCTCATGACGATCCTCGGCGTCATCGCGATGGTGCAGCTTCCGATCGCGCAGTTTCCGGACATCGCGCCACCGGAAATCCAGCTGCAAGCCACGTATGTCGGGGCCGATGCGGTCGCTCTCGAAAAATCGGTTGCCACTCCCATCGAGCAGATGATGAGCGGGGTGGACAACATGATCTATATGTATTCGGTGAACGCAAGCAACGGCCAGATGACCCTGCGGGTGGATTTCGACCTCAACACCAGGCCGAACGACGACCAGATCCTGACGCAGATGCGCTACACGCAGGCCGAATCCCAGTTGCCGCAGGAAGTGCGCAATTTCGGGGTCACGATCAAGAAATCCACGACCAGTCCACTTGCCATATTCGCGGTCTATTCGCCAAACGGCACCTACGACGCCAAATTCCTGGCCAACTATGCCTATGTCAACATCAATGATCCGATGACCCGTGTGCCGGGCATCGGCCAGGTGACAATCTTCGGGGCCGGTCAATATGCCATGCGTTTCTGGGTGCGCCCGGACCAGTTGTCCAAACTGGGGATCACCGTGACGGAGATTCTCAACGCCATCAAGGCCCAGAACACTGTGAACCCCGCCGGCCAGGTCGGCATGGAGCCGGTGCCGCCAGGACAGGAGTTCACGTACACCGTACGCGCGCAGGGCCGATTGGAGACGGAAGAAGAATTCGGGAACATTGTGGTCCGGGCCAACCCGGACGGCTCCATGGTTCGGTTGAAGGATGTGGCCAGGGCCGAACTCGGCGCGCAGATGTACAACATGATCGGCCGGATGAACGGGAAACCTGCCGCCCTCGTCTTAATCTACCAACTGCCGGGGTCCAATGCGATTCAGACGATGGATGCGGCCACGAAGCTGATGCAGGAGATGAAAGGGCGCTTCCCGGCAGATCTCGACTATGTGACCTCGCTCGATACGACGCAGGCAGTGCGAGAGGGGATCAACGAGATCGTGCATACCCTCTTCGAGGCCCTCGTTCTCGTGATTATCGTCGTGTATATCTTCCTCCAGGGCTGGCGCGCCACGCTGATCCCGTTGTTGGCCGTGCCGGTGTCGTTGATCGGCACGTTCATGCTGTTCCCGATGCTCGGATTCTCGATCAACACCCTGTCCCTTTTCGGTCTCGTGCTCGCCATCGGACTGGTCGTGGACGACGCCATCGTCGTGGTCGAAGCGGTCGAGCACCACATCGACCATGGCTTGTCGCCGAAGGAGGCGAGTCTCAAGGCCATGGAACAGGTGTCAGGGCCTGTGGTGGCCATTGCGCTCATCCTGGCCGCTGTGTTCGTGCCCACTGCCTTCATTCCCGGTATTACGGGAAGGCTCTATCAACAATTCGCTGTCACCATCGCCCTGTCCGTGCTCATCTCGGCGTTCAACGCGCTCACCCTCAGCCCGGCTCTCTCAGCCCTCTTACTCCGACCGAAGAAACCGGCGCGGGGTCCGCTCGGTTGGTTCTTCGGATGGTTCAACCGGGGGTTCGGCCGCGTCACCAATGGCTACGTGAGTGCCTGCGGTCATCTCATTCGTAAAGCCTGGTTCTCGATGCTGCTGCTTCTGGGATTCGCCGTCGTGTCCGGTTGGCTGGGGGGTCAATTACCGACCGGGTTTCTTCCGCTCGAGGACCAGGGCTATGTGTTCCTGAATGTCCAGCTGCCTGAGGCATCCTCTCTCCAGCGAACGGACCAGCTCACCAAACAGATCGAGACTATTCTCCAAGACACGCCGGGCATCAAATATGCCACCAGCATCGTCGGCTTTAGCCTGTTGAGCACGGTCAGTACCACCTACAATGCGTTTTTATTCGTCACGCTCGACCCCTGGGAAGAGCGCAAGAAACCCGAAGAGCAGCTCCTGCCGATTTTCAAGAAGGTCAACGCACGACTGGCTGAGTTGCCTGAGGCCAAGGCTTTCCTGTTTCCGCCGCCCGCGATCCCCGGGGTCGGCACGTCCGGCGGCGTGACGTTTATCCTGGAAGACCGCGCTGGAAAGGATATCGATTTCCTGGCGGAGAATACTCAGAAGTTCATGGAGGCCGCCAGGAAGCGTCCTGAGATTTCGAGAATCGATACGACCTTCATCCCCGAAGTGCCACAAGTATTCGCCAAGGTGGATCGCGATAAGGTGCTCAAGCAGGGAGTGAGCCTCTCTGACGTCTACCAGACGCTGCAGGCCTTTATGGGCGGCGTGATGGTGAATTACTTCAACCGGTTCGGTCGCACCTGGCAAGTGTATGTGCAGGCGGAAGGAGAATTCCGCACGGAAGCCGAAAACGTCGGACAATTCCATGTCCGCAACAGCGCCGGGGATATGGTTCCGCTCTCTACGCTGGTGACAATGGAGACCTCCCACGGACCCGAGTTCACGATCCGCTACAACGGGTACCGTTCCTCGCAAATGCTTGTGGGGACCAACACGGGCTACAGCTCTGGCCAGGGGATGAAGGCGTTAGAGGAAGTCTTTGCGGAAACGATGCCGTCGGGCATGGGGTTCGATTACATGGGCATGTCGTTCCAGGAGAAAGTGGCTTCCGAAGGCGTGCCGGCCAGCGTGATTTTCGGGTTCTCTCTACTTTTCGTCTTTTTGATTCTTGCGGCGCAGTATGAAAGCTGGGGCTTGCCGTTCAGCGTTCTTCTCGTCACACCGATCGCCGTCTTTGGGGCATTCGGCGCCTTGTGGCTTCTCAAGCTTGTGGCTCCTCAGGCAAGCGAGAACGACGTGTTTACCCAGATCGGCCTGGTGATGCTGATCGGACTGTCCGCCAAGAACGCGATCCTCATCGTGGAGTTTGCGAAAGTCGAGTATGAGGGAGGAAAGTCCCTCATGGACGCAGCCCTGGCTGCAGCCCAAGTGCGGCTCCGGCCTATTCTCATGACGGCCTTCGCCTTCATCCTCGGCGTCGTCCCCCTTGTTCTGGCCACAGGAGCCGGAGCGCATGGACGGGTCCTCCTTGGTCTCGCCGTCTTCGGCGGCATGCTGACCTCGAGCGTCATCGCGATCTTCCTCATCCCGGTTTCCTTTTATTTCGTGGAGAATCTGCTGCATCGTGGCGGGAAACATGAGAAACCAAAACCTGGCGGACCTGCGCCAGGGGCCCCCGAGAAGACCGGCGATGGAGAACTCTCCCATCCGATCCCGCGCCCGGTGCTGTCGCCAACCCCTGTACCAGAAGGCGGAAGTTACGGAGGAGGTCACTGAGATGATGCACTCGGAGCGAGACAGGCGGGAAGAGGAAGGGTTGATCTGGTTTATCTGGTCTGTCTTGTCCATCTGGTTAGTCTCGTTCAACCAAACAAACCAAATAGACCAAACAAACAAGAGAGACCAGCTGAGTCTCGCGTTTCACGGGGCACGGTCTGCTGTGCGCTTGTGTATATATATAATGGTAGTGGCCGCAGGTGTGTCATTTGTGCTACAGGGCTGCATGATGGGCCCGGATTACAAACGGCCGGAGACGCCGCAAGCCGACTCCTGGCGTGTGTCGCCCTCCACCTCGGAATCCATGGCTAACCTGCCCTGGTGGGAATTGCTCAAGGATGAGACGTTGCAGCAGTTGATCCGCACCGCTCTGATGGAAAACCTGGACCTCCAGATCGCCACCGCAAACATTGATCAATTTCAAGCCCAGCTCACGATCGCCAAGTTCGACCTCATTCCGTCTTTCTCATACCAGGGCACCGCTTTCGGCTTTCGGAACACGAACACCTCATCCTTCCCGGCTGGCGGCGGCGCGGTTTCAACCAGTCAGAAAAACGGGTTGTCACTCAACTATGAATCCATCGGCGTCGGCCTCAAGTGGGAACTGGATATATGGGGGCGCATCCGCCGCTCGATCGAGGCGGCCCGCGCGCAATTGCTGTCGAAACAGGAAAATCAGCGGGTCGTGATCCTGAGCCTGGTCAGTGGTGTCGCGGAGAGCTATTTCGACCTCCGCGCCCTGGATCTGCAGATAGATATCGCCAAGCGGACGCTGAAGGCCTGGGATGAGTCGGTCAGGATTTCGAAGCTTCGCTATCAGCAGGGCGACATTCCCAAGCTTGATCTCGACCGGTTCGTGGCGGAGCGGGCCGGCGCCGCGGCTCAGCTGGCCGATCTGGAAAGGCAGGTCGTCCAGCGGGAGAACCAGATCAGCGTGCTGCTGGGACACAAGCCCTCGGCAGTTCCACGGGGACGTCTGCTTATCGAGCAGCCCATGCCCCCGGACGTGCCGCCAGGCCTGCCCTCCGAGCTGCTTCAGCGGCGGCCTGACATCATGAAAGCCGAGCAGGACCTGGTGGCAGCATCGGCCAACATCGGCGTGGCGCAGGCGGCTCGGTTTCCTCAACTGTCAATCACCGGCGATATGGCCGGAAACAGTCTCACGGTGGATTCGAACTCCACCAAGCCCTATGCAACGTTCAAAGGCAACGCTTCGCTGACCGGACCGATCTTCAACGCAAGTGCGCTCGGGTATCAGGTGAAGGCCGCCGAGGCGCAGGGTAACCAGGCCATCGCACAGTATCTCAAGACGATCTTACAGGCGCTTCAGGAAGTCGAAGACTCGCTGATCAGTGTGCAGAAAACCCGCGAGCAGCGCGAGGCGCTGGAGCAGCAGGTGGAGGCGTTACAGTCCGCGTTGCGGCTGGCAGACCTGCGCTACCAGGGTGGCCGAGCCAGCTATCTTGACGTGCTGACCGCCCAGCGCGCCCTGTTTGATGCGGAGCTGTCCCTGGCGCGGACGCGCCGCAATCAACTGGTCTCGGTCGTTCAACTCTATAAGGCTCTTGGAGGAGGGTGGTCTCCCGGCCCAGCCGCGCCAGGGCAGGAGACCGAAGGGATGCGCGGGGGAACCGCCAAACCGGTCGAATCACCTACGGTGAGACCCGTTGCTCGGTAGCGGTGGTATCAGTGAGACGGGCGAGACCGCCGCGCGCGGCTTGCCGGGTTGTGCATTTGATATCGTCTATCTGGTTGGGTTATTCTCTTAAGGGGAATCTGGTTGCTCTGGTTTGTTCAGTTCATCGAGTGAGTTTTGTTGAACCAAACAAACGAGATAGACCAAATAAACCAGACAGACGAGATAGACAAGACAGACCAAATAGACGAGACAGACCAGACATATGACGCCGCACACGCTTACCGCCTGTCATGAATGCGATCTCTTGCAACAGGAGCCGATCCTCCCGCCTGGTGGCGTCGCCTGTTGCCCGCGCTGCGGCGCGGTGCTCTTTCGTGACATCCCTGACAGTATCGACCGCGGACTCGCCTTTACGCTCGGAGCGGCGTTCCTGTTCATTATTGCCAATGTGTTTCCGATCGTCGGCTTGGAGGCGGCGGGCATTAGAAGCGCGACGAGTCTCTATGGGGCGGTCGAGACCATCTGGAAGAGTGATATGGAAGGCGTGGCCGCACTGGTGTTCATCACGACCATTCTGATCCCTGCCGTGGAACTGTCTCTGATGCTGTATGTGCTCTTGCCGTTGAAGCTGGGGCAGATGCCGCAGGGATTGGCCACGATTCTCCGGATTTTGCAGTCGGTGCGGCCGTGGAGCATGACGCAGGTGTTCATTCTCGGCGTGCTCGTCGCGCTGGTGAAACTCGTGCACCTCGCGCATGTCGTGCCGGGAGTCGCCCTCTGGTCGTTCGGGGGCCTCATTCTCTTACTCACAGGCGCCATCGCTTCATTCAATGTGCATGACCTGTGGAGCATGGTGAAGGAGGACGAGTGAACGAGTCGGCTGTCACGGCGAGCCAGTTGGGATTGTGCACCTGTCATGGGTGCGGCAGCTTATCGCGGCTGGCTGCCGGGAGCCACGATGTGTGCTGCCGGCGGTGCGGCGCCGCGCTTCATCTCCGCAAGCCTGACAGTATCGCGCGGACCTGGGCCCTTCTCATTGCCGCCTATATTCTCTACGTGCCGGCAAACGTCCTGCCGATGATGCGTACAGGCTCGTTGTTCGGCGCTCAATCCGACACCATCATGAGCGGTGTCGTGTACCTCTGGCACTCGGGTTCGTGGCATATCGCGTTGGTGGTCTTTATCGCGAGCATCGTGGTACCCTTGGCCAAGATGCTTTCTCTTACCTATCTTCTCATCTCGGTACAGCTGGGGTGGACGACACGGTCGCTGGAACGTACGAAACTCTACCGGATTCTTGAATTCGTCGGCCCCTGGTCGATGCTGGATGTGTATGTGGTCTTGATTCTCGTGGCGCTCGTCCAACTGAAAGGGCTCGCGTCGATTCAACCCGGCATGGCGGTGGCGGCGTTCGGCGCCGTGGTGGTCCTGACGATGTTTGCCGCGATGGCGTTCGACCCGCGGCTGCTCTGGGAGCCGAAAGAGAGGCATCATGTTTGAAGGATCGCGCGGACCTGATCTCTCGGACATTCCGTCAGCGGTTGCCAGGCCTAAGCGGAAGTCGTCGCCTCAACTCATCTGGCTGATTCCGATCGTGGCTGTCCTCATCGGAGGCTGGCTGGCAGTCAAAACGATCCTCGAGAAAGGGCCCACGATCACCATCACCTTTAAGACGGCGGAAGGCATCGAGGCAGGCAAGACCAAAGTCAAGTATAAGAACATCGATATCGGCGAGGTAAAATCTGTCGGTTTCTCCAAGGATCTGGAGAACATCGTGTTGACGGTGGAGATGAATAAGGGGGCAGCGCCTCATCTCGTGGAGGATGTCCGGTTCTGGATCGTCAAGCCGAGGATCTCGGGCGGTCAGGTGTCGGGGATCGGGACGCTCTTCTCCGGGTCCTACATCGAGATGGATCGCGGCAAGTCCTCGACCAGGCGGGAGCATTTTGAAGGCCTGGAAATACAGCCGGCCGTCACCGGCGACATGCCGGGCCGCCAGTTCGTTCTCCATGGCAAAGAGCTCGGGTCGCACGACGTCGGGACACCGGTCCTGTTTCGGCGCATTCAAGTGGGGAAGGTAGCGGTCAATGAGCTGAACCAGGACGGCTCGGGCATCACGCTGAAAGTCTTCGTCGAGTCGCCGTATGACAAGTTCGTGAACGCCAACACGCGCTTCTGGGACGTGAGCGGCATTGACATCACCGCCGATGCGTCCGGCGTCAAGGTCAATACCGAGGGGCTGATGGCCATCCTGCTCGGCGGCGTGGCCTTCGAATCGCCGGCCGGGTCAGAGGCGTTGCCTGAAGCCGACCCCGATACGGTCTTTCCTCTGTTTCCTGATCGCTCCGCTGCCATGAAGCAGCCGGAGCGCGAGACGCTGGTGTTTACCATGTATTTTGAGGAATCACTGCGCGGGTTGACGGTGGGGGCTCCCGTTGAGCTCAACGGAGTGGCGATCGGTGAAGTGAAAAGCATCTTGACGGGATACGACAGCCAGTCTGGGCGATTCCGTTTCCCGGTTGATGTAGCGATCTTTCCGGGACGTCTCCGGGCGCTGAGCCGAGAAAAGATAGCAGATCCGACTCCGGCTGAACAGAAGGCCAGGATCGACAAAATGATTGAAGTGGGGCTTCGCGCGCAAATGAAGACCGGGAGTCTCCTGACCGGACAGATGTATATTACGCTCGGCATGTTCCCCGATGCCGCTCCGGCCAAAATCAATTGGGCGACGAGCCCTCCGGAGTTTCCGACCCAACCAGGCATGATGATCGAATTGCAAGCCACCTTGATGAACATTTCGAAGAAATTGGAGCACATGCCGATCGATAAAATCGGCGGAGATCTGCGCACAACGCTGCAATCGCTGAACCGCACGCTGGTTGGCGCGGAGCAAATGGTGAAACGGATGGATAAAGAGGTCGCGCCGGCGGCCAAGTCCGCCTTGGAAGACGCGCGGCGTCTGCTGATCACGACCGAACAGACGTTGGCCTCCGATTCCCCGCTGCAGCAGGATCTCCGGACGTCGCTGCGGGACCTATCGAGGGCCGCGCAATCGCTCCGCGAACTGACTGAATTATTGGAGCGTCAACCTGAATCGTTGATTCGTGGGAAGAAGGAGAGCAAACGGTGAGATACGGATACCTGTGGTCGGTGGCTCTATTCCTGGCGATCTCGTCGCTCACCGGCTGCCTCGGTTCGCCAAGAGAAACATACTATACGCTCAGCGCCGGCGCAGCGGTCAATCCGGCAACTTCGGCAAGCGGCGAGTCTGCCTACAGCATTGCGGTGGGGTCCATCACGCTGCCGGAGGTCGTTGATCGTCCTCAGTTTGTGCTTCGAACCGGCCCGAATGAGGTCAGCATTGTGGAATTGCATCGCTGGGCCGGGCCGCTCAGGAGTGAAATTCCACGTATTATTGCGGACAATCTGGCTGCCGAATTGAACGTGAAACGGGTGGCGGCCCATCCACAAAGTGCAGGGGATAATGCCGATTATCGAGTCCTCGTAGACATCCAACGATTCGACTCGACCATGGGGGAGTCGGTGACTATCGATGCCCTCTGGACCGTCAAGCGTGTCTCCGATGGAGTCCTGCGCACAGGCCGCTCGACGGCCCGGGAATCCGGTAGCGGCGGGAGCTATGATGCGTTGGCCGCTGCACACAGCCGTGCCTTGGCGACGATCAGCCGAGAAATTGCCGAAGCCATCCGTGCCTTCGGTCCCCTACCTCAGAAATAACCCGTTCCTGTTATTTGGTTTGTTTGGTTTGTTTTGTTTATTTGGTTGAACGAAACTAACCAGATGAACCAAATCAACCAGATACACAAAACACACCAGACAGACCAGACAACAGTCCACATACAGTGGCGAACTTTTTCAGCATTGTGCTAAGCCAAGACCGTTGCAATGAGCATCTCAATGTCTTGCAGACATCATCGTGAGGAATGAGGGCGGTTATGCGTTACGGAAAACATTTTACAGTGTCTACGTTGTTCTTCGGTCTGATTATAATGTCCATAACAATTTCCACGCTGGCTCAACAAACGCCGGCGAATGACTCTTGGCTTGACCGCCCGTTTGTGAACTGGAACAGACAAGCCGGAAGTCTCCCGGAATTGCCCCAACCGTCGGCGGCGCAAGGTGAATCTGCGATGACAAACAGATGTCGTGCGCAGGTGCGTCAGCCTGCAACTGCGGCGGAAAGAGCCTTGGTTCGGCGCGGGTGGATGCTGTACGGCCCGGTGCAGAGTTACGAGATGACGAACATTGTCACGGCGCTGTCGGGGTTTGACGGAATGTGCCGCCCGCTCGGATTCCAGGCTTTTGTGTACTGGGAAGGCAGGTATGCCGGAACGCTCTCGCCCCTGCTGATGAACTCGCGCACGAACGATTCGCTCACAGGTATTCATCTTATCAGCGCAACAAGCATCATGGCAGATTTTGTTCGATACACCGAATCTGACGCGCTCTGCTGTCCATCGAGAACAAGCTCTGTACTGTATGATCTCAGGCGCGACGACATTCCCACCCTCACGCCCAAGAGCGTCACGCATCGCGCGACGTGCCCGACAAGCCAGCCGGGTAATCCAGGCCCTGACGGCACGATGGCTTCGCTGTTCAAGAAAAAGTGGGCGTTGACCCAGATAAGAGAACGCAGGTTCGACGCGGGCGAGCCCTATATCGAATTTGACCGTGAACAAGTGCGCTTCTCCGGCTCAAGCGGGTGCAATCGCTTCACCGGCATATTTGAGATGGACGGTGCCATATTGAGACTGTCGCGTATTGCCAGTACGAAGCGGCCGTGTCTCGATGCTGACGCGCAGCAGGTTGAGACGGATTTATTGCAATTGTTGGAGTCGACAACTCGCTTCGAGGTTCAAGGAAAAACGCTGCGCTTGTATGTAAACGAGGACGTAGTTCTTGTTTTCGGAGTAGTTGAAGGAAATGGCATGGGGCAGTCTTGAACCGACCCCCGCCGAATTCCTGATCCCTATCAAATCTGGAGAGGGGTCGAGGAAGGGCGAGAAATATCTCTAGAAAGGTCAAGAAAAATTTTCACAAAACTCTCTCCCCAGCTTCTGTGGATAACCTTGTTCATAAGTCTCTCCGCCCATCAATTTCCTGCCACTTTCTCGGCTGAAATACGTCTTTGCCTATAAATTAGGCATTGGTTTAATCCTGGGCACGACCACAAGATATGGTGGTCCTAAGGGTTAAACCTAAAAGAAACACCAAATACTAGATCTTTGTTGGTGTTTACTGGTCCGTGCGACGGATTGTCTATCCTATCGCGGTATCTCGCGCATGGTTATGCACAGGCTTAACGCCAGACTGGGCTTTCAGCTTCATTATTAGGACTCCAATAAGAGGGCTTGACAGTCGAATGTAATGTGTGTAACCATTGGTTACATCATGAGGCCGACAGAGCTTAAACGAGTGCGAGAACAGTTGGGACTGACGCAACAGCAACTGGCTGACACGTTGCGGACGACGCGCGTGTCGGTGGCCCGTTATGAAGCAGGGATGAGGCGCATTCCTGGACTGGTGAAAGTGGCAATCGACCAACTCGTCCGATCGCCAGAAGTTCCCATGGCAGGATTAGTGGCAGCTGGTTCACCAATTGAGCCAGTCCCCCAGTCCGAATTGATCGATGTTCCGCCCAGCATGTTGCGGGGTGGAAATACGTTTGCGCTCCGCGTCAAAGGAGAATCCATGAAAGATGACGGCATTCTCCCCGGTGATCTTGTGGTGGTGCGGAAACAGGAGACGGCCAGGAACGGGCAGACCATCGTCGCGCTGGTCAATCATGACGCGACGATCAAGATCTACTTCAAGAAGGACTCGCACATTGAACTGCATCCGGCAAATGCGGCGATGCAGCCGATACTCGTGAGACCTTCGGATATATTTCATATTGAGGGGCTTCTCATCGGAGTGATTCGTCATTGTACGGTCTAACATCTTGCAGAAAAACTATGTCGCGGCTTCACGCGATAATGAGAGGAGGAACGACATGCTGCCCACAGTAGATAGACCCATTGGGACAGACCGGCTCGTTGAGTTGAAACGAACCGTGGAGTCATTGAAGGGACAGTTACGTGAAGTGCAGGGAGAGTTGTACCGAACCAAAACGGAGCCAACTCCGATTCGGTTGTGGCGGAATCTGGCAAACCTCACAGGCGGGCGGGAGTTTATGTCGGCTGTCTGTAATCGGCGCGCTCGCCCGAACACAAGAATACCACTCCATGCTGACTCAAGATTGTAGGGCAGACAATCCAGTCGCCGGCGCCTGTGCCGACTGCGGGGCGATGGTCCCGCGACGAATAGCCTGCGTCGATGGGATGACCCACGCAACCGTCGAACTCTGTGATCGCTGCTGCTGTGTCGCCCAGCAGCAGCAGGTGTTTGCCGGTGGCTGTTGCGAATAAAGAACGCAGCATCTGGTTTCTTTGGTCTCTCTCGTTTGTGTAGTTGGTGTGGTTCGAAGAACCAAAGAAACCAAACGAACCAAATAAACCAGACAGACAATCGAACTGTGATTTGGTGGCGGTGCCCCGGATTGAACGGGGGACCCGCGGCTTATGAGTCCGCTGCTCTACCAACTGAGCTACACCGCCACGCGGTTGGGGGTACAGGCGAGCTTGCACTTGGGGCTACCGACAGAAGCCTGAAGGATGCGACTCAGGATACAACACATCCCTACAGAGGCGTGGACTATATCACGCCGGCGATCAGAAGGACAAATGCCCCTGCGCTATCGGCGGCCCATATCGTCGATGACTCCCGCCGGCGTGGAGAGAAGATAGTTTGCGTCAACGGCATCTTCCCATGATCCGTCATGGGCTGCCTGAGAACCCCTGCCGCGCACATAGACCATCTTGAGAACCGGCTCTTTCCCCGGTGCCAAAACGGCGACCCGTCCGACGACGATCATGTCTCCCCAATAACGGTACGAATCGGGAAAATTCATCCGGTTCCCGACCACGACCCAGTAGGACCCGCCTTCAGGATCGTTCGGGCTGGGCGGGAGTTGTGGCCGGTAATCCCGATCGAGCGGCCGATTCACCACGTGCAACCATAACCGTCCGTCCCTCATTTCCTCCTCCACGATCGTGCCACCCAGAATCACGAGCTTGTCCTGGTAGTAATTGGAAGTATTCTGAAGCGACGTGAGAGTGACGCCGGGCTCCGCGTCACGCAGATATTTACTCGGGATCGGGCTACACCCGACGACCAGGCACAGGGTCAGGAGAAACAGGATTCGGTTCAGAGATTTCATGCCCAGATGCCTTCTCATGCTCTGGCGCGTGAGACGTGCGCGACTGGCGGGAAAAACGAGACGCGCGTGACTCGTAAGACGGGCAAGACGGGGTGGGAATCCAGTCTGTCCACGTCGCGCCTTTCTCGCATGTCTCGCACGGTTGTTCGCCTACAATGCGCCCGCTGTCTGTGCCCTTGTCATGAATTCCTTGATACAGTCCGTAATGCCCCGATCAATCAGCAGCCCGCTACCCATCCAGTCGATTGAACGCTGCGGTTCTGCACGGCAGGATGTTGTGAACAGCGGAGCATCCTTCCGCACGATGGTGAAAGTCGCCTGAATCTGGAAACGTTGGTCGGTCTCGCCGACATACTCGATCAAGAAGTGTTCGATCGCGCCTGATACGATGCGCGTTGAGGCTGGTTGGACGTCGTATCCTCCAAAGGCTAATTCTGCCTTGAGCGCATTGGTAAAAAATATGCTGATATCCTGCGAGAGATAGAGGGCCTCGGGGTTTTTGACGATCGATTCAAGCTCTTTTTCCTTCACGAGACGGGTTGGATGGCCGGCGTAGTGGAAAGGATCAACCTGTATTGTTCCACTCCCCTTGATCGGCGTGGAGGGCTGATAGTTCAGATGCAACACTCGTGGACAGCCGGACGTCAGTAGCGTCATCACCAGGAGTGACACGACTGTCCATCGATGCCGAATGTCATTCAGATGACTGGGTCTCACGCTGCCACCAGAGATCAAAGGGCTTTCACAGTATTTTCCGTGAGCCTACGGAGAGAAGGCAGGTATGTCAATAGCACGTATTGCGCCGTCTAAAATCTTACCCAGAAAAAAGGGGTCGCCCATCTCGAAGGCTCCGGTCAAGAGGACAACACACCGCATTTCCCCTGATGTTGGTTCCGCCAGGACGTTCCGGTAGACTGGGCGCATGACCTATCAGCTTCCCTCCACCTGTGAACGGGCGATCCTGGAACAGTTTCTTAAGGCGGAGGCCATGGCCTTGTGGGCTGTACGCTCCGCGCAGGCGCAAGACGTTCCGGCCGCGGCGCTCAAGTTTTTGCGGCGCCATGAGGAAGAAGAAGCGCAGCATCTCAAACAGTTTGAGCTGCTGTTAGGAGTCAGTTCCCATGACAAGACGGCGCTGCCTCGTATGCCTAGTCAATGGAGGATCCTCGTGGTGCATCTCTACGGGTATGAAGCGTTGGGGTTAGAGTTTGCGAGGCTGTTGGTCTCCTTGCGGCCCGATCTGACCTCGATTTTGGAAGATGAAGAGGGGCATGTGGAGTTTTTCGAGCGTGAAGTCCTTAGCGTACTTATTCAAGGTGGACCTGTGGCACAGAGTACAAGACAGGCTGCCCAGGCTTGGAGGCGGCGGCTGCCTCGCACGGTCGATCGCTATCTCCGCGATGGTAGTCTTGCGCCATTTCGTGAGGGGCTGCGGCGGCATCTTCTCGATGCGATCGATGAACGTTTTCTGGCTGTTGGATTATCGGCAGGGCAGAAGGCAGAAGACTGAAGGCCGAAGTGTTCGAAGTTCCGGAAACCTGGCACCTCGAACTTCACACCTCGAACCATCGCGTCGCGCGCGTCTCGCCTTTCCCGCCAGTCTCGCGTGTGTTATGCGGCGGCGGAGAGGCGTTTCTGACGTTGGCCCACGATATCAAGCGCTGCCACACGATAGGATTCAGCCAGCGTGGGGAAGTTGAAGATGTTTTCGACAAATGAGTCAATCGAGGCAGCATGCTGAAGCGCCATCTGGCCCATATGAATCAGTTCCGTCGCTCCCTCCCCGACAATTTGGACGCCGAGAAGGTGTTCCCCTGTCGGATCAGCGATCATTTTCAGTAAGCCGTGGCTGATCCCTGAGATCTGACCGCGGGCGATTTCGTCGAACCGTGCCCGGCCTGCTATGATTCCACGGTACCTTGTACGGGCCGCTGCTTCGTCCATGCCGATGCTGGACATTTCGGGGATCGTGTATATTCCGACCGGAATGAGGCCTCCGGATGGTCCTTCCGAGAGACCCAAGGCATGGCAGACGGCACGCCGGCCCTGTTCCATGGCAGAGGAGGCAAGACCAGGTGGGCCGATGAGATCGCCGACGCCGTAAATGTGTGGCACAACGGTTTGGCAGTGCTCGTTGACGGCCAGGGCTCCTTTTTCTGTGAGGGTCAAGCCGGTGGCGCTGAAGTTGAGGTCCTCCAGGTTTGGTTGCCGCCCCAAGGCCACGAGCATCTTATCGCTTGCAAACACCTGCCCGTCCTGGAGGGTTGTCACCACCTGAGAGATCCCATCCCACCGAACGTCCTGGATCGTCTGTCCCCCATAATAGCGCCCCCCCTCCAGTTCGAAGCATTGCGTAAACACACGAACGAGTTCTTCATCGAAAAACTGGAGAGGCCGAGGCGCTCGATCGATGAGGGTGACTTGGACGCCGAGCGCGGCGAAGATCGACGCGTATTCCGATGCAATGATGCCTCCGCCCAGTACCGTGAGCGAGCGTGGCAGGTAGATCATGGAGAGAATGGAGTCGCTGTCCAGGATATGTTCATGGTCGATCGGGATGTTGACCGGGGCGCGAGGCCTGGACCCTGTGGCGATGACGATCGTGTCGGCGGTGACCGTTTGTGTCATGCCGTCAACCGTCAGCAGTTCGATCAAGTGGTCGGAGAGAAAACGGGCCCGGCCATGGAACAATGTGATGCCGTTGCGCGTCAGCTGGTTCATCATATAGTCGCCGTGCGATGCAACGACTTCGTCCAAGTGGCGCATCAGAGCGGAGACCATCAGACCCGATGGGGCAGGCATGTCTGGCGTCCCGGAGGACCGTTTCATCCGGCTGGTTTGCAGCGCGCTCTCGCGGAGCGTTTTGCTGGGAATCGTTCCCCGGTACACACAGCCGCCGCCCACCCCCGGCTCGCGTTCGATCATTGCCACGTGCCTGCCGGCTTTGGCGCCCTGGATGGCAGCCTTTTGACCGGACGGGCCGCTCCCGATCACCACAATGTCATAGTGGATTACGGTACTCATTGCGCCATTGTATCCACGAGATTGAGGATCTTCTCTTTGAGGCTGAGCAAGGAGTCGATATCGTTGGGATAGAGATTAAGATCGGCAAAGACGCTGTGTTCACGAATCGTGTTGTCATCGAATGAATCGGGAATGAGCAGATAGGTTGCCAACCGGTCTGCCAGGCACGTCATCATGACTTCCTGCCGATGCGAAGGCGCCTGTTCATAGACTCTATAAAAGGTGATGGCTTCCGCCACTTGCGGGGGCAAGGCCCATTCAACCGCGATCAAGCTGCCGATGCGGGAGTGGTAGCCGTCGAGGAGGGAGGCCAGCAAGCTCGGGGCGAGTGGTCTATGCAGTTCTGCGGCAATGGTCGTGACGGTTTTGAGCACCACCGGTTTCCCAACCGCATGCAGGAGTCCGCAGAGGTAGGCGCCTTCGACATTGTATCGGCGCGTGCGCGCGATTTCCTTGGCGTAGGCTCCGCTGGCCAGGGCGTGGCGCCAGAGTTGCTTTAAGTCGGCCTCGTGTCCCGGCACCTTGACAGCCCCGCTCTTCAGAGAGATCGTGACGGCGATCTCCGATAGTTGATTCACACCGAGCATGGCGACGGCATGTTGGAGCGAGGCAATCGGAGTCCGTGGCATATAGGCGGGAGAGTTGGCCACTCTCAGCACGTGGGCTGCCAATGCCTGGTCGTGGTGAATGAGGGCCGACAGACGGGCTGCATCAGCCGAGGGATCGTTGGCCAGCGCCATGACCTTGCCCGCGACCTGTGGCAGCACGGGGAGGTCGATGCGATCCTTGTCGATCCGTTCGACCAACAGTTGTTCAGCCTGCTCCGGCAGTCCTACATTGTGAGGCTGTTGTGTTGTCGTATCCATAATAGGGGCAATCTGGTCTCACGATTGCTGTCTGTCGGAACACTTGTCGGCAGAAAGATTCTGAATCGTGTACACCTTCTCGTCCGATAGACGGTTGCTTTCGACTCCGGTATTGGCTCCCATGTCGGACGAGCCGTGAAAACGCGCTCCTCCTTCAATGGAAATCGCGGGCGTGCGGATATCTCCGATCAAAATGGCTGGTTTGAGGATCTTGATTTTTTTCGAGGCAATGACATAGCCGTTAATCTTGCCGCTCGTGATCAAGATTCCCGCCTTGACGGTGCCTTTGACGATTGCATCTTCTCCGACAGTCAGCGTCCCGGTGGTGTGGAGTTCGCCCCTAAGCCGGCCATCAAGCCGCACGTCTCCCTCCATGGTCAGGATGCCTTCGAAGACTACGTCCTTTCCCAGGAATGTCATCTCGCCCGGTCTTGTCACTTGCCCCGGCTGATTTCTCCCAAAGGCCACGATCCCATCCTCCTCATAGAGGGCTCCTGCTCATCTGAATGACGACTCCTTGCGTCTGCCCTAGGCGGTGGCTCGCTTGAGAGCCACGGCCTCCGAATCCTCGACGGGGCGAGGTGGCTTCACTCGCGGCACCTCGCGAGGTACGTCTCGGGGTACTTCGCGAGGCACTTCGCGAACCATTTGGGTCATCTCGAGCGACCCGTTGAAGAGGACCCCCTCTTCAATCGAAAGTACCGGCGTCTTCACCCCGCCGCTGAGGACAGCGGGAGCCTGCAGTTTGACCTTTTCTTTGGCCGTGACATCGCCTGTTATTTTACCCATGCACACAATGGTTCCCGCCGTCACCTTCGCGGTGATCACGGCTCCTTCTCCGACCAACAGGCTCCCATCTGTATGGATCTCTCCATCAAGCGCCCCGTCGATCCTCACCGTCCCGCTGTAGGTGATCGTTCCCTTAAATTCGACGCCTTTGCCGACGAAGGCGACGATGGTCTCAGACGATTCCGGCCTGGTGCCGGCAGACGTCGGGAGGCTTTCGCTTGAGAGGGGGTAGGTCGAACGTCTGTTGTCCTGTTTATCCGGCTGCCACATCGTGGGTCCTCCTCTAGTTGTTCAGACAGGAATAGCCGTGCCCGGAGTCTGTCAGCAACTGTATCGGTTGGGCGGAGAGAAATATTGAGCATGCTGTGTGGATGTAGTCAGGCCAACAGTATGTCGGACTGGCTCGCTGCCAAAAGGAAGGCCGGGTATGGTCCACTCTCATGGCGCCATAGCAAGGCCTGGTACATATACGTAGGACACGATAATCCGTATTTGTTGCAATTTCCCTGAAAGTATTAGGCTTGCTGTCAGATTTCTAGAGCTGAATAGCATTATTGTCATTAGGGGTGGATGCATATAGATTCTGCTGCCACATGCCGCATTTTTCTTATAGGGGTTCCAGATGAAAACGAAACTTCTCGCGACGACTCAACCGGTCAGGGTGTTACTGGTGGACGATCATGAAGTCACCAGAGTCGGGTTGCGGGCCGTGCTCACTCGAGCGCGCGACATCAAGGTTGTCGGAGAAGCCGCTACTGCCGACGCTGCCATAGCTGCAGCTCTCGATCTCAATCCGGATGTGGTGCTCATGGATGTCCGCTTGCCCACTGGCGACGGAGTGGAGGCCTGTCGCGCCATCAGAGAGTCCTGCCCTGCCACGAAGGTACTCTTCCTCACCTCCTATCCGGATAATGAGGCCGTGTTGGCGGCAGTTATCGGGGGGGCAGCCGGCTATCTGTTGAAACAAGTGGATGCTGAAGGCTTGCGGCAGGCTATTCATGCAGTGGCCCAGGGCCAGTCGATTCTTGACCCCGCGATTACCCAGCCGCTCTTGACCCGGGTGCGGCGACAAACAGATGAGGAATCCGAGCCCAAGCGAACGACCCTCTCCACCCAGCAGCAACGAGTGCTTGCGCTTGTTGCCGAGGGAAAAACCAACAAGGAAATCGGTTCATCGCTCGACCTGAGCGATAAGACGGTGAAGAACTATATCCGGTTCATCTTCCAGAAGCTGAAAGTAACCAGACGCGCTCAAGCTGCGGCTCTTTTCATCCGTGACTCTGCCTCAGCGAGCCAGTCGGGCCAGGATTCATTTCCGAGGTTGGGTAAGACTTCCGCGTACCTCCGGTAACCGACCGCGATCCGGCTGTGCCCCCCCCCGCGCGCGATCCTGCGAATCGCTTCCTCTCTTTCCTTCAAGATCTCTAGTCGCGCCTTCGTGAGGACCTCGCATGTCTCGCTTGCGAGTCACTGCAACCATCCGACAGAACATGTAGTCCAAAACAATAGAGCCGTAATAGAGCGTATAGGCTCTGCTTAATAGAGCCAATTGCGATATTAAGTAACCCCATAATCTCAGCATCAGTAGAGCTATTAAGCACTTTCTGATCTGGAGATCTCTAATACGCTTAGTATTGACGCGTTGCGTGTAGTTCGTCACAGCAAATCCCCGATAAGGTCGGTTTACGCCTATCACGTAATGACCGGGATTCTCTGTGCCAGTAACGAACTGGTGTCATAGGCCATCACATTATTATGAGGAATACAGCATGAGTCTCTTGTCTATTCTTGTGGTAGAGGACGACACAGGCCTGCAGAGTCTGCTTCAGCGGCTGTTATCTCGGGAAGGTCGTCGGGTGACGATTGTCGGGAGCGGGCAGGAGGCCATACGCGTAGCCCAGGAGATGCCTGTTCACATGCTGGTGACGGATTTGAAGCTGCCCGATATCGACGGCTGTGCCGTCCTGGAGCGCATTCTCCAGATCGATTCCAACGTGATTGGGATTGTGATGACCGGCCACGGCTCAATCGACAGTGCTGTCAAAGCGATGAAGGCCGGCGCCTTTGATTTTCTCGCAAAACCGTTCGACAACGAAGTCCTTGCGAATCTGGTCGACAAGGCCGTGGAGGTGCATCGCCGTCGCGAGAACAAGCCATCGTCCCGGAGAGCCGTCAGTGAGCAATACCGGATGGAGCAGTTCGTCGGTACGAGCGAACCGATCCGGCGCGTGCTTGATTTTGTGGCAAAGGTTGCGGACTGCGACAGCACCGTCTTGATTCAAGGGGAGAGCGGGACCGGCAAGGAGTTGGTCGCGCGCATGCTGCATTTTAACAGTGAAACCAAAGACCGTCCGCTTGTCCCGGTCAATTGCGGCGCGATTCCCGAGAATCTCCTCGAATCTGAATTATTCGGACACGAGAAGGGAGCGTTCACTGGCGCGGCGCATACGCGAATAGGCCGGTTTGAGGCGGCGCACGGCGGGACGATCTTTCTGGATGAAATCGGTGAGTTGAGCCTCGCACTGCAAGTCAAGCTGCTGCGGGTGCTGCAAGAGCGTTCGTTCGAACGGGTGGGGGGCAGCAGAACGATCGACGTGGATGTCCGTGTCGTGGCCGCGACCAATCAGGACCTGGAGCTGGCCGTGCAGCAGAAGCGGTTCCGTGAAGATCTCTACTATCGTCTGAATGTCATCCCTGTCACCATTCCACCGTTGAGAGAGCGGCGCAGCGACATTCCCCAATTAGTGAATCATTTCTTGAAAAGAATGATGCGCGGGAGACGGGCTTCCGCGGCGAGCTGTTCTCCTGAGGCGCTGAGCTGTCTCATGGACTATCACTGGCCTGGAAATATCCGGGAATTGGAGAATATCATCGAGCGTCTCGTGGTCTTGAGTCGCTCGGGAACGATCGAAGTCGCCGATCTTCCGGAGCGGCTGCAGCGCCGCCCGGTCTCTGCCGATCCGGCCGAGGCGCAGTTCATTCCCTTCAGCGATCAGGGGGTGAACCTGTCGCGAGAGGTTGAGCAATTAGAGAACCGTCTCATCATCGGCGCGCTTCGACAAGCCAACGGGATTACGAGCAAGGCCGCCCAGCTGCTCCATGTAAACCGCACCACCCTCGTCGAGAAGATGAAGCGCAAGGGGTTTGCCTCGAAGACTCAAGGCTGCCCGGTCTTTTAGCGGGGCGCTGAACACGGTCTCTCTGGTCTGTCTTGTTCATCTGGTTAGTCTGGTTGTTGGGTTGAACGAAATGAACCAGAGAGACCAGATGAACCTGTCTCGCGTGATCCTCCTCCAGCACATCATTCCTGATCGTCCCCTGACGCCATCGTGTTGAATATGTGCGGCGCTCCCAGTACCCGCTCCGTCAATCGATTGACGGATGAGCGAGCGGGGCGTCGGATGTTTGACGGGTTTCGATGAATCGTGGCGCGGCAAGCCGCATGTTCATTCGTTACGCCAGAAATTCGCGACGCCATTCAAAGGGCACAGAAATTGCTGACTGCTCTGTGTGGGTATGAGTACCATGAACTCTTGCAATTGGTGCATCCTCGGCTCGCTTATGCTGGGCCTTCCACTGTATTCCGGTTTTGCCGGTGAGCTGACAGATGCGTCGGTCACGCCATCACCGACCACTGTGAGTTCATCTCAAGCGGGCCTGGGGACGTCCCCAACGCGCATGGCCCTGCCGGACGATGGGCCCCGCTATGATCGAACCGTGGAGGGGGCCGGGGCCTTACAATTCCAGGCTGCGGTTGACGCACTTGGCAGCGGGCAGCATGCCATCGCCCGTGCCGGCTTCGACAAGCTTGCCACTCTGGATTCCTCCAGCTCATTGATCCCGCCGTTGAAGGCCTTCCTGGCGGAACTTACCCTGATCGAGAATCCAACCGACCATGGCCGGCGAGACGCGATTGAGCAATATCGCAGCATCATCGGCCAGTATCCAAAAAATCCCAATGCGTTCCGGGCGCTCTGGCGAGTCGGCGATCTGTATGTCGAATTGCGATGGTATCAAGAGGCTGTCGGCGCCTATGAGTATGCGCTTTCCCTCGACCTGCCTCGTCCGGATGCGGACCGCTCCCTGCTTGCTTTGGGGGGCGTACTTGGCGAGTTGGGTCGATGGACGGAAGCGGAACGGGCCTTCGACCAGGTTCGAAAACGGGCTACGGACGATCGCCTTGTCAAGAGAGCCACGTTGGAGCTGGCCAATGCGCTCTATGCCCAGTGGCGTAAGCCTGATGCAGTGCCGATATACGATCTCCTGTCCCGGCGCTGGCCTGATTTCCTCAAACACAATCCTGATGCATTGCAGCAGTATGGCGACGCCCTCTTTGATATTCAGGAACTGAGAAGGGCCTGTGCAATCGATATGCTCTTGTACAACCTGTTTCCGTCAAACCGGCATGCTGGTACGGCGCTCGTCCGCCTCGGGGACAGCCATAGCCGGCTCGGCTTGCGAAGGCCGGCTGAGATTTTTTACACGGCTGCCCAAACCCAGTATCCAGATACAGCGGCAGGCGCTGTGGCTCGCATGCGGTTGTCGCAAATCGAACAGGAAATTGCGGCGTCGGCGGGAGAAGGACTCCTGCGTAAAAAGGTGGAGGGTATCATCCGGGGTAGCGGCATCTCGTATCTGGAGCCGTCCAGCGCAGAGGATCTCTATAAGACCATTGCGCTGGAACATCGTGATGACATGCTCGGCAGCGAAGCGCTGTTCCATTTGGCAGAGCACTATGAATTGCAAGGGAATCCTGCTCGCGGTATCCAGGTGTACCAAGACGTCACCCGGCGGGCAGGCGTCATTCTCCATGATCCCTGGCCCCCGGCTGCGGGACTCCATCTGACCTCAGTATTGAAACCCCAGTTGGAAGCGGCACTCAAGGACAAGAAGGATATCCAGGCGCTCACGCTGTTTCATAGCCACGGGCAGGCTCCGGAACAGTATTACATCGGGACGCCTACGTTACTGGAGGTCGCCGATGTCCATCGACGGCTCGGTTTCCCGACCGAGGCGGTCCACCTCTATCAGACATTTGTGAAGGGCCGGAAGGTGCCCCCCCTTCACGAAGCGGTGCTTATCGGCCTGGGCGAAAGTTATATGGATCAGTCAGACCCGTCGGCCGCCAGAAACGTATTCGAAAGTTTCCGTCTTCAGTATCCGCAGAGCCCGCGGTCTCCGTTGGTCTCACGGCAATTGACCGCGGCCATGCTTGAACAGGGAGATCGCCGGAGCGCCATCAGGGTTCTGAAGCGATGGGCGCGATTAGAACCGCGCGATGCGGCGCAAGACTGGATCTATGTGACGCTTGCGCGGACGTTGGCAGAAGATCAACAGCCGGAGGAGGCTGTGGCGGCATTCGAGCGCGCATGGCGCCACAATGCGCTCCGGGCGCCACACGATATTCTGCTGTATGCCGATCTGCTCGTGAAACTGCATCAACCGGAACGGGCTGCGGATCTCTACAAGGAGGCACTGAAGGCAGGGCCTGACCAGCCGGCGGCGGAATGGGCGCGTGTGCAGCTCGCCATGAACTCAGCGGCCAAGGATGGGAAAGAACCAGGGCCGAGGGCCGTGGCATCGGAGGCAGGCTTTGACGATCCGCTGCTCCATCGTGTTGCAGCGGCGGTGCAGATAAGCCTCCAAGCGGCCATGGGAAAGGAAGGGGAATAATGTTGAACGTACAGCCTGTCTCGGGAGCCACGGATAGTGCGTTGTTGCATGAAGCGTTTCGAAGTTTCGACGATGCAGCTGCGACGTTGCAACAATCCTATCAGACCCTGACGTCACGGTTGGAGGAGCTGGACGTGGAACTTGCCGACCGCAACGAGGCGCTCGGCCGGAATCTGCGCGCCAATGAAGAATTGCGGGAGCACCTGACGGCGATTGTCGAGTCCCTCTCGACCGGCTTGCTCGTGCTGGATACTGGAGGGACGATCACCCGTTGTAACCAGGCCGGCGAGCAACTGCTCGGACTGAAGCGTGAACAGATTCTGGGCCGTTCCTTAGCCGCCTGTCTCAAGGAGGCGCAGTTGGACGGCGATGCCTACCCCTTGACGACGCGACAGGGTGCGGCCGTCGCACTCTCCACACGCGCCTTGGAGACCGGCGAAGGGCGCCACACAGGAAGTGTGGTCTTGATTCAGGACGTCACGGCGGTGCGGGAACTGGAGGACCGGCTGCAGCGCCGCAATCGGCTGGCGGCCATGGGTGAGATGGTCGGGCGGATTGCCCACGAAATTCGAAACCCCCTCGGCAGCATCGAACTGTTCGCGTCGATGTTGCGGCGCGATTTGAATGGTGTCCCGGCCTTGCGCGGATACGCCGAGCATATTTCATCGTCCGTCCACATGATGAATCGCCTCCTGACCAATCTTCTGGTCTATACCAAACCTGACTGCCCCCACGGCGAATGGCATGAGACAGAAGCCCTCATGCTGGATTCATTGACGTTGGCCGCCCATGCGATCGCGAACACCAGAGTCGACATTCGTCTGGAAGTCGATCCTCTTGCGGCTCGAATCTGGTGCGATACAGGGCAACTCAAACAAGTCCTGCTGAACCTGATTTTGAACGGCATCCACGCCATGCCAGGCAGCGGGACTCTGACGCTGTCGGCCTCCCTCATGGAGGGACAGGTTCCCGGAGGGCCGGCGCTCCGTCTCTCCGTTTCGGATACCGGTGCCGGGATCCCTGCGGCCCAGCGATCGAGGATTTTCGACCCCTTCTTTACGACAAAGGATGAAGGGACCGGATTAGGGTTGGCCATCGTCCACGCGATTGTCGAAGCGCATCAGGGCCGGATCGACGTGGAGAGCTCTGAGGGGCGAGGGACGACGTTTACCATCGTGCTTCCACACGGTCCTGTCTCCGATCGGGATGATGGGATCGACATCTCGATGGCGACTGATGAGGGCCACTTCGTTGAAGAGGAGACATCCGCATGAACGACCACGACATGGAAGGCCTTCCGGCGGATAGTCCTGCGCAGGGCGAGCGGATCTTAATCGTCGATGACGATCCATCTATGCGGATGGCGTTGATGGAGTCAGTTCGTCGCCTCGGGTATGACGTGCAGGGGGCGGTGGATGGTGTCGATGCAGTCGAACGTGTCAGCCGCTACAGGCCCTGGTTGGTGGTGACCGATCTGAAGATGCCTCGGCTTGGTGGTCTCGACCTGATCAAGGAGATCAAGAATCGCTCACCACAGACGTTGATGGTCCTGATGACCGCCTACGGGACGGTGGAGACCGCCGTGGAGGCGATGAAGTACGGAGCAAGCGATTACATTCTCAAGCCGTTCTCCACCGATCTGTTCGAGCGGGTGATCGGGAATCTGAAAGCATCAGGCGCCCAGGCCTCGACGTCATCGTCTGAGCCGATCGACCCGCGGTCGATCCTGACACAAGACCCCGGCATGGTCCGTCTCCTCAGTACCGTTGAAGGGGTTGCCGTAAGCCAGGCGACGATCCTTATCAACGGAGAGAGCGGCACAGGGAAGGAACTGTTGGCCCGTTTTATCCATAGCAGAAGCCCTCGCGCGCACCGCCCGTTTATCGCCGTCAATTGTGCGGCCTTGCCGGATGGACTCTTGGAGAGTGAACTGTTCGGCCATGAGCGTGGCGCATTTACCGGGGCCATCATGAAGAAGATCGGCAAGTTCGAAATGGCGCACACCGGCACCCTGCTGCTCGATGAAATCAGCGAAATGAACATGGGTCTACAGGCCAAGTTGCTCCGTGTGATCCAGGAACGGGAAGTGGATCGAGTGGGAGGTCGTGAGCCGGTCTCCGTCAATATCCGGGTCATTGCGACGACAAACCGCTCGCTCTATCACGAAGTGGAGCAGGGGCGGTTTCGGGAGGACCTGTATTACCGACTGAATGTGTTTCCCATCATGGTCCCGCCGTTACGGGAACGGCCTGCGGACATCCCGTTGCTCGCGAGGCATTTCGTGGCCGTCTCCGCGGCGCGCAATAGCCTTCCGTTGCCGACGGTATCGGCGGAGGCCTATGCCACACTTCAAGATAGACGGTGGAAAGGGAACGTGCGTGAACTGGAGAATGTCATGGAACGTGCCGTGCTGTTAGCCGGGAAAGAGCCGATTCTCCCGTGCCACTTGTTGCTGGAGTCCGACGGACAACCGCTGTCTCCTACTCCGGCCCCATCCGTGCCACAGCCTTCCGGGAACGGGTCGTTGTGGGAAATGGAGCGGGAACTGATTTTTCAAACTCTGGCGCGGGTGAGGGAGAATCGCACCCATGCGGCGAAAGAACTGGGCATCAGCATTCGCACCTTGCGGAACAAGCTTCGAGAGTATCGGGGGGCCGGTTGTCAGCTCGCTCCATAACCGGCCAACCGGCATGATGGGGGTAAAAACAGCCGGCAGGTTTTGCCGGTCGGCAAAGATGCCTAGATAGGTAGGTAGCTAGGCTGAAGGGGTTCAGGCTGAAGGTCGAAGTTCCGAGCACTTCGGCCTGAACCCCTTCAGCCTGAATCCCTGAATGTGCGGCACAGCATCAGGAGGGACGTATCATGACGCTCATTGATCACACCATGCAATTGCTCCATCGCACTCTGGATTTACGACAAGCCAGACAACGGGTGATTGCCTCGAATATCGCGAATGAAGAAACACCCGGGTATCGCGCAGCCGACTTCAACTTTCAGGATTCCTTGCAGGCGGCACAGCGGGGGAGAGGTCCCGTCACGCTTGTGGTGACTCAGAGCCAGCACATGGGTGTGCACGGGGATGCGGTGCAACAGGTCACGGGAGATCTCAACCCCGTGCCTGCCGGGGATCTTCCCTTGGATGCCAACACCGTGAACATCGAACTGGAAATGGCCAAGATGTCGGATAACGCGATGCAGTATAACAGCGCTGCGTCGATCATGGCGATTCGGTTTCGCCACTTGATGGGGGCGATCCGCGAGGGGCGATAACCCATCAGGCTGAGGTTAAGGTTCAGGTTGAGTAAAGAACTCTCGGCTCACTTGACCTCAACCTTAACCTTCTTCCACGGAGGTCGATATGGAGATGACTGACAGCATGGCAGTGTCAGTGACGGCCCTTGATGCGCAACGTCAACGGCTCAATGTGATTTCCAGCAATCTGGCGAACGCACAGTCCACCCATACGGCAGGAGGAGGGCCCTATAAGCGCCGGGACGTGGTGTTTCAATCCACGCCGGTCGCCAGTCCCTTCCAACGGGCATTTCGCCAGGTGTCGACGGGGCCAGGGGCCCACGCTCTTGATGGCGTCAAGGTACTGCGGGTGAAAGAAGATGCCAGGCCCGGACAGGTGATCTATGATCCGCGCCATCCGGACGCAGACAAGAAGGGGTTCGTCAAGATGCCCAATATCAATGTCATGGAAGAAATGGTGAACATGATCGGGGCATCCCGCTCATACGAAGCCAACGTGCAAGCGATTAACGCGACCCGCGCCATGTGGAATAAGGCGCTGGAGATCGGGAGGTAGCCATGGACCAGATCAAAGCGATCGCAATTCCTGCATCATCCTTCATCGGTAATGCCCCAGCCGCTCATCCGGCCGGTGCTGCTCCATCTGGTGGATTTATGAATTCACTGCAGTCTGCGATCAGTAAGGCCAATGACATTCAAATTCAAGCCAACCAGGCGACTGAAGCATTGATGACCGGTCAGACACAGAACATCCACCAGACGATGGTGGCCTTACAGGAAGCCGATGTGTCGTTCCAACTGATGATGCAGATCAGGAACAAGATATTGTCGGCATATGAAGAAATTCAGCGGATGCAAATCTGACAGGATGCTGAAAAAGTCCGCCAGCATCGTTCTCGGCTCATCGAAATCCTCAACGTACCCCTGAGGGTACGCCTCCGGTTTCGATTCGCCTGCGGCCTTGCTGGACGAACTTTTTGAGCATCCTGCAGGAGCCGTTCGTATTGTGCCATGTGGGCTATTGAGGAATAGGGACGCGTATGCTGTCTAAGTTTTCCATCAACCAACGCATGATCATTCTGGTGGCGCTGGCCGGTTCCATTGCGGGCCTCATCGCCGTGACGCTCTGGACACAGCAGCCTGACATGCAAGTGCTGTTTACGAACCTCAATCCCGAGGATGCGGCAGGGATAGTAGACAAGCTGAAAGAAACGAAAGTGCCGTATGAAACGACCGGCGGAGGGACGACCGTTCTTGTCCCCAGCGCGCAAGTCCATGAACTGCGATTGCAGCTGGCCACGCAGGGACTTCCCCATGGTGGTGGAGTCGGTTTCGAAATCTTCGATCGCTCATCGATCGGCGTATCCGATTTTGTTCAGAAGCTCAATTATCGGCGCGCACTGCAGGGGGAGCTGGCCAGGACCATTGCGCAAATGCCGGAAATTGAACGGGCGCGGGTCCACCTGGCCACCCCGGAGCGTCGTTTGTTCTCTAGTGACGAGAATCGGGCTCGCGCTTCGGTTGTCGTCTCGTTGCGGAACGGACAGGCCCTCGCCAAGACACAAGTCAACGGGATCGTTCACCTCGTGTCGAGCAGCGTCGAGGGCCTCCAGGTCAAGGATGTGACCGTGGTGGATGGACATGGGCGACTCCTCTCGTCGGCGGCCGGTGGCGACGATGCAGCAGGGTTGACCGGGTCACAGTTGGAGTATCAGCGGACGCTTGAAAAGGATATCGAAACACGCATCCAAACGATGTTGGAGCGGATCGTCGGGGTGAATAAAGCCGTGGTGCGGGTGTCCAGCATTCTCGACTTCCGAAAAATAGAAACCACTGAGGAGCGATACGATCCCAACAGTCAAGTCGTGAGGAGCGAGCAGCGCGGCCAGGAAAAAGCCAGTGGGGTCAACGGTGTCTCCGGTGGCGTACCCGGTGTCCAGTCAAATGTCCCGGAGGGGGCAATCCAGGAGCCGGCTCAAACGAGTTCGAGCGCAAATCAGACCAAGAACGAAACCGTGAATTACGAAATCAGCCGGACGGTGTCCCGGGTCGTGGAGTCCACCGGTACCATCAAACAACTGTCCGTGGCGGTGCTCGTGGACGGCATGTACGAAAGCGCGAAGGCGTCTGAGGATGGCAAGCCTGTATCCGATGCGGCCAAGAAGTACATCGCACGGCCTGAAGAAGACATGAAGCGCATCGAAGAGATCGTGAAAAAAGCCATGGGTTATTCGGCAGAGCGGCAGGATCAAGTCCAGGTGACCAACGTGCAATTTGACATTGCGACTGAAGAGCCTCCCGCGCAGGGGATTGAGGCGGCGGCGGAACCGACCAATTCCTTCATTCCGTATATTCGCTATGCGGTTGGAGGAGGGCTCTTTCTCCTGATCCTCTTCATGGTTGTTCGCCCCTTGATGGCGATGTTGGGGACGACCGGGTCATCGTCCGAGGGGTCAGCGCTGGGTCTTCCCGCTTCGGTGAGCCAGGTCGAAGCGTCATTGGCGGGAAAGCCCCGTTCACAGATCGTCGATATGGCCCGGGGTAATCCTGATGCCACGGCTGTGGTGGTCAAGCAATGGCTGAAGGCCGGTCAGTGAGGCGCAGGTAGCGATGTCCACACCACTCACCGGCGAGCAAAAGGCGGCCATTCTTCTGAAAGCCATCGGGGAGGACGCCGCGGCGATGGTCATGAAGAGCCTTGATCCCAAGGAGATCCGTCGGCTAGGGGCCTCTATGAACGCGACGGCCAATATTACAAGGGAAGAAGAATCGGCCGTCATCGACGAGTTTGAAAAGGCGAGCGCAAGCGGTGACGTGGCATTTCATGGAAAAGAATACATCAAAACTATTCTCTCCAAGGCGCTCGGTCAGGAAAAAGCGAACCGACTGCTCGAGTCTATGACCAGTAAGGTGTATCCGGGACTCGACGCCATGAAGTGGGTTGATGCCAAGGCCGCTTCACAAATGATCAAGACCGAGCATCCCCAAACGATCTCCGTGATTCTCGCGCATATGGATCCGGACCAGGCCGGCACCGTTATGAGGGACTTACCCGAAGCCCTTCGAGCGGATGTCGCCTTGCGCCTTGCGACGATGGAGGACTTGCAGCCGAGCGTGCTCGAAGAACTCAGCGATGCGCTGCAGAGTTCTCTCATCGCGAGCGCCGGCACTCGCGCGACGACGGTCGGAGGCGCTGAAGCCGCGGCCAATATTCTTACGACCCTCGACAAGGCTACCGAGGGGAGCATCCTGTCGAAAATCGCCGAACGGGATCAGCTTTTGGCCGATACGATCAGAGGACTGATGTTTGTCTTCGACGACCTGATCAAGCTCGACGACCGTGGCATGCAAGAGCTCATGAAAGAAATCAGTAAAGAGGATCTTCCTGTGGCGCTCCGTGGAGCGAGTCCGGAAACCAAGGAGAAGTTCCTCAAGAATATGTCAAGCCGAGCGGCGGAGATGTTGAAGGACGACATGGAGGCGAGGGGACCGGTGAAGGTGGCGGATGTCGAGAAGGCGCAGCAGAACATCCTCAAAGTCTGCCGGAAGCTTGAAGAGGAAGGGCGCATCGTCATTGCCGGGGGGGGCGAAGGGGAGGCGGTGCTGTAAATGGAACTTGCGTCGAACGGACAGGCGACTCTCACCCAGCCCTGCGTCAGTTCCGGTGGGCGACGGGAGAGCGCAATCTTGGTGGTCGACGATGAAGAGGCGATCCGTGAATTGTTGGTGAGGCTGCTGCAGTCGGCGGGGCACCGCGTGCGCGCGGTTGGATCGGCGCGGGAAGCTCGTGCGGCACTAAAAGAATTTCCGGTGTCGCTGATGATTACGGACGTCAAACTGCCGGATCAGGATGGCATCGCGTTGCTCCAGCAGGCCTGTGATCTCGATCACCGCATGATGGGGCTGGTGATGACCGGATATGGAACCGTCGATCTCGCAGTTCAGGCGATGAAGGCAGGAGCGGCGGAGTTTCTGATGAAGCCGTTCGACAACAAGGCGCTCCAATTGACCGTCAATCGCCTCCTCGATCTCTATCACCTGCGGTCGGAGAATACGATCCTCAAGCAGGCGGTGGTTCGTGCTGCGGGGGTTCGCTGTCGCAGTCTCGCGCTGACCGATTTCGATACCGGCCATCGATTTGTCGGAGATCAGAGCCAATCAGACTATGATCAAGGGATTGCGGAGGGTGAACGGCGAGCCGGCGCACGAGTTGCGGAAGCCAGACGGCAGGAGCAGCAGCTCTTGGCCGAAACAGTCCGGCGTTTCGACGACCGGTGGACGTCGCTTCATCAGACCGTCGAAGAGGACGTGACGGCCCTGGCGTTCAGTCTGGCGACACGCATCCTGCGCGATATGGTGATCGATCGGCGGGATGCCGTACTTGGATTGTTGAAATCGGCCTTGGCGACGGTTCGGGATGCGGGAGTCGTCACTGTCAGAACGCATCCGTCCGACGCACCGATACTTGAATCGGCTTGCGCGGAGTTGTGCCGCGACCGGCCGACATCGTTTACGCTGCATGTGGAAGGCGATTCGTCTCTCTCCAGGGGAAGTTGCGTGGTGGAAACCATGAATCGACTGGTCGACGCCTCGCTGGACCGGCAGTTGCTGAGGCTCGGAGAGGTCTTACAGAAACGAGGCCGCCATGAATCTCGTCGATCTGATTGAAGATACAAATCCTCTTGTCGTCTCGGGCCGTGTGGCCCAGGCCGTCGGGATCGTGATCGAGGGCTATGGCCCCATGACGTCGGTCGGGGAATTGTGCGATGTCACGCGCGAAGATGGAGAGGGAAATGTGCCGGCTGAAGTGGTCGGGTTTCGCGGCGATCGTGTGTTGCTGATGCCGCTCGGAGAGATGCGCGGGATCGGCCCCGGCAGCCGGCTCTTCATGAAAGGCCACTGCGCCTCGGTCCCAGTCGGTCCCCAACTGCTCGGGCGCGTGCTCAATGGGCTGGGAGAGCCGTTGGACGGGCGCGGTCCTCTGATGACCGAGCACCGATACCCGCTGCATGCCGCGCCGATCAATCCTCTGATGAGAACCCGCATTACCGAACCGCTTGATCTGGGCATCCGGGCGATCAATGCCTGTTTGACTTGTGGCCGGGGTCAGAAGGTCGGCATCTTCGCCAGTTCCGGCGTCGGGAAGAGCGTCTTGCTCGGGATGATCAGCCGCTATACGAAGGCCGACGTGAATGTCATCGCCCTCATCGGCGAGCGGGGACGTGAAGTCAACGAATTCCTGGAACGAGACCTGACTCCTGAGGCGCTCAGTCGCTCGGTGGTGATCGTGGCGACGTCGGACCAGCCGCCGTTAGTGCGGTTACGAGGTGCGTTGGTTGCGACGGCGGTTGCGGAGTACTTTCGAGACTGCGGCAGACAGGTGCTCTTGATGATGGACTCACTCACCCGCCTGGCCCATAGCCAACGGGAAGTCGGGCTCGCCATCGGGGAGCCACCGACGACAAAAGGGTACACCCCCTCTGTTTTTACGATGTTGCCCAAGCTCCTGGAGCGAGTCGGGACTTGCTCCGGTTCCGGCGCCATCACCGGACTCTATACGGTCCTCATGGAGAGTGATGAGCTCGCCGATCCCATTGCGGAGACGGCTCGATCGATTCTGGACGGCCACATTGTGCTCTCACGGCAGTTGGCCGCGCGCAATCATTTCCCGGCAATCGACCTCCTGAACAGCACGAGTCGGGTGATGAAAGACATTGTGGGGCGAGACCACTATAGGGCGGCCCGGTCCATGCTCGAGCTTCAGGCGCGGTATCAGCAATCCGAGGATCTCATTTTGCTCGGCGCCTATAAAGCAGGCGCCAATCGTGATCTCGACAAGGCCGTGGGGGCTCAAGACGGCATCAATGCCTTTCTTCGTCAGGACATCGAACGATCTTTCTCACTCGATGCTTCGATCGACGACTTGCTGACGCTGGTGAAGGCGACAGCATGAAGCTCGGCCTGTTGCGGCGCTATCGTGCACAGGTGGAAGAGATCGTACGGGTGGACCTCTTCCGATTGCGCCAGGAACTGCACGAGCTCGAAGCGCGCGCTCGTCTGCTTGAGGAGCGCATGAGGCGCACGACAGATGAGTACTCGGGCAAGGCTGCTGGAGGACTGGCGCTGGATGAATTTCTTGTGTGGCAGTCCAGACTGGCCGCAGACACGTCGAAGTCGGTGGCCGCGAGACAGATGGAAGAGCAGCTCCGTGGAGCATGGGACCAGAAGCAGGGTGAGTTGCGCGAAGCCATGCAGGATCGCCGCACACTCGATCGTCTGGCAGAGCGGATAGGCCAACGACGTCGTCTTGTGCAAAACAGAGTTGATCAAATGGAAATGGATGAAGCGGCGCGCCGAACGACCATGATGTGATTGCAGCAGCGTAACACGGGAACAGTGATTCGGGGAGCGCGAACTGATAGCGCAGGGCGTATTGCGGGAGTGAAGAGCGTATGGCCCGGAGGAGATACGGTGGTCTTTGTGACACGTTTCACGCTTCACGTTTCACGCTTCACGAATAACGGTCCTCTGATGTGGTCTGTCCGTGCCGGGATTGCGGTGCTCATCGCCCTGTCTTGGGCAACGGCCCAACCGGCTCCGGCCTCAGCTGAGCAGGGGCCGGAGCCTCCCTCTGTATCAGCGGAACCGAGTAAGGTATCGGGGAGCGATTCTCTCACTCCGGCAGCTGAATCGGCTCAAGGGCCGGCGCTGATTGTGCCGGAGGAAATGGTGGCCATGTTCCAGCAGCGAAAGCAGGATCTGGAACGTCGCGAGAGCGCGGTTCGTGCGGCGGAGGGACGACTGACGATTCTCAAAGCTGAGGTTGAGCAGATCCTGAACAGGGTCGAGGCGGCAGAACAGCGTCGTCTCGAAAGGGAGAAGGCCGTCCTGAGTCAAAAGGGCTTACAAAGCGACCAGGCGGCCGACTTGCGCAAGCAACAGCTTGGACAGTTGGCGAAGATGTATGAAAGCATGCCTGCGGAAGAGGCGGCCGCACGCATTGAACGAATGCCCGATCGAAAAGCGTTGGAGATTCTCCGCTCCCTGAAGAGTAAATCTGCGGGGGCCATCCTGTCACAGGTGAAAGTCGAACGTGCTGCGAAATTGACCGAAGAACTCCTCGCTGCTCCTTAGCAGGATGCTGAAAAAGTCCGCCAGCAGGGGGATGGGATGGCCCGGTGAGTCCCCTGTGCTCGCGGAACGCGCACGATAGGAATGTGCTCGTTCGACGCGCGCAGTGGGGGACTCATCCGAGCCATCCCAGGGACAAGGTCCATGAGCAATCTTGGAAAGGATCATTTGTAGTCGCCCGCTGCGGCCTTGCTGGACGGCTGGTGTGGTCTCCACCGCGCGCGTCGAACGAGGGCCTTCCTAGGCCGCGCGTTGCGCGAGCACGGAAGATCATCAGGCTCCATCCCTTCCTCTGTTCCGCTATATTCCGAGAGTCCCTTCATTTCGTCGGCCCGGAAATTTTTGCCTGCTTACCCTGCATCTTCTTCCCTGTTTCTTTTCCCTAGGCTCGTAATCCCTGCGATAACTCTACGCCGGATGAGACTTCCAGTGATTTTTAAGATGGCATGGGGATTGAAGATGCCAGGTCCAGCATCCGGGGCATCTTTACAAAGGGTAAAGGAGTTCGTCGCAACCATGGCTATTGGGCTTCTCAATCCCGCCACAGACTGTTCGACTGCTCAACCCTGTTCGAACGCGTCGGCAGAGACAGGTCAGACTCAGCAGCGTCCTCAGTGCGGAGCCTTTTCTGTCCTCCTCAAAGACGTGGTACGGAACATAGATCACGGGCCGACCACCCAACTTCCCGACGCCGACGATCCGGTTGCACCAACTCCAGTCACGGCAGTCGGTGACCAGGCAACGGGACCTTCGTTGACCGGTATCGTGGTCGTGTCGCTCCCTCAAGCGCCCGATATTCAGGAGGTAACATCCACAATGGCCGACAGGGCTGAGTCCCCACCGATCGTGGATGCAAACGCAAGCGTGGACCAGAATTCGAGCCCGAGCCAGAATCCTAATGGGCCTGCTGTACAACAACTTGCATCGATACCTCTTCTCCTGCTGAATCCGACGGTCGCCGAACCTTCTGACGATCGCACTCCGGGCCTTGAGCCTGTGGCGAACAATCCGTCACAGCCCAAGACCACGGATACTTCCCACGCGTCCCTGCCGCAGCCCGTGTTCAATCCAAATAGCTCGAATGAAGTCCCTGCGACACAATCTGCCTCACCGACCACGAATAAGCCACACAGTCGGAATGGCCATGCTGCTCCAGTTCATGTCGGGCCTGTTCCTCTCGAACAACCGTCCGATGCTTCGGCTCCTTCCGAAAGACGGCCACCGAGTTCACCGATTCCCGATCAAGGGCCAACTCCTATGATGGAGAATCACGGGAGCACCGATCTCCATTCTACGGCGCAGGGGAATGCGCTCGTTCAATCTCTTGTCCGCCCTTCGGCAGACATTCGCCCATCGACAATTATCCAAGAGCAGGGAGATCCTGGGGCCACGCCGGTGAGCCAATCTCTAGCGGTTCGGGTGATTGAAGCGAGTGGAGGTGGGGCACAAGGCTCATTCGGTGACCCGGCGCAGGGAGAGGCAGAAGGAGGCCCGGTTCAACTCAACGCCAGTGGAGCTCCGGAATCGGCGCTGCGAGGGAGCCAGCCCTCGTTGTTCAGCGACCTATTCACGTCGGCGCGGCAGACACAGTTCTTGCCGCAGGGAGCCATCGCGTCCAATCTGACGCCGGCGGCGGATCAACTCAAGCTGGCACAGGCCGTCCTCGGTGAAGATCATTCTGCAACCATGACGGCGGCGCGTGGAATGACCCAAACCGTTCAGGTGGAGCTGCCCTCTCACGAGGCAGGGCCAATGAGTGTGCGAATTTCCATGATGGACCAGACGGTGCATACACAGTTCACCACCGATCGCGGCGATCTTGGCGCAATCCTCATCGGGCGCCAGGATCAGCTCCAGCAGAGTCTGGCCAAGTCTGGCCTGGAACTCGGCCAATTTCAGGTGCACGTCAATCAGGAGGGTCGGCAAGAAGCATTTCCCGATCGGCAGTCTCGACGAAACGGTGGCGCGTCGGAACAGCAGCCGGCGGCACAGGGCCAGAGCGAACAATCTCATGATCAAGAACGGCCCAATTATCGATCCACACGCACATTGAGTCTGTTCGCATAGCAAGATGGTGAAAAAGCCAGCCGGTCTATCTGGTCTATTCGGTCTATCTGGTTCCTTTGGTCCGGAAACGAGACAGACCAGATAGACGAGACAGACCGAACAGACCAGAAAGACCCAAACACTGTGTTGAATGAAAGGAGACAGTCATGATCGACATCGCTGCGCTTACCAATTCGACTGTGACAACTTCCCCGCCGGCGACTGGGCCGAAAGAGCTTGGCCAGGACGAGTTCTTGAAACTCCTCGTCACCCAGCTCAAGTATCAGGACCCGCTCAAACCTCTTGAAAACCAGGATTTCATCGCGCAGACGGCGCAGTTCAGTCAACTGAATCAAATGACCGACCTTGTCAGGTTGATGAAGCGGAGCGTGGAACTACAAGAATCCACCCTTGCGTCGAGTCAGAAGCCAAGCGTGCAACAGGCGTAGTAGGATGCTGAAAAAGTCCGCCAGCAGGGGGGGAGTGGCCAGGTGCCCTTCTTGCTCGCAGAACGCGCACGATAAAACTGTGCTCGTTCGATGCGCGCAGTAAAGGGCAGCCTTGGCCGCTCTCCCTAAGAGAGGTAGAGAGAATTGTAGGGACCATGCTGGGCGGTCTTATAGTCGAGTCGGCTGTTAGAACATCATAATAAAAAAGGAGATGGATCATGGGAATTTTGACCTCGCTTTTTTCGGCTGTCAGCGGACTCGATTCATACGGCAACGCCATGTCCGTGATCGGAAACAATATTGCGAATGTCGGGACCGTAGGGTTCAAGTCGAGCCGGGCGTCGTTCGCCGATTTAGTCTCGGCTTCGCTTGGTGGTGGGTCGAGCGCCAACCAGGTCGGATTGGGTGTTTTTTTGAACGATGTGCAGACGAGTTTTACCCAGGGCTCCCTCTCGAACACGGGGAATTCGTTGGACCTTGCGATCGATGGGGGCGGATTTTTTCAGTTGCGGGATAACACGGGGGTTACGACGTATTCTCGCGCAGGACAATTTGAAGTGAACAATCTCGGAGAGATTGTGGACCCGAGCGGTCGTTTGTTGCAGGGCTATCAAGCGTCAACGACGGGGGTCATTTTGGGAACAGTCGGAAATATCACCCTGTCCACCGCCACGGTTCCGCCGCAAGCGACCAGCGCCGCAGCGGTGGAGGCCAATCTCAATGCAGCCTCTACCGTTCCGGTGACTGCATTCGACGCCGCCGATCCCACGACATACAACTTCTCAAACGGCCTGACTGTCTATGACACACTCGGCGCCCAGCACCAGCTACGGATGTATTATGTAAAAGACGCGACGGCCAACACGTGGAACCTGCATTCTCAAATCGATGGTGGTGCCACAACGGCACAAACCGATTTGGTGTTTGATTCGAGCGGTGTGCTGACAGGAGGCGGTGCGCAGACATTTTCATTGCCGATTGCCGGCGGGGCGGCCACGCCACTGACGGTTGCCATGGATTTCTCAGGCATGACGCAATTTGGGGCTGCATCAAATTTGACTAACCAAACTCAAGATGGGTTCAGCTCCGGGTCGTTTCAAGGGTTCTCGATCGATTCGGCAGGGCAAGTCGTGGCGCAGTTCAGCAATGGTCAAACGAGCACCCTTGCCCAGGTCGTGTTGAGCCGGTTCACAAATCCAGACGGACTGGCACGTTCCGGTGAGAACGGGTTTACCGAAACGATGGAGTCCGGCGCGCCACTGGCCGGGGCTCCAATGAACAATGGGTTAGGGCGGCTCATTTCCCAGACCATTGAGCAGTCCAATGTGGATCTCGGCAAAGAATTTGTCGATATGATTATCACACAGCGCGCATTTCAAGCGAACTCCCGAGTCATTACCACAAGCGATGAGATGCTTCAGGAGCTCGTGAATCTCAAGCGGTAGCAGAATGCTGAAAAAGTCCGCCAGCGGCTCGATCGAACCCGTGAAGCGTCGTTCGTTTCCGGATTTGGACGTTTCACGTTTCACGAACGACGAGAACGGCCTTTTTGAGCATCTGCAATAGTTTTTTCACAGACTCCTAGTCGCGTCAGTCTCGGAGGGTCGGGACGCCGTCTCTCGGCGTTCCGATCGCCGATTCTTTTCTTCTCCCACACCGCCGTCCGGCGTCAGTTTTTTGACATTGTCAAGCCTCTGGCAGAGGCGCGCATCGTTTTCCCCGCTGCAGCCCATCATATTCATACGCCAATTGCACGGTTGCGGCTGATGCGTCAGTTGCATCAACCTTTTTGCCGATGGCATAGCCATTGCAAAACTCCCATTCGTTCTCATTGTTCAAGTAGCAGGTTATGAAAATACGATGTTTGTCCTGATGGGGTTCGGCGAATGAGACGCACGTAATGATTACCGATGAGCCCCCAGGATGCTCAAAAAGGCCGTCAGCGAGGCGCCATTGTATGAAGCAGGCTTAGGTCGAGGTTAAGGTTAAGCGTCGAACAGGTTCTTGTTTACTCAACCTTAGCCTCAACCTTGACTTTTGATAACGCTGGCGGCCTTTTTCAGCATCCAGTTTTCAGCATTCTGTTAGAGGAGGAGTCTATGGCAGAGCCAGAAAGCGCGCTACCACCAGCGTCAAAGTCAGTTGCAGCGGGAATTCCGGTGAAAATGGTCATTATCATCGTCGCCGGGACGCTCGCGCTTGGTATTGGAGGAGCATTCGTGATGTTTAAACTCATGGGGGGGGAATCTGGGGGGGAAGGCCAGAAAGCCGAGGCGACGGTTGCGAAGGCGGCGGGGTCCGGTGAAACGCAAACGAAGCATGGTGGCGGCAAAACCAGCAGCCCCGGCGCGATTTACGAGGTAGAGCCGTTTATCGTGAACCTGGCCGATACGCCGGAGGTGCGCTATCTGAAACTGACGGTAAAGTTGGAACTCGATAATCAGGACGCCTCGGCCGAACTCGCCAGCCGTGTCCCACAGGTACGCGACACGATTCTTGTCCTACTCACGAGCAAGGATGCGGCATCGATCCGCACTCCCCAGGGTAAGTTCCAATTGCGCGATGAGATTACTCAACGCGTCAACAGTCTGCTTCCCAAGCCAGGTGTGCGGGCAGCCTACTTCACAGATTTTGTCGTGCAATAACCGGAAGCCCCTCGCCACGATGGAAAAAATACTTTCACAAGACGAAATCGATGCGCTGTTGAAGGGAGTCGCCTCCGGGGAAGTTGAGACCCAGGCAGGCGACGAGGACCAATCAGCCGGCGGGGTCAAATCGTACGATCTCTTCAATCAAGAACGCATCATTCGCGGACGCATGCCGACGCTCGAGTTGGTGACGGACCGTTTTACGAGGCATCAGTCTTTGTCGTGGAGCCTTCTGCTGAACACGAAGGTAGAGTTCAATATTATCGGGACGCAGATCATGAAGTTCGGCGCGTTCCTGAATACCATTCCGATTCCCTCCTCGCTGAATGTGTTTCGAATGGAACCGCTTCGGGGGAACGGTCTATTCGTCTTGAATGCGTTCCTGGTCTACCTCGTCGTGGACTTTTTCTACGGAGGTAAGGCGCAAACGCATGTCAAGCCTGAAGGCCGGGACTTTACGCCAATTCAGTTACGGATCATCAAGAAGCTGGTGCAATCGGCGTTTGAGGACATGGAGAAAGCCTGGCGCGCGGTGCTCACTGTCAAGATCGATCTGGCCCGTTCTGAAGTCAATCCGCAGTTCGCCATGGTGGTGTCTTCATCCGAAATCGTATTCGTTACCACCCTCCAGGTGCAATTCGGCGAAACCACCAGCGACTTCTTCCTTGTGTACCCCTATTCGATGCTCGAACCCATTAAAGAGAAACTCTATTCGGGCATTGTCTCGGATCAGGTCGAGCAGGATGACAGCTGGGCCAACAGATTTCATGAAAAACTGCAGGAATGTCCCGTCGCCGTGTCCGTTCGGCTTGGAACCGTCTCGGTCAAGGTGCGGGATGTATTGGATTTCGCTCCGGGGGATCTGATCCTGTTGGATCAGCGCCCCGGCGATCCGCTCGATTGTTTTGTCGAAGGGTTCTTGAAATTTCAAGGGAGCCCCGGCGTGTCGAAAGGGAACCACGCCTGCCGCATTGAAAAGGTGATCGCGTAAACGATGTATAGGTCTGAGGAGAACCGTCCATGGCTGACAATGAAGTAGCAACCTCCGGAACGAGTACGCCCACCGCCGCGACTGCTTCCTCTCCTCCACCGTCTCCTGCGTCATTTCCCTCGCTCGACGGGGGAGGGGCAGTCCCTGCGCCAAAGAACATAGACTTTATCCTCGATATCCCGATGCAAGTAACCGTACAGGTCGGGTCGACCAAGATGGTGATTCGAGAGTTACTGCAGCTTGGACAGGGGTCGGTGATCGAGCTCGAAAAGCTCGCGGGAGAGCCGATGGAAGTGCTCGTCAACAACAAGCTGGTGGCGAGGGGCGAAGTCGTCGTCGTGAATGAAAAATTCGGCATTCGCCTCACCGACGTGATCAGCGCGGCAGAGCGGGTGCAGCAGCTCGCATAAGGGTTTGTTTGGTTCATTTGGTTCGTTTTGTTTATTTGGTCCAACCAAATAAACGAGACAAACCAAACAAACTAAATAAACAAGACCGGAGGAACGTGATCGATTTCTGGGACAGTTTTATACGAATGGTGTCGGCGCTGGCCCTTGTGCTCGCACTCATAGGAGGGCTCGTGTTTTTGATTCGCAGGTTTGCCGGAACCAGGCTGGGCGCACCTGTGTCGGCACAGGTCATCCAGGTGCTCGCCAGCGGGTACATCGGTCCACGCAAGACGATTTCTCTCGTGTCGGTCGCGGGGGAATTCTTCGCTGTCGGCATGACCCAGACAGAGATGGTGTCTCTCGGTCATATCACAGACCGGGAACGGGTCCAGCAGTTTCTCTCCGGTGCGACATCTGGTCGGCCGGTCGTACCCGGCAGATCGGCACCATACGATGGAGCCCAGGGCCCCCCGCGCGACAGGACGACAGAGACCGGGGGTGGCCATGCCGACTGATGCCCGCACCTGCCCATCGGTGACCTCTCCTGCGAAACGGCACCAGGGCTCTCGAACGTGCCTTCTGCTTGCCGCCCTATTCTGCCTGTTTCTCGGCATGACACAGGATGCCATCGGGGGGGCCAATCCTTCTGTCACGATTGATCTCGGCCAGACAGGCCCCAAGCAGACTGCCGTCGTCTTCCAAATTCTTGCACTGTTGACGGTGCTCTCTCTGGCACCGGCATTCTTCATCATGGTGACGTCTTTCACGAGAGTCGTCATCGTCCTGTCCTTTCTGCGTCAGGCGATCGGGACGCAGGCGGTTCCGCCCAATCAGATCATCATCAGCCTGGCCTTGTTCATCACGGTCTTTGTGATGGCTCCAGTGGGGGAGGCCGTCTATAGCCAGGCTATGCAGCCTCTGCTCGCGGAACAGATCTCCTACGAGGAAGCCTGGGCAAAAGGTATCAAGCCGATTCGGGCCTTTATGCTGAAGCAGGTGCGCGACAAAGATCTCGATCTCTTTATCGACCTCAGCAAGCTGCCCAAGCCTGAGACGGTCGATCAGGTGCCCATCCATGTGGTGATCCCCGCCTATATCTTGAGCGAATTACGCGTCGCCTTTCAGATCGGCTTTCTCATCTATATACCGTTCTTGATTGTCGACATGGTCGTGGCCAGCATTTTGATGTCCATGGGCATGATGTTGTTGCCTCCGGCCATGATTTCCCTCCCATTCAAACTCATTCTCTTTGTGTTGGCCGATGGGTGGAATTTGGTCGTCGGGTCGCTGGTGAAAAGCTTTCAATGACCGAGATTGGAAAGGGTAGAGCGAGATGACGCCAGAGATGGTTTCAGAATTAGGCCGCCAAGCCATCGAAACCACGCTGATCGTCGCAACGCCCATCCTGGGGCTCACGCTGGTCGTGGGGCTTGCAGTCAGTGTGTTCCAGGCCATGACGCAATTGAATGAATCGACGCTCACGTTCGTGCCGAAAGTGGTGGCCGTGTTCGTCGCATGTATCTTCTTTTTGCCCTGGATGTTGAGCGTGCTCACATCGTTTATGACGCAGGTGTTTCTGAACATCCCCCTTTATGGGCAGTGACGCGGCGCCCAGGGGATCGACCATGAGAGCAGCATGAATATGGCGCCCGCACTTCATCTTGTCCTGCCGGAATTCCAGTCGTTTCTGGTGTTGGTGTCCCGTATCGGGGGCATTGTCGCGGCATTTCCGATGCTGGGTGGGCGGACGGTTCCGCACCAGATCAAGATCGCGCTTGTCGTGATGTTGGGGATTGCGCTCTCACCGCTCATTCGGCTTCCCCAACTGTCGCAGGACGCCTTCGAAATGACGGCGGGGCTGGCGAGCGAACTACTCATCGGCCTGATGATCGGGCTGGCCGTCCGATTGGTGTTCGGGGCGCTGGAGGTCGCCGGCGATCTGATCGGAGTCCAGATGGGATTCGGCGCAGTACAGCTGTTGGATCCCATGACGGCCCAACACTCGTCGGTGATCAGCGAATACTTTCGAATCATCGCCATGCTGGTCTTCCTTTCCCTGAATGCGCACATGGTTGTCGTGGCTGCGATCGTGTCGAGCTACGAGACGATCCCCCCGTTCGGCGCGAGGCTATCTCCGGATGTCGGCGAGGAAGTGCTCCAGCTGTCCCAGCATATGTTCGTGGTCGCCCTGCAACTGGCGGCGCCGGTACTCGTCGTGATCATCCTCATCAATATCTTGCTGGCCATGTTGGGGCGCGCCGTCGTGCAGATCAACGTCTTTGTATTGAGCTTCCCCATCACGATCTTGGGAGGCCTGCTGGTGTTAGGGCTGGCGTTGCCCTATACCGTCTCGCTGTTTGAACGGGAGTTTATCGGACTGCACGACACGATCGAGAGGCTCATGAGGATTCTTGGACATGGCTGAAGGCGCCAACGATAAGACAGAACCGGCGAGTGAGAAACGAAAAGCCGATGCCCGGCGGAAGGGCAACGTCGCAGTGAGCCGCGATGTGACGACCGCGGCCCTCCTGCTCGCCGCCATCGGGCTCATGGCGCTATTCGCCGGTCCTGGTCTGCATCGGCTGACCGATGTGACCCGTTTGGGTCTCGCCATGTCGTTCGACCCTGTCGTTCAGGCCAGTCTGACGATCGAACAGATTCACGGGCTGGTCATGCAGTACGGTCTCACTAGCCTGCTGCTCATGCTGCCGTTTCTCGCAGCGCTAGCGCTCGTAGGCAGCGGCGCCATCCTCGCTCAGACAGGATTCCTGTGGAAAGAGTCTCTTCCATTCGACATCGGCCGGTTGAACCCGATCAAGGGATTCGGCCGCCTCTTTACGCTCCGGTCTGTCGCTGAGCTGATCAAGGCCTTGATGGTCATCGCGATTATCGGAGGCATCGGCGCGTTCGTCATCGGGCGGGACCTGCGGCGCCTTCCGGAACTCGTGCACTATGACATGTGGGGGCTCCTCACGGTCATGGGATGGTTGACGTTCAAATTGGCGATCATGATCGCGGGGGCGATCGCCGTCGTTGCAGGGTTGGACTTTGTCTATCAGCGGTACGAGTGGGAGCGTTCCCTTCGGATGACCCGCCAAGAGGTGAAAGAAGAACATCGGGACGCGGAAGGCGATCCGATGATCAAAAGCCGGGTGCGGACCGTTCAGCGGGACATGATGAGGAAACGCATGATGGCAGCCGTGCCGATGGCGGATGTCGTCGTGACGAATCCCACACACCTGGCCGTCGCGCTGAAGTATGACCAGACGAATATGTCCGCCCCGATCGTCATCGCAAAGGGCGCCGGTCACCTCGCAGAACGGATTCGCGCAGTGGCGAGACAGCATGGGGTTGTGGTCGTCGAGAATAAATTCGTGGCCCGAACGCTCTATAAGCTCGTCGAGATCGGTCGGGAAATTCCCGTCGATCTCTACCGTGCCGTGGCTGAGATTCTTGCGTTCGTGTTCCGCGCGCGTGGGCTCACATCTGAACGGGCCATCCGATAAGGGACAAGGAGATCATGGCGTCCGAAACCAAAACGTTGTCCCCATCGGCATTCATCAAGCATCCCGATATTCTGGTGTCGCTGGGCGTGGTGGGCGTCATTATGCTGATGATCCTGCCGTTGCCGCGGTTTGTCCTGGACCTTCTGCTGGCCTTCAACATTACGGTGTCGGTCATTATCCTGCTCGTCGGATTGCAAGTCAGGCGCCCCATCGAGTTTTCCGCCTTTCCCTCCATTCTGCTCATCGTGACGTTGTTCCGGTTGTCTCTCAATATTGCATCGACGCGCTTGATCCTGCTGCACGGGAACGAAGGGGCAGCCGCAGCGGGCGAGGTCATTCGGGCATTCGGCAATTTCGTCGTGGGCGGGAACTACACGGTCGGCCTCGTCGTGTTCGCCATTCTGGTGGTCATTAATTTCGTCGTCGTGACGAAAGGCGCGGGGCGGGTTGCGGAAGTGGCTGCGCGATTCACATTGGACGCGATGCCCGGCAAGCAGATGAGCATCGATGCCGATTTGAATGCCGGACTGATCAACGAGACGGAAGCGCGGCGGCGGCGGAGGGAGATCTCGGAAGAAGCCGATTTCTACGGCTCCATGGACGGCGCGAGCAAGTTTGTCCGGGGAGACGCCATCGCGGCGATCATCATCGTGCTGGTCAACATCGTCGGTGGACTCACGATCGGAGTTCTGCAGCAGGGCATGAGCCCCGGATTGGCCGCGCAAACCTATACGCTCTTGACGGTCGGAGAAGGACTAGTCGCGCAGATTCCCGCATTGTTCATCTCGACTGCTGCCGGCATTGTGGTGACTCGGGCCGCGGCGGATGCCGATCTGGGAAACCAGATCACCGGGCAGATGTTGCTGTCACCCAAAGCTGTCGGCACGGCTGCCGGGATTCTGCTGGCTCTCGGAGTCGTTCCCGGCTTGCCCCATCTGGCGTTTCTCGGGTTGGGGGCTGGCGCAGCCTGGTTAGCCTATCGCTTGTCGCAGGAGGCCAAGTCCTCCTCCGAGCCGGCGCCTGCAACCGATGCGCCGCAGGCTGAAAACACCACGCCCCAACTGGCTCCGCTTGATTTGATGGAAGTCCAGGTGGGGTATGGACTCATCGGGTTAGTGGAAGGCAAACATGGAACCGCGTTGCTGGAGCGGATCAAGGGACTCAGAAAACAGTTTGCGGATACGATGGGATTTCTCCTGCCGCCCATTCATATTCGGGACAATCTTCAGCTGCGCCCTAACGAGTATGCGGTCATGCTCAAAGGTGTGGAACTCACGAAGGCCGATGTGTTGCCGTCGCACGTGCTGGCTATCGATCCGGGAACAGCCCAACGAGGCCTCATACAGGGTGTGCCGACAAAGGAGCCGGCGTTCGGGTTGCCGGCACTGTGGGTACCGGAGGCTACGCGCGAACAAGCGCAACTGGCCGGCTATACCGTCGTGGATGCCAGTTCGGCTATCGCCACGCATCTCTCGGAAATTATTAAGCGTCATGGGCATGAATTGTTGGGCCGGCAGGAGGTGCAATCGCTGCTCGATGAACTGGCGAAGGCCCATCCCAAATTGGTGGAAGAATTGATTCCCACCCTGTTGCCGCTTGGAACGGTCGTCCGTGTCCTGGGCAATCTGCTGCACGAAGGTATCCCGATCCGCGACCTTCGTTCGATTATCGAAGCGCTGGCCGATCACGCCGGCACCACCAAAGATCCTGAACTATTGACGGAGATGGCACGGCAGGCCCTGGGACGGACGATTACGCGTCAGTATCAGGCTCCAGACGGCACGTTACCCGTGATCACGCTCGATCCGCGGCTCGATCGGTCCTTGAGCGAGCAGGCTGCGGCGATTCCTCAAGGGGGTATGCTGAACTTGGATCCCGGCCTCTCTCACACACTGTTGGCGGTGATGAAACAGACCGTGGAACGTGTCGCTGCCCGTGGTCATCAGCCTGTCCTGCTCTGCTCGCCGACACTCCGTCGCCATATCCGTCGATTGACCGATCGAATCCTTCATGCCGTTCCGGTAGTCGGATTCAACGAACTCGATTCGATGGTCCGGCTTCAGTCGGTGGATACGATCAGGCTTGATGGAGAGGCGCTTCTACCTTGAGGTGAACGATGAAGATGAAAGTGTTTCAAGCCGAGACCATGCATGATGCGATCCGGGCCATCAAGGACGAGTTGGGACCGGATGCCCTCATCCTCTCCACGAAGCGGGTGCGGCGAGGGAGCCTGCCGTTCTCGATGTTCGGCCGATCGTTTTTGGAGGTGACTGCTGCGACCGATTCGATTGTCGACCAGGTTGTTGCCGATACTCAGACGACTCCTCCTGCCACAGAGGAGGGGCAGCCTTCTGTCGAGAAGCAGCGAGAGCACTCTCCCGCATTTCAGGACCACCTGAGCGCCCTGCTGTACTCGAATAAGCCATCGGAGTCTGGGCCGGCGGACGTCCAGATCCCCTCGCCTCCCGCAAAGCCGGAGCTACGGCCGGCCTCGCAGGGGCGCTTTCGCCAGCTCAAGAATGAACTCCTTGACCTCCAGCAGCGTCTCACCGCTTCGTTGCCCGATGAATCGCAGACGGCAGGATCGAGTTTGCCTGCGCCCTTGGCGCGAGCCTGTCGCCTCCTGGTCGCACAGGGATTGCGTCCTTCAACGGCCGAAAGTCTCTGCCTCTTGCTTCGCCGGCATCTCCCCCAGGAGTCTCTCCAATCGGATCGCGACATTCAGGATGGTTTGCACCGTCTTTGTGAGGAGCAGATCCGGGTCAGTGGCCCCTTGCTGGATACGGCGAACGATTGCAAGGTTGCCATGTTTGTCGGGCCAAGCGGGGTGGGGAAGACTACGGCGATCGTGAAGCTTGCGGCCCACTACCGGCTTCAGGAAAACAAATCGGTCGCCCTGATCACACTCGATACCTGCCGTATGGCCGCCGTCGAACAGCTCCGACTGTATGCAAAAGTTCTGGGTGTTCCCCTGGAAACGGCTCAGACCACGGCTGATGTGGTTGACGGCGTACGCCGTCATCGCCAGGCCAACCTGATCCTGATCGACACCCCCGGGTTTGGTTCTCATGAGACGGCGCAGATCATGAGTCTCGGTCGACTGAAAGACATGTGCGGATCGATCGACACGCACCTGGTCTTGTCCGCCACTACGCGAATGCAGGATCTCCGTCGCATCGTGGCGCAACACGCCGCCTGCGCTCCTTCCCGTCTGCTCTTTACCAAGCTGGACGAGACGGAGGAATACGGCAATCTCTTCGAACTGGTGTACCAGACGACCTTGCCATTGTCCTATTGGAGCAATGGCCAGCGGGTACCGGAAGATTTCGAGCTGGCGGATTCTTCGCGATTGGCAGATCTGTTGCTCGACAAGGACTCAGCCCGATTTATATCCCCAGGCCTCTCGTCATCCAGCGGACAGGACTTGGCTCTGTCCGTGGGCGGAACGACGCCACAACAAGCGCAGTAGGGAGGTTCCGCATGAAGGACAGATTCCACGAAGCGAAGGCCGCGATGCCGCCAACGGTTCAAGAGGGCCTCTGCACCAGGGTCATTACCGTGACCAGCGGGAAGGGCGGGGTGGGGAAAACGAATGTCGTTGCCAACCTTGCGATAGGATTGGCGCGAATCGGAAAGCGCGTGCTGGTGCTGGATGCAGATCTGGGCCTGGGCAATATCGACGTACTGTTGGGATTGGTGCCCCGGTATACGTTAGAGCATGTGCTGAGTGGGTCTCACCACCTGTCCGACATCATCATTGAAGGGCCGGCGGGAATCCGCGTATTGCCGGCAGGCTCCGGCCTGCCGCGCCTCACCTCCTTGACAGACGTACAGCAACTCATCTTACAGACTGAGTTGGAGATGGTAACCGACAAGGCAGACGTGTTGTTGATCGATACGGGAGCCGGCATCTCGCCCAATGTCACGTATTTCGCCTCAGCGGCTCAAGAGACCATCGTCGTCATCTCACCGGAGCCGACGTCGCTGACTGACGCCTATGCGTTGATCAAGGTGTTATGCCGGGAACATCGTGAACGCCGGTTTCACGTGCTGGTCAACATGGTGAAAAGTCGACGTGAAGCGGCTCAGACTTTCCGCAAGCTCGATGTCGCCGCGGAGCGCTTTCTGAACGTCAGTCTTGAGTATCTGGGGTTCATTCCGCTCGATGATTATCTGCCGATGGCCGTCATCGAGCAGAAGGCAGTGACAGAGCGCTTTCCCTGCTCGCCTGCCGCCAGAACCTTTGGGGAGTTGGCAAAAACCGTCGCAGCGTGGCCTGAGCCTCAGTTGCCGAAGAGTACTGTGCAGTTTCTGTGGCAGCAATTGATACCGATGTCCTAGCCGCATCGCGGTCGGGAGTTTTAAGTTCCGCGTTTCTGGTTTCAAGTTTTCGGAGGCTGATCCTGACAGCATGCTACCTGAAACAAGAAACCAGAAACTTTTAATACGAACACAGAAGGCGCACTGATGATGAACAATGTAGCGATGCAAAAAACCCGAGAGACGGGCCCTGCGTCCGATTCGCACCGCGAAACGATCATCCAGGAATTCGCGCATGTCGTGAAGGCAATGGCCTATCGCTTGGCCTATCGCCTCCCGGCATATATGGATGCGGAGGACCTTGTCTCGGTCGGGATTATGGGATTGATGGATGCGATGGATAAGTACGATCCAAACCGGGAAGCGAAGTTCAAGACCTATGCGGAGTTCCGTATCAGAGGCGCCATGTTGGACGAAATTCGCTCCATGGATTGGATCCCTCGGTCGGTGCACGAGCGCGTCTCGTTGTTGCAGCGGACGCATACCAGACTGTTGAACAGGCTGGGCCGCCCTCCGACTGATGAGGAGATCGCGGCAGAGATGAATCTGTCTCCTGCCGAACTGGATGAATTCCTCGTTCGGTCACGGGGAGCCGTCCTGGTCAGCTTGGATGACATCAACCTGCATGAGCCGGACGGGCCGAAAATTCTTGACATGCTTGCGGACACGCATCAATCCGACCCCCTTGCAACCATCCTCAATGATCAGGAGCGCGGGCGGGTTGCCGATGCGATCCAGCAATTGCCTGAAAAGGAACGGCTCGTGCTCACGTTGTATTACTTCGAAGAGTTGACGATGAAGGAGATCGGCGGAATTTTAAAAATTACCGAGTCTCGTGTCTGTCAGATCCATACCAAGGCGATTCTTCACCTCAAGGGGAAGCTCGAAGTGCTGCAATGAGGCGTGAAGCGTATCTCGTGAAGCGTGAAGCGCCAGACGAGATGCGAAAGATGCGTAAAGCGTCTCCGGTGAGTGAAGCCTCTGAGTCCGGAACGAAAAACGTTTCACGCAGCGGAGTGCCGCCCCTGTTCGTTCTACCCCGCTGATGTCCGTTTCTGCTCGTCCCGCGCTCCTCAAGTCTGCTCCGAAATCAACCGAAACACCTGCATGGGTAATTTCCCCGTCATATCTCCTCTTGTGGCGGTCGTAGCTCTCTGTGTCATCGGTCTCCTGTTGCTTGGCGGGCTGTGGCTGAAGGGCCGCTATCCGAGCTTCCGAGTCCAGCGGGAAAGTCCCGCTGGAAAATCCAATGAGCTGTCATCGACCTATGATTACGTGACGGGCTTGCCCACCAGACGATTGTTCGGGACGCTGCTCGAACAGGCTGTAGGCCGCGCAGCTAAAACCGGACGACCCCTTGCGCTGCTTGTCGTAGAGCTGGATCACTTCCGGATGGTGGCGGAGCGTCAAGGCCAGGCGAATGGGAATGTCCTCGTGCGGGTTCAGGCAGCCAGAGTCAAAGGCGTCATACGATCCACGGAAACCGTCGCGCGTTTGGCGCAGGATCAACTCGCGATGATCCTCGACAACCTCGCTTCTCCTGAGGAGGTCACAGCCATTGTCGATAAACTGCAGGCTACTGTGGGGCTTCCCCTCACCCTTGAAGGGCAAGAGCTGTTTCTGACATGCCGCATCGGCGTCGCACTATACCCTCAAGATGCCACGGAGCCGGACGAATTGGTCAAACAGGCTATGCGCGCGCTGAAGTCCGCAAAGTCTGAGGGACAGGCTATTCATTTTGCCTCACCTACCGTTGTTGTATCATCCTCTGACCCAGCGCCAGTGTCTCCTCCTTTCGCAGGCCGCCTTCGGTAGCACGTAACTTTCTTCCCTCTCCGGCAATCTTTTCCTAGCCCGGCATCTTCATTCCCATGCTGCTCTCGATGAGTTCGGAATTCACATGGGCGGTGTGTCCTTCCCATTGCCCTGTATTTACAGCGTCCTGACCGGCAGGTGGTTCGCGCAACCTGTGAAATGACAGACATGGATGGTTGGCATGTATGTTGCGATGTCACAGGGTCGAGCGGACCAGCATGAGAGGACACACATGAACCGAGCCATCTATCCCATTCTTTCCGGTGCCCTGGCGCAAGAACGTCAGATGCAGGTCTTCTCCAATAATATGGCGAATGTGAATACGGCCGGATTCAAACAGGACGGCCAGGCGTTCAAGGCGGTGATGGGGCGAGTCCAGATTGCCGCACCGATCTTTACGCCTTCAGCAGGATTTGGTCGGCAGATCGGCGTCAGTCCGTTCGGTCCGGCTGAGCGGGTGTTCACAGCACCCCACGCGGTTCGCACATCGTTTGAGGCAGGTAGGATCAGAATCACCGGGAACCCCCTTGACGCGGCGATCCAGGGCAGCGGATTTTTCGAGATCAAGACTCCCCAGGGGGTTCGCTACACCAGGAACGGGATGTTCTCGCTGGATGCTCAGCGCCGATTGGTGACGAACCTGGGTTATCCGGTCATGGGCACAAAGGGGGAGATCAAGGTCCCGCCCGGCACGGTCCAGGTCAGTTCGCAAGGGGCGATCCATGTCGATGGACAACCAGTGGCGACGCTTAAAGTGATGGATTTCCCCGTGGATCAGATGCCGGAAAAACATCTCGAAGGGCTCTTCGCATCGGATGCCGCCACCGCGGCGAAGAATCCGCAAGTCCAGGGGGGCCACATCGAAGAGTCGAATGTGAATTCAATCGGCGAGATGGTCAAAATGATTCAGGGTACGCGGAACTACGAGTCGTCGCAGAAGCTGATTCAAACCCTGGATCACATGGCGGAAATCTCGATCCGGGACGTCGGTCGGGTGTTGTAAACACGTGAAGCGTATCTCGTGAAGCGTCGTTCGTTTCCACTCGGACGTTTCACGCTTCACGAATCACGAGAGACGCAGGAGGGTTTGTATGATTCGAGCGATGTGGACGGCGGCTACCGGAATGACCGCCCAACAGATCAATGTCGATACGATCGCGCACAATCTGGCGAACGTCAATACCAACTCGTTCAAGCGTAGTCGCGCAGAGTTTGCCGATTTGTTGTATCAAGTTCAACGCTTGCCTGGTACCAATGCGTCGAACGTCGGTGTCTTTCCCGTCGGCATCCAGATCGGGGCCGGAGTCCGCCCCGTGACGGTGGCCAAGGAATGGATGCAGGGAAATATGCGGCAGACGAACAACGAATTGGACATCGCGATCGATGGCGCAGGCTTCTTCCAGGTCTCGCGGCCGGATGGAACGGTCATGTATACCCGCAACGGTTCGTTCAAGCGTGACAACGTCGGCAATCTGGTGACGGGAGACGGCGATCTTCTGAATCCCGTCATTACGATTCCGTCGGGGGCATTGAAACTCGACATCGGCCAAGACGGCACCGTATCCGTATTGCTTCCCGGTGTCACCCAGGCATCGCAAGTGGGGCAGATCCAATTGACCCGGTTTGACAATCCATCGGGGCTTGTCGCGACGGGGAACAACCTCTTTCTGGATAGTTTCGCCTCCGGTCCTCCGTTGCAAGGCACCGGTGGTTTCTCGACCGGGTTCGGCACGATCCAACAGGGTTTCCTGGAAAGTTCCAACGTGAACCTGGCAGAGGAAATGGTCAACATGATCATTGCGCAACGCAGCTATGAAATTAACTCGAAGACGATTCAAGCTTCCGATGAAATGATGTCGATCGCGAACAATCTGAAGCGGTAAGTCCGATTCAGGAAGGAGTCTTTTTCATGACCGCACCTCGTGTACACATTCCGTTCGCCCTATCGACCGTCCTCTGGTTCTGGCCGCTCATGACGGAGGCGGCCACCCTGCAACAACCTCAAGCAGGATTCGTTGGAGAAACCGGACGGGAAGATCGCTCAGTCTTGAAGCGCAGTGAGTCAAGGCCCGCCCTTCAGCAATTGCACCCGGAGCAAATTCATCGAAGTATTCTGCGGCTGCTTGAGCAAGAAATGGCGGGGAGAGTCCGTGCCGTCCATATTGCCATGGTGGACCCGTTTGATCCGATGAAGATTCCATCCGGTGCCGTCAACCTGAAGATCTCCCCGAGTGGATATGGAGAAGGTCTCGGGCGGCGGACATTCCATGTGCAGGTCAACGTCAATGGGAAACCGTGGCAGACGATCGATGCCATCGCCGATGTCTCTGCGTCCATCGACGCCGTCGTTCCGACAAGAGTTCTCCCGATCGACAGCGTACTTGAAGCGGAGGATGTGGCCGTTCACCCCGTCAAACTCACTGATTTGGACCATCAGTTGATCACGAATGTGAAGGATGTCATCGGGAAGAGCGCTGCGCGTCCGTTGCAGGCCAACAACCCGATTCGTCTCGGGATGGTGAAGAAGCCGTATGCCGTGCGCAAGGGGGATCGCGTGTCCATCGAAGCCAGGCGTGGCGGGCTCTCAATTCAAGCGATCGGAGTGACCAAGTCGAGCGGGGAAATCGGCCAGACCGTCACGGTGGCCAACGCTGATTCGGGTAAAGAGCTGCGAGCAAAGATTGTCGGACCAGGAGCAGTTCGTGTCGAATTTTAGAAGGACGCTGGAAAAATGGAACAGGGTGGCCTGGCCGCCCTCCTGCTCGCGGAACGCGCACGATCAGAATGTGCTCGTTCGACGCGCGCAATTGAGGGTCGACCAGGCCACCCTTGAAATTGAACTGGAGAATTGGGAAGACGCGCGCAGTTGGGATCATCCCAGCCACTCCTTGGTAAGTGATAGATCGCCCGCGGCCTTGCTGAACGGCCATTTCGAGTATCCTGCGGTTATGGCGGCGACCATCTTGATGGGCGCGCTTCTGAGCTTCGGCTGCGCGGCATCGTCGGAAAAAGTTACCTCGAAGCTCATGGTGCCTTCCTTGCCGGCGCCGAAGACGCTGGGTTCCCTGTGGCAGGAAGAGAACGGACGCGCCTACCTCTATGAAGACATGCGCGCGATGCGCGTCGGAGACATTTTGACGATCAAAATTGTTGAAAATCATAAGGGCTCGAAGTCCGCCGACACCTCGGCCGAGCGGGATTCCACAATCCAAAACAGCCTGGCCGGCAGCGCCATAGGATACGTCGGTATTCCCGGATTTCGCCTTGGCGCCGAAGCCAGGCGGGGGCTCGGAATCGACGCAAGCTCCTCGAACAAGTTTGGTGGCAAGGGCGCCACGAACCGTGAAGGGACCTTGACGGGAACCATCTCCGTCGTCGTCATGGAAGTTCTGCCCAACGGTGATCTCCGGGTGGAGGGCCGCCGGGAGGTCACGGTGAATAGCGAGAAGCAATTGATGTCGATCGCTGGCATTGTGCGACGGGTCGATGTCAATACCAAAAATACCGTGCTGTCGTCTGCTATCGCTGATGCCAAGATCGAGTATTCGGGGCTGGGAGTTCTGGACGATGTCCAGCGTCCTGGGTGGCTCGTCCGGATACTTGATTGGATCAGTCCTTGGTGAGGGGAAGCACACAGGCTCCATGAAACATGTCATGCGGCGCACAAAGGGCATACGTTGGGATCTCTGGCATCGTACGACCGTGACACGATCACTGGAGATGCTGGTGATGAACCGGGTCGTTCGCCGTGCAGAGGTGGACCCCCCTCGACAGCGCATTGACAGTGCAGGCATGAAAGCAGACCGGAAATTGTCCGCACGATCCACGCCGCCCGCCAATTTCGCTGAAAGAAATTGGTTCATCCGTTTCTTTCGTCGAAGGGCGGATTCATCTCTTACTCAGGTGAGACACACGACATGACACGAACAAAAATACACATCGGACTGTTGCTATTGGGAAGCCTCCTCTGGGCAATACCGGCGCAGGCGGTTCGCATTAAAGACGTGGGATCTTTCGAGGGTGTTCGGGACAACCAGTTGATCGGATACGGTCTTGTCGTCGGATTGGACCGAACCGGCGATCAGGTGATCGGAGGCCAGTTTACGATTCAGGCCATGATGTCGATGTTGAACAAGATGGGCATCAACCTCGTCATCGATCCGATCCAGTTGCTCACGCGCAATATCGCGTCGGTGATGGTGACGGCCAAATTGCCGCCTTTTGCGAAACCAGGCTTGACGGTCGATGTGCTGGTCTCGTCGATGGCGAATGCGAAGAGCCTGCAAGGCGGGACATTGTTACTGACCCCGCTGAAGGCCGCGAACCAGCAAGTGTACGCTGTGGCGCAAGGGCCTGTATCAATCGGCGGATTCTTGGGCGGAACGGGCGGGGCCGGCGGTTCTACTGTGACAAAGAACCATCAGTCCGCGGGGATCGTACCGGGAGGTGCGATCATTGAAAAAGATGCAGGCATCGAGATCGAGTCGTGGGAGACCGTGTCGCTGCTCTTGCGCAACCCGGATTTTACGACGGCGATCCGGACGACGGAAGCGATAGACGGGGTGTTCGGTAAGGGGAGTGCGACGGCGGTGAGTGCCGGACTTGTCCGCGCGGCGATTCCTGCCACATTTCGAGGCCGGGTCGTCGAGTACATTTCCACGATCGAAGGACTGAACGTCAATGTCGACATACCGGCGAAGGTCGTCGTGAATGAACGGACCGGCACAGTGGTGCTGGGAGAGCATGTTCGTATCTCTACCTGCGCCGTGTCGCACGGCAATCTGACGATTTCGGTAAAGAATACACAAAACGTCTCGCAGCCGTCCGCTCCGGTAATCGGATCCAGCGCCGGACAGACTACGGTCACAGAGGATGTTCACACGGAGGTGAAGGAGCAGGAGTCCAGACTGATTGTCATGGATGAAACCGTGACGCTCGGGGATGTAGTGGGAGCGCTGAATGCGGTCGGGGTGACTCCCAGGGACTTAGTGGCGATTTTGTCAGCCCTCAAAGCGGCAGGTGCTCTTCAAGCTAATCTTGACGTAATATAAATAAGCTATTGATTTACAAGTGCAATATAACTTTCTATCGCCAGTATGAATTACGAGGTAAAGGCTCTCAGTTCAATCGGTGGCATAGCCGAGACTCAACTAGGTCTGTTGCAGGCTCCACCGATACGTATCAAGGATCGGCAGGATCAACTGGCTGACCTCAAGGGCGCGGCCTATGAATTCGAGGCATACTTTATCTCTAATCTATTGAAAGTCATGAGAGAAACGGTTCCAAAAGGAGCACTGGAGAACAAGGGTGGGGCCTACTTTTACTCATTCTATGACCAGGAAATCGGTCGATTGGCTTCCCAGGCAGGGGGGCTTGGCCTAGCCAGAATCATCCAGGAGTACACAGAAAAGATGCTTCCTCCCTCAAGTTTTCAGAACCGGCAACCGATACTATAGCCGACAAGGATCATTAAAAGAGAGAACAGAGAGGAGCCACCGTCATGCAGATCTCCGGTCATGGTAAGCCAGATCATCTTGCCAAGCTCCTACTTGGGATCCAGGGAGCCGAAGTAATCGGCGCGAAGCAGAGGACCCAACAGGATGGACGCCAGGATCGTGTGCAGATCTCAGATCGGGCGAAGGAGATCCAGCGGATCAAGTCGTTGGTCGACCAGCCGGATGCCGCACGACAAGAGCGGATCGAGAGGATCAGCCGAGCAGTGGAGGCCGGCACCTATTCCGTGTCAGGGAAACAGGTTGCCGATGCGCTGATACGTCAGACGCTCACCGACGCGGTTCTCTAATCAGGATGCTGAAAAAGCCCGCCAGCGGCGTTCTCGCATCGTTCAGACCCTCAACGTACCGCAGAGGGTACGCTTCGGGCCTTCACTCGCTGCGGCCTTGCTGGCCGGCTTTTTGAGCATCTTGCCAACAGAGTAAGAAATACGGGGTACGCCTGGACCGTTAGTGCCCATATGTGCGCACGTATTCAGCATCCAGCCGACCTGCTCTCTTACGATGCGCACTATCCGGGGTGGAAAGTACGGGGCGCAGCAGAAGTTTCTCTTCGGGCCTAAGGAATGTGGATCATGCAGGATATCGCGACGGCTCTTCAGGAACTCGGTCACATCCTACGCCGTGAAGAAGCCCAGTGCGATGCGCTGGGGCACAATATTCAGCGAGAACGGCAAGCCCTTCGCATGTTGAAATTGACGGACATGGAAGAGGTCAATCGTCAGCGAGCCGAGTTGCTGAACGATCTTCATGTGCTTGAAACGGAGCGAGCGGTCTGGCTTGCACGGTTGGCTGGTCATTGGAATCTCGCCCCTTCGACCATCTCTCTGAGCATCATTCTGGAGCGGCTCGAAACAGCAGAGGCTCAGCGGTTGGAAACACTCTATACAAGGATGGCGGGAAAGATCCGTGCGCTTCGTCATGAGATATCGATCAACGCCGGCATCCTGAACAGCCTTCAAATTTTTATCAGAAAAGGGCTGAACGTCGTACGTCAGGCTACGGCCCCCCTGGGGCTCTACTCCGGGTCCGGAGAGCCTCAGGAATCTGGCCTGGGTGCTATGATGTTTCGTCAAAAAGGCTAGAGAAGATTGTTATTTGGTTTGTTTCGTTTGTTTGGTTGAACAAGTCCGAGTCGATGAACTAAACAAACCAGACAAACTAAACAAACCAAATAGACCAAACAAACCAATTTTCTAAGGCTCAGTAGAGGGATGCATGGCCATTAACAGACTGGTGGACATTGGTAAATCCGCCCTCTTTACCGCGCAGCAAGCCATTACCGTAGCTGGCCACAACATCGCGAATGTCAATACGCCGGGCTATTCTCGGCAAGAGGTCACTCTGGCCGAGAACAGGCCTGAGAACGGATCACCAGGTCAGATCGGCACTGGCGTGCATGCCGAGTCAATCAGACGCGCCTACGACTCCTTTGTCGACGGGCAGCTCCTTGCTTCGCGTGAACGGCTGGGAGAGTTTACCGCTTCGTACAACAGCCTGGCCCGGCTGGAGCCGCTGTTCGGGGACGCCAACAATCAAGGCATCGGTGCAGGGCTCGATGAATTTTTTGCCGCGCTCCAGGATGTGGCGACCAACCCGAGTGACTTGTCTGCCAGGACTGTGTTTCTCTCTAAAGCCACGGCCCTCGCTGCCAGACTCAATCAGTCTGACGCAGATCTGACTGCTGCGCAGGAGTCCATCGATCGTCAAGTCAGCCAGACCATCACGGATGCGAACCGGCTGACCAGCCAGATCGCGGACCTGAATGCAAAAATCGCCGAAGCTGAGTCTCGTGGGCAACATGCCAATGATCTGCGCGATCAACGAGGAGTCGCCCTCGCAGGTTTGGGCGAGTTGATCGAGGTGTCATCGATCGAAGATGCGAGCGGCCAATTGACGGTATTTGCCGGCCGTGGACAGGTTCTGGTGGACAGGGAACGGAACTACCAGCTGGTCGGAGTTCCGGATCTCGGCAACAATGGCCTGCTGGCTGTTCACTATGACGCAGGAGCAGGGGCCACCACCAATCTCTCGTCCGTGATTCAAAGCGGCAAGCTCAAAGGCCTCCTTGACGTGCGCGATCAGACTATCCCTTCGTTGCGGGCCTCCCTCGACACCCTGGCTTCGGAAGCTGTCACGCAGGTCAATCAACTACACCGATCGGGGTTCGGGCTCGATGGCTCTACGAATGTAGATTTCTTTGCGCCGACTGGAACGACCGCCGCTACGATGGCCGTTTCATTGACCAACGTACGCCAGATCGCGGCCTCGTCGACCGTGACAGGAGTCCCAGGCAACAATGCCAATGCCCTGGCGTTGGCCGGTCTGAAACATACGGACTTCGCCTCATTTGGCAATGTGACCTTTCAAGAGTATTACAGCACGATTGCCGGAAGCTTCGGGTCGACCCTGCAAGGGGTTGAGGCCAATCTGGAGGCGCAACAGATTCTTCATGAGCAGTTGACGTCTCAGCGTGCCTCTATCTCCGGCGTATCGATGGATGAAGAGCTCGCCAATCTTCTCCAATATCAACGGAGTTTTGAGGCGGCATCGCGCATGATCGTCATTGCGGACGAGATGTTTCAAACCATCTTATCGATAAAGCGATGAGATGGTTTATCTGGTTCATCTAGTTTGTTTGGTTTGTTTAGTTGGTCTGGTTTCTCCGGTCAGTCCGGTCAACCAAATGAACAAGACAAACCAAACAAACCAAATGAACCAAACAGACCAGAAGAAGGAGCTTGACCATGCGAGTGGCTGATCAGCAGTTGTTCGGCTCGACGGCCGGGAGCTTGGAGCGCGTGAAGGAACGTATCGTCCGGGTCCATGAACAGATCGCGTCCCAGCAACGTATCGCCAAACCCTCCGATGATCCCGCCATTTTCGGACAGGCCATCCTGGAGAAGTCCGCGCTTGCCGACAACGGCCAATGGATCAGAAATATCCAATTCGGTACCGCGCGCGTCGCAGTGGCCGATCAGGCCCTGGGGCAGACTCAGAATCTGCTCAGTCGTGTTCGAGAACTGGCGGTGCAGGCGAGGAGTGACACGACGTCTGCGCAGGGACGGGTGACGATCGCCCAAGAGGTTCGGCAGCTGCATCGCCAATTGATCCAACTCGCCAATGCTGAAGTGAACGGGCAACCGGTATTTGCCGGGACGAAGACCGATGCCCCTCCCTTTCTGTTAGGCATCGGCGATTCCGTCTCCTATCAGGGCAATAGCGAGAGTCAGTCCATTGCGGTTGGCCCGAATCAAACCACTCAGATCGTCCTCCCCGGCGATCAGGTGTTCACGGGCGCCACGACGAATATCTTTGACGGCCTCGCCAACCTACTGACCGCCTTGGAGGCAAACAATGGTGCTGGTATTGAAGCGGGCATCGGAAACCTCGACCAGGCGATCGGTCAAATCAGTCTTGCGCAAGGGCAGATCGGCGCCATTGCCAATCGCCTCGACCAGGCGTACGGGATCTCGCTGGTGGTGTCGGAGGCTATTCGGAACGTGCTCTCAGATCAAACGGACACAGATCTGGCGACGGCGCTGACCGACCTCAAGCTCCAGGAAACGGCCTATGAAGCGACCAGCCAAACGTTCTCGCGGCTGTTCGATCTGTCGCTCCTGAGGTTTCTCCGCTGACAGCCATTCTGGGAAAGGTTGAGGCTAAGGTTGAGGTTGAGCGAAGAGGAATGTTGGAGGTTCGAGGTTAGATGTTGGAAGCCGCCTCAACCTTCCGATTCTAAAGTCTTGAGCGCGAATGCCGACATAGTCTGGTGGGCGCAGATGCCAAATAGTCGCAGGATGCTCAAAAAGGCTGTCCAGCAAGACCGCAGCGCCTGAAGAAGGCTGAGGTCGAGGTTAAGGTTAAGTGTCGATGAGACTCTTGTTTTCTCAACCTTAGCCTCAGCCTCAACCTTCCCCAACGATGCTGGCGGACTTTTTCAGCATCCTGCTACGGGTGATTCGGGGGAGATCGGACTGCACGGATGCTAGTCCTGACACGAAAACGCGGTGAAGGAGTGGCTATCGGTCCGGACATCCGGATCGTGGTGTTGGGGATTAAAAATGGGCAGGTTCGCTTGGGCGTGGAAGCGCCACGGACGATCGAAGTGCATCGGGATGAGGTCTGTGTCAGGATTCAAGAAGAGAACCAACTCGCGGCACGCACGCCGGTGGTTCCGCTCGATGTGTTTCAACGATTGTTGCGCAGGAAACTCGCTTGAACGTAAGGAGCCGTCGTGATGGTTGTCGCATCGACTCGCTTCGGAACGTTGAATGTCTCTGCTGAGTCGTTGCTGACCTTTCCGTCAGGTCTGCTCGGGTTTCCAGAATGGACCCGCTACGTGATTCTCGATCATGATACCGATGCGCCGTTCAAATGGTTGCACTGCGCGGAAGAGGCGTCCCTTGCATTCGTGGTCATCGATCCTGTGTTGTTCAATGAGCGCTATCAAGTGACGATTTCGCCGGAGGCGCGTGGTGAGGTGGAGGGGAGTGAGACCGATGAATTGGGCCTTGCGGTCATCCTGACCATTCCATCTGATGATCCGTCCGCTGTGACCGCCAATCTTCGCGGCCCTCTGCTCATGAACCCTCGCACAAGACTCTGCAAGCAACTCGTGCTCTCCGAGGACTACCCCACTCGATATCCGGTATTTTCTGCTCCGAGGCATGCCGAGCGTAGCCAGAACCTCCCTCTCGCCGAGGCGATTCCGGCCTAGAAGCGTGAGACGTGAAGCGTTAGGCGTGAAGCGGAGAGAACGATCAACGGGGAGAGAATTAGCCCCAACCTCGTTTGGCCCGTCCTTTCTAGCGTTTTACGCCTAACGCTTCACGCCTTACGGTTCTCGCCTCACGTCCCCCATTACGCTGCACGTTTCCTGGCTGCGGCCTGCGCCCGGCATCGCTCTTCCAGAACCTGAACAAGCCGCAGCACCGCTTTTTCAATCTGAACGTAGAGGATCGGTCCTTCAACCAGCGTGCCGAGTCGCCCCACCGCTTCCAATTGACCAGCGGATAAAACTACCTCAGATGCGCAGAGATTGCTCGCTGTCCCTTTGAGGAGATGCGCTGCCTGCTCCACGGCCTGCCGATCTCCGTCGGCCAGGGCGGCGCGGATTCCCTCCAACATGGCTTGGTAGCGTTGAAGGAACAGACCAACCAGTTCATCCATTAATGCGCGGTCGCCCCCAATATTGCGTATCATCGCCGCCGGATCGAAGATGACGGGGAGAGACCTGGTATCTAGTCCGTCCCAGTTTTCTTCTGCCCCAGGAGTATGGGGGGTGTGCGACTGAAAGGAGGTTGGAAGCCATCGGTCAAGAGCCCCCTTGAGATCTTCTTTTCGTAGAGGTTTGGTGAGGTAGTCGTCCATACCTGCCGCGAGACAGCGCTCTCGATCTCCCCGCATCGCATTGGCCGTCACCGCGATGATCGGAATGTGCCGGGGAGTGGCAAGTGGCGAGTGGTGAGTGGCGAGATGGCCCTGGGAGCATTCCGTCCTTGAACTCGAAACCCGCAATTCGGAACTCGAAACATTTCCTGGCGCTTCACGTTGTCGAATGAGCCTGGTCGCCTCGAAGCCATCGACGATCGGCATCTGGCAGTCCATGAGGACGATGGCATAGGAACCTCGTGCTAAGGCTGCCAGCGCTTCTTGACCGTTTTCCGCGACATCCGATTGAAAGCCGAGTTTCTCCAGCATGCGAACAGTGAGTTTCTGATTAACGAGATTGTCTTCCGCCACCAAAATTCGCAGACCCAACCCTGTCTCTGCGAGAGTATGCCTTGTGATGAGTTGCGGCGCTGATGTCGTAACCGGCTGCGCTGTCCCTTGACCTGCAAGCCCTGGCAAACCCAGCACGGTCCTCAAACAATTCGCAAGTTGATCGTGGCGGACCGGTTTGGTGAGATAGGCGACAAACCCGGCTTGGCGCGCCAGTTCTGCGTGTCCCCGCTGAATGAGCGAGGTGAGGACGACAAGACGGACGAGGGATCCAACCGGGTGCTTTTTGAGTTCCTTGGCTAGTTGTAACCCGTCCTTACCGGGCATCAACATATCGACAACAGCGACATCGTACGAGAGGCCTTTCTCCGCCTGCTGCTCGACCAATGCGATGGCTGAGGCTGCATCCTGGGCTTGATCATCGACCATTCCCCATCCCGTGACCAGGTGGTGGAGAATGATCCGGTTCGATTCATTGTCGTCGACGATCAGGACACGGCGCCCGGTCAGTTCAGTCGACGGCATGATGGCCAGAGGGGAAACCGTCTGTTTGAGGAAGCGGGCAGTGGCCCAGAATGTGCTGCCTCGCCCTTGTTGGCTGATGATGCCGACATTGCCGTCCATCTGCTCGACCAACTGTTTCGAGATCGCGAGCCCTAGACCGCTTCCTCCGTATTTGCGCGATGTCGAGCTATCCGCCTGGGTAAAGGGTTGGAAGAGGCGGGCCTGTACCTCCGGGGGAATGCCGATTCCGCTGTCCGTGACTTCGAAACGGACAACGACCGCATCGGCCAGATCCTGCTCAAGGAACGCCTGGACCGTCACTTCACCCTGTTCGGTAAACTTGATCGCATTGCCGACGAAGTTTGTCAGGATCTGACGGAGCCGTCCCGGGTCGCCGCGGAGGCCTGTCGGAAGGGCCGCATGCACCAGCCCGGTAATTTCCAGCCCTTTCGTCTGCGCCCGTTCCGCAAATTGGCCTAAGACATCTTCCACCGTCGTGCGAAGATTGAAATCGATACATTCCATGTCGAGTTTGCCGGATTCGATCTTGCCGTAGTCGAGAATATCGTTGATCAAGTTCAGCAAGGCTTCGCCGCACTGACGAATGGTCTCGATGTAGGTTTGTTGTTCTTCAGACGGCTCCGTGTCCATCAGGAGGCACGTCATCCCAATGACTCCGTTCATCGGAGTCCGCAACTCGTGGCTCACAGTCGCCAGGAACGAATCTTTGACCCGGGCGGCATTCTGCGCCGCCTGGAGCGCCTGATCCAGCTGACGATTGTTGTGGTGAAGCTGATCTGCTGCCCGGCGCAGCTCCTCTTGCGCTGCCGTGACATCGGTCAGATCGACCGCATAGCCGCGGACCAATCGATGAGCGGGGACCGGGCAGAAAATCCACGAGAAGCTTGCCTCGGCCAGCCGGACTTCTTCCCCCCGGATCTCCCTCCCTGATTCGAGACAGCGATGGACGAGTTGCGACAGCTCGCCGGGGCAGACGGCAGGAAATCCGCCCGCGACATAACCGAACCGCTGGAGCAATCGCGCCATCGCGGGATTCGCATAGACGAGATTGACATCGGAGTCCAACTCGATAATAGGGGAAGGGCTTTCTTCCGCCACCTGTGCCAGACGGTCGCGATCCTGCTGCAACTCCTCCTCGCGAGTCAGATCGCGTAATGTCAGCACCCCGCCGGAAGCTTCTTCTGCATCCAATGGCACATAACTCCATTCAACCGGATGTGACTCGTGTGTAGTGCCTGCCAGCGTAGTTCTGGCTCCTTGTATTGGGGAACTATCGGAAAAGGAGGCTCGAATCCGCATCACGATGTCGTGGTGGGATGTTCCGGGTTCCTGCAGCAATAGTTCCTGAAGCGGTTTGGATAGGCAGAGATCAGCTGACTGTCCAAGGAGGCGGGCGGCCTCAGCATTCACCGAGATGATGTGAAGTCTACTATCGAGCAACAGCACCCCGATTGGGAGCGTATCCAGCACAGCAGGGTTCACACGATTCTGCGAGACGTGTTTCATCAGGCTGCCTCTTCGTGAAGGCCGTCTAGGAACATGGCGACATTCACTCGTTCGCGAAGGGGGTTTAGTACCTTCACGATGGTTCGCGTTGAATCCCCCGTCGTCTGCGCCCCAAGATCGATGCGGATCGGCACGATAAAGGCTCCTCCCTGAGGTCCTGTAATCACGTTGACGACCGGTTTGAGCCTCTGGGTGCGATTCATTCCCACAACCACCCCCCGTTCTCCCGTGTTCAGCATCACCAGGCTCCCGATCGGATATACGCCCAGACTACCGATCATGGTTTGGATCAAATCCTTCTGGTACTGTCCTGTGTCTCCAAGTCGAAACAACTGTCGGATGGCATCATGCGGCAACATCGCTGGACGCCCTCCACGGCGACTCACCATGCCGTCATAGATATCGACCAGGCCGACCAGCTGCGCCAAGATCGAGAGGGAGTCGCCTTTGAGCTTATGCGGAAATCCGTTCCCGTCGCCGCACTCATGATGTTCCATGACAATCCGGACGACCGCGCTCCTCTCCTCTTGCGCATCCCGTAAGATCGCCAGCCCCAGCGCAGGGTGCTGTTGCATGACTGTGCGCTCCTGATCGGTGAGGTCTTGGCCTCGACGGTACAGGTTCCGCGGCAGCCGGATGTAGCCGATGTCATGCAGCAACGCACCGGCGCCGAGCAGTTCCAGATCTGCCTCCAAGACTCCAAAGTCATGCGCCACGATGAGCGAGAGGGTGCAGACATCGAGCGCGTGGGACGCCAATGTGCGATCGAATCGTTTCATCTTCTGAAGAGAGAGCGTGTTGAGCATGGCGGCATCATCGTTCAGCACTCGTGTAAGTACTTTCGAGACGATCTCTTGCAACCTTTCCGCCTTGGGGGCTCTTCCTGCTTCTATTTCCTCAAACACCCGTTCCATCGAACGGACTGCCTGGTTGTATGTCTCTTGGGCAGCCGCGGCCCGTTCCCTTGTAATAGGAGGGGGCGATGTGCCTTCCTGGGTGGTAGCCCCCGACCGCCCTGGTTCGTTCGGCTCTCTGTCCGGAGCAGGCTGCGGGAGTTGTGCCGACGAAGGCGGCTGCGCTGCATGGTTTGATTGGAGGGCGGCTGTTGTCTGTTGTGTGTCACGTGCCGAGGCTGCATCTCCCGAAGAGGCCGGCTCCACATCGAGCCCTTGGCTGGAATCAATCTTCAGCTTTCTGACCCCGATTTGTCGGAGCAGGTCGATCTCCTCCCGATTACGGATGAATCGTTTATGGATGAGGAAGGGGGTCCGGTACCAAGGTTGGTCCATTCCAACAACGAACATTCCAGGCTTGAGTTGATCAATCGTGATTGTTTTCGTGTGTTTCATCGATGATCACCTATGGGGACTGTCGCCCTTCTGACCGGCGACTGTCCCCGTTGAATAGCGGGCGCCTAGCAACGGGGACAGGCACCGCCGCGACGGCGGAGCCAGTCCCTTTTTTATCGGGATAAATCGAGCTGAACTTAAGATCAGCTCGACTGGCGGGGAAAGCGCGCAGGGGACTGCCACCGCCTCGGCTCGACTGAGCTCGCCGAAGTCAGACGGCGGAGCCAGTCCCTGCCCCCTCTCAAGATTCCCCCTTCGACACCGATAGAGTCCGTCAGGACATGTTGGTGTTCGATGGTACAGACTCAGGCGTTTAGGCTGAAGTCTGAAGGCACAGCCGAAGGCTTTTAGGCTGAAGGTCGGAGTTTCGAACACTTCAGCTTGAACACCTTGAGGCTATCTAGCTGGCGCTCACAGTTTCCGGAGGACGATGCGCAAGCGAATTTCCATCGATCAGCTGAAAATCGGCATGACGGTCGAGAAGCTCGATCGCTCCTGGTTGTCCACGCCGTTCTTGCGTCATCGGTTCAGGATTACGTCCTCAGATCAAATACAGCAACTGTATGCCAGTGGCGTGCAACAACTCGAAGTCGAGGCAGATGGCGCGGATCCGGGATCTGGCCCGCCTGTGTCGGCGATGCCTGTGGAGGCTCAACCATCCCAGCCGGTCACACAGTCCCTGGAGCCGGAACCGTCGACCATTCCGTTTACTGAGGAGCTGCCTGCAGCAAGACAAGCTTACAAGGCCGCAAAACTGGTCATTCAACAGGCGATGGAAGACGTCCGCATGGGCCGCGCGTTGAATATGGAGGCAGTCAGTGAAGTGGTCGGGAACATGGCCGATAGCATTCTACGCAACCATGACGCGCTTGCCAGCCTGACACGTCTCAAGAATTTCGACGAATACACCTTCTACCATTCCGTTAACACCTCCGCCCTGGCGCTGTCAGTCGGAAAACATCTCGGCTATGAGAGGACGCCGTTGCTTCAGCTCGGGACAGGCATGCTGTTGCACGACATCGGCAAGACACAGATTCCGGTCGAGCTGCTGAATAAACCGGGGCGCTATGATGCCGGCGAGTTCGAGATCATGAAACAGCATGTCCTGCGAGGGGCGGAGATCTTGTCGAATACCACCGGCCTCACCGACATGTTTCTGAAGCCTACTTTGGAGCATCATGAACGAGTTGACGGAACCGGATATCCCCATCATCGATCCAAAATAGACCTCAGTCAGTTCGGCCTCATTGCAGCGATAGTGGATATCTATGATGCGGTAACGAGCGACCGTTGTTATCATAAAGGCAAAACACCGCACGATACGCTTCAGTTTCTCTATCAATTGGGGGCTCAGGGCCATGTGGACGGGACGCTGGTTCAGCAGTTCGTCCAGGTCGTGGGGGTTTATCCAGTCGGTTCCTGTGTATTGCTCAATACAGGAGAAAGGGCGATTGTGAAGCAATTCAATCACCAGGCTCCCTTACGCCCCCTGGTCGTACTGATCACCGATGAAGCCGGATGCCATCGATCCATCCCTCTCGATCTCGACCTTGCAGCCCAGCGGCGCAAACCGACGCAGACGATCGAGTCCATCCTCGATCCTGCTACGTTGGGGATCGATCCCCACGGATATCTCGATAAGGAAGCGGCGTAATGGAACAAGAACATGCGCCAGCGCAGTCGTCCATTCTTAAGGTCGGACTACCGCTTCAGCTGGTCATCGGATCCGGTCAAGAGACGGTGAACTGCGGCTCCACATTGCTGGGCTGGAGAGAGAAGGCCTGGCTGATCTGCGAATGGCCATTCCATTTCGGGCAAGCGGTTCCGTGCGAGACGGGAACCCGCTGTCTCGTCCGTTCGATGGTGGCGGGCAAGCTCGTCGCGTATCAGAGCGAAGTCTGCATGACGCAGATGTCTCCGCTTCCCCTTCTGTACCTCGCATTTCCCAGGAGGACCGAGGAGATCCATCTCCGCAAGCATGCCCGCGTCGCCAGCAACGAGCCGTTGCTCCTGAGGCAAACGACCCAAGGAAACGCGCTGCTGACCCAGCCGAATGGACCGGCGCCCATCGGCGGCCTGTTGCAGGACCTCAGCCTGTCCGGTTGCCGAATCATGCTCCAGAGGGCGCCAGACGAGCTGCGGTTGGGCGCCACGGTCTATTTAGAGTTCGAGCTGATCGGGATCGGGCACATCTCGCATCTTGCCGGCGCGATCAAGAATATTGCGGAACGTGACGGCGCTCTCTTGCTCGGCATCGAGTTTCGCTATAACGGGAAAGAGTCCGTCGAATTCCGTGGATGGGGCGGGAACGTTCAAAAAGCCATTGAGTACTCTGTGATGCAGCGGCAAACCGATTGGGGATTCTTGACGCCGACGTCAGAACCGTGACGGATCGTGACGACTCAGGTATTCAGGCTGAAGGCTGAAGTGTGAAAATTATGGAAGAACTCGCTGAGTAGTTAAGAGGGATTTACCGATCGCTGGGCAAATCTTGCCCTACAGAGGCTCTCTCTCAGAGGCCCATCCCGCTGAAATCCACCACCAGCACAGAATTTCCTTCCATTCAATCCGACAACAAGTGGCGTAGACCTTGCACTCACTCGCAATCAGATCGAGCGATGTGTGAATGAGGAATATGAACTATGATCCATGAAACATCCACGAAACCGCTCCGCCATGCGATCGTCACGGGAGGAGCGGGTTTCATCGGCTCACAGATCAGCTCCCGCCTCATGAAAGAGAAGACGCGCGTCACCATACTCACGCGGAACGTGTCAGCGCCCCGGGCTGTCGCGCTGGCCAAGCAGGGATGCAAGGTCGTGGCCTGCGATCTTGCCGATGCGCGTCGCATTCCGCGCCAAGATATGCTTGACCCGGCCGACGCCTTGTTCCACTTTGCGGCGGATGTCTCTGTCAGCAGCCCGACGCTCCGGGCAGCGAATGTCGATGGCACGACCCGCGCCTTAGCCCTGGCGGATGCGCTGGCCATTCCTTACGTCGTCTATGCGAGCAGCATTGAGGCGCAGGGGCTTGGAGCAGAGTCCGAGATTCCCCTTCGGGAAGACATGGCCTGTCGCCCCGTATCCGACTATGGGCAGTCGAAGGTTCAGGCGGAGGCACTCATGGCAGAATGGGGATCGCTGCCGGGCCATCAGTCGCTCGTGCTTCGCATCGGCAACATCTATGGACCGGGAAGTGCCTGGTTTCTCCACCCATCCCTCCTGGCCCTGCTGGGGGCCACGCCGATCAGGGCGATCTGGAGCAGGCTCCGGCATCGCCTGTTTCAACCCTTGTTCATCGACGACCTCGTCGAGGGCCTGCATAGAGCCGTGGATCATCGGCTCACCGGCACGTACAACATCACAGGGGAGGAGCAGGTGACGATTGAGGGCTATCTCGCCAAACTCGCGAGCCTCATGCAATTGACAGATCGCGCGCAATTGATCCGTGAGCCTGCGATCCCATCGAGTCGCTCGCATCCGATCGCACCGGACTTTGCCTACGTCTTGATGGGGTCTGAGGAACGTTGCCACCGCTCCTACGACAACAGCAGGCTCCGCGCGGAGATCGGCCCCTACGTTCGCTGGTCCCTCTCTCGGGGGCTCGCGGCCACCCTGCAGTGGTACGACACAAGCGGCCAGCTGCCTGCCCTCCTGGCATCACTGCGGCGGCAACCGGGAGCCATGACATGCATGTGACCATGATTTTCCCTGGGATCGCACTGCCGGGGTTCGATAGTTTCAGGAAGAAACAGACGATCGATGCCAATTTTATCGACCATGGGCTCGCGTCCCTCAGCGCAGCAGCGAAGGCAGCCGGCCATACGGTCGACCTGATCGATCTCCGGACTTTGCGGGATTGGACCCATTTCCGGGGAGAGGTTCAGCGGCGAGCCACCAAAGTCTGGGCCATGACCTCCTGGAGTCTCCACTATCCCGACGTCGTTCGTGCAATCAGGATCCTGAAGGAAGAGAAGGAAGAGGCCGTCGTCGTGCTCGGAGGGGTCCATGCCACCATCAAGACCAACCAAGTCATGGCGAACCGGCTCATCGACCATATCATCACGCAGGAAGGGGAGATCAGCTTCGTCAAACTGCTGGACACATTTGCAGCGGGGAAGCAGGCAGACCGCCTGATCGTCGGCGAAGGTCCGGTACTGGACGAGATCCCCTGGGTAGACCGAGACCTGTTCGATATGAGCGGCGAACTGGCCACGCCGATGGCGCCCGGCATGCCGACACCATTTGTGACGACCAATGCGGGTCGGGGCTGTCCGTTCAAATGTAATTTTTGTCAACCGGCCGAACGGGCCGTGTTCGGCAATCGAATCAAGATGCGGAGTCAGGAGAACGTCGTCGGCGAGCTGAAGTATCTGAAAGAGCGGTTCAAGTTCAACAGCTGGATGGCGCACGACGATCTGTTCTTCATCAATCATCGATGGAGCCGTGAATTCTGTGTCCAATATAAGGCCGCCGGCTTTACAGAGCCCTATATCTGCCAGATGCGCGCCGATCTGATGTGCCGGTATCCGGACGTGGTTAAACAGATGGCAGAGTCTGGATTGGCATGGGCCATGATCGGGTTCGAGAGCGGCAGCCAACGCATACTCGATATGTTCGAGAAGGAAACCACGGTCGAGGAAAACCTGAAGGCTGCCGCGATCTGCAAAGAGTATGGCATCAAGGTTTGGGCCAATATCATGTTCGGCGCCCCGACAGAAACCAGAGCGGAAGTCATGGACACGGTCCGGATGGTGTGGAAGATCAAGCCGGACCATCTCAGCAGCAGCTACTTTACTCCGACACCGGGGAGCGGCATGGCGGAGGAAGTGGAGAGGAAGGGGTTGACGATGGTGGATCCCTTTAATGGATCCAACCGGACGCCGAATGAAGCCAAGATGAAAGACACGGATTACGAATGGCTGACCAAAGCCATCGCCCTCGCCTATGACGGTGGATCGGAAGAACGGCTGATCGCGCTCGGTCAGCTCCCTATGCGACCCCAGGAGAGCCTATGCGCATTGCATTGATCAACAGCCCTTCCCTTTCGGTCCGTCCCGTGAGTCGCAGCATGGCGGGCGGTCTCGGCTTCGATGGTAACGAGGACATGTTGCTGCCCCCGCTGGACCTGGCCACTATGGCCGCCACTCTGCGCCAGACAGGCGAGACGGTCGATGTGATCGACGCAGACCCTCTGGGTTTGGATGCAGCAGCGGTCTATGCCCGGTTGGAAGACCATCAATGGGACGTGGTGGTGGGGACTGTCTCGCTTCCCACCCTGGAGCAGGACGCCTTGTTTCTCGCGGAGCTTCGCCGCCGACATCCGGGGGCAAGAATCGTTGGAAAGACTCTGGTGCGCGACCATGCTGTATTGAAGGCGCTGCTGGAAAGGAGTGCGGCCGACCTGGTGATTCATGGCGAAGCAGACCTCACGATCGTCGACATTGTCTACGGTCGAGGAACAGCCGGCACTGCCTGGCTCGAAGCAGGCTCGCCTGATACAGCCCCCTCGTTCCACTTCGATGAGGGATCGCCGGTCGAGGACCTCAATCAGCTCCCCATTCCAGCCCGCGATCTCCTTCCCAACGAGCGCTATCGCTATCCGCTGCTCGGCACTCCCGTCGCGACATTACAAACCAGCCGGGGCTGTCCCTATCCCTGCGGGTACTACTGTCCCTATCCGTTGGTCGAAGGGGTCAAGTGGCGTTCGCAAACGCCCGAGCGCATCTTTGCTGAGTTGAAAGACGTCGTCGAACGGCAGGGGATCACCAAGATCTATTTTCGCGATGCGACCTTCACTCTCAATCAGGAGCGAATCGCCATGCTCTGCGACCTCATTATCGCCGCAGGCTGGGCGCTCGAGTGGGTCTGCGAAACCCGAGTCGATTGTCTTGGCGATACCTTGCTGGAGAAGATGCGCGAAGCCGGCTGCGTCGGTCTGCTGGTCGGGGTGGAGACAGGCGATGAACAGGTCATGCACCTGCGAGAAGGGAAAAAGGGCCTGACAATCCCGATGCTGGCCCATCTGCGCGAGAAGACTCACCAGCTTGGCATCCGGCTTCACTTTCTCCTCATCGTCGGCCTTCCGCAAGAAACCCGCGAATCGCTCGTCGCCACCTACGATTTGATTCAGCGATACAAGCCGGACACGATCGGCGTCACGATTATTACTCCCTACCCTGGTACACCCCTTCACAAGGAGGGTCTTCGCGAGGGCTGGATCGATTCACAGCAATGGAAAGACTATGGCGGCCACCAGATTCCCATGCATACGCCCAACCTTGCCAGAGCAGACATGGAGGCTGGCAAGCAGTTTTTAGAAGAAGGCTTCGCGCTTCTGCAAAGACGGCAAGTCGGCGGGCATTCCAAACCCTTGGAGGCTATGGCGCAACAACATTATGAGCGGTTACTGCGGTGGGCCTATCGCCTCGACGGACCGGTTGCGCAACTTCGGGAACTGCTTGCGGCAGCGCCGAAGTTGCCGCAAGCCAGCGCACAGCCCTCTGTGAATCACGCGGTACGGCAGGCTCCCTCTCCTGCGCGATTTGCTGTCACCGTCGTGATCCCGACCTATAATCGACGGGCCATCCTACGAAAGACTCTGCTGGCCTTGATGTCTCAGACCTTTGCGCCGGAGCTGTTTGAAGTGGTCGTCGTGGATGACGGATCCTCCGATGACACGGTTTCAATGCTCCGGCAGTTCAAGGCTCCCTTCGCCCTTCGCGTTGTGGCGGCGGACCATGCAGGCGCCAATGCAGCCCGCAATCTCGGCATTCAAGCCGCTCAAGGCCGTGTGGTCCTCATCACGGGCGACGATATGATTCCGGAGCCATCGTTCCTCGAAGCGCATGCGACATTTCACGAGCGCCATCCAGGCGACATGGACGCCATGCTGGGTTTCATCGAGTGGTCTCCTGAAATTGCAGTGACCCCCTTTATGAAGTTCATCGTGTCGGCGGAGGGAGGCCAGCAGTTTGCATTCCATGAGGTGCGGAGAGGCAAGGCCGACTTTCGACTCTTCTACACCAGCAATCTCTCAGTAAAGCGGGATCTCTTGCTCAATCAGCCCGTGCTCTTTGATCAAGACTTCACCTATCCAGCCTATGACGATGTGGAGTTGGGCTACCGTTTGAGCGCGCAAGGTCTGCAGTTGCATTACAACGCCATGGCTGTGACCTGTCACCACCATGACATCACGCTGGCGGGGTTCGTTCAACGCCAGCGCAAGGCCGGCCACATGGCGGTCATTCTGGCTCGTAAACATCCTGAATTGAGCCAGACCTATCTGAAAATCGACGATGCCCTCAAGGCCCGCAACGCATTTGGGGAAACTCAGGTTGCTCGAATCATGCAGGTTGCGCAGGAGCTGGAAAAGCCCGATCTCCAGCAGCTGGCGTTGATCCGCTCCGGCGCTGAACGGTTTGACCGGACCTATCTCCAACGAGTGCTCCATCCGGTCTATCAAACGCTCTTACAGTCCGCCTACGCATGGGGTATCTGCGAGGCGGTCGAACAGGGTGTGGCGACCATCCCGCTTGCCACTGCATGTGTTGCGTCGAAGCCTCGCTTCAAGGTTTCGATCATCATCCCTGTTTTCAACAAACTCGAGCTGACCAGCCAATGTCTCACCACACTGGCCTCTCTCCCCACGATGCCGGAGTATGAGGTGATCGTCGTGGACAATGCTTCAAGCGATGGCACAGCGGAGTTTCTCGCTACGCTGGGTGGAGACGTCCAGGTCATCCGCAATCCTGAAAACTATGGCTTTGCCGTCGCCTGTAACCAGGGGGCCAAAGCGGCGCGGGGAGCGTTTCTCCTGTTCTTGAACAACGACACCATCCCGACCGAGGGCTGGTTGAATGCCCTGGTGGATGAGGTCGAACGCCACCCTGATGTCGGGGTAGTCGGAAGCAAGCTGCTGTACGAAGACGGCACCATTCAACATGCCGGCGTCGCATTCTCGCGGGCGGTATTACTGCCCTACCATATCTATCGCCAGTTTCCGGCTGACTCGCCGATGGTCAATCGGCGGCGTGAATTCCAATGTGTGACCGGGGCCTGCATGCTGGTCCGGCGCGAGGTGTTTGAACAGGTCGGCCGGTTCGATGAGGGGTTCAAGAACGGATTCGAAGACGTCGATCTCTGTTTGAAGATTCGCGAACAGGGTTGGCACATCATCTATCGGCCGGACAGCGTCGTCTATCACCTGGAAAGTCAAACCCCCGGCCGGAAGGCGCACGAGAAAGACAATGCGCGGCGATTGCTTGAACGGTGGGCCCACAAGTGGTGGATTCCGGACGAAGATGCCTTGTACTTCTCGGACGGACTCTGCTGTCTTGTCCACACCACGAAAGAGGGCCTCCTTCACACGCAACTCACATCGCTGAACTCTCATGCCGACCGGGCCGCATGGCAATTCGTGGCCGATACCCAGTCTGCCGCGCAGAGGCAAGACGTCGCATTGGTGAAGACGCTCTTGAATGCCGTCGATCGATGGCCGGAAGACGCATGGGTCCTTCGATGGGGAGCCTTGTTGTGCAAATTTCTGGACCTGCCGGCTTTGAGGCTTTCATTTTTGAAGCGGGTGCTGGCGATCGAGCCGGATGCGGATGGTTACCTCTCGTTGGCGAAGGATGCCCTTGAAACAGGCCGGCTCGACGAGGCGGAACATCGCCTGGCTGAGTTGCGAAATTGCAGTCCGATGCATGGGGAGGGATGGCTGCTGTTCGGGGTCCTGTCGATGCAGCGTCAGCAGTTTGCCGAGGCCAAATCCGCCTTCGAACGGGCTGCCATTTATGGGGGGGACCACCGCAAATCGAAATTGGGACTTGGCATGGCAGCAATGGGGTCGGCTGAATCCCTCGTCGCGTGGGACGTATTGCTCGAGGTGGTCACCGAATATCCTGACGATGCCGAATCGCTCCATTGGCTGCTGCGAGCCGGTACAGCGCTCCAACGATGGGAGGAGCTGGAACCTCTGCTGACCCAGTATGTGTCCAGAAATCCAGGCGACCTCGGTCTCCGCTTTGCTCTGGCAGGGGTCTTTCTCCGTCTGAACCGTTGGACCGATGCCAGGCGTGAACATGATTCGATCCGTCTGCTGGACCAGGCCTTTGACGGTCTCAGCGACTTGGCCCGCTCTCTCGACGAGAACGAGTCGGCCCTGGCACATCATCATGCGGCATGATGAAGGAGCCAGGGCTCGTACATTGCTGATCCAACTCGCCCGATTGGGCGATCTGGTCCAGAGCCTGCCGGTGATCGCTGCGCTCGCGGCCCGCTATCCGAGCCGGTTGCTCGATCTGCTCTGCCCAGCGCCGTTGGCTCCTCTTGCCGGCTGTTTTCCACTGGTGGATAGAGTGTTGGAATGGAACGGAGCGCAATGGCGTGCCTGGGCCGACTCCTTCACCGGAGGATTTGAGCCATCATGGTTGCGTGAGGTCGAGCAGTCTCTCGCTGCGTTAACGACCGAGCCCTATGGGAAGGCCTACGTGTTGAATCAGCATCCACGGGCGATCCTGGCCGGCGCCCTGTTGGCAACAGAAGTGCAGGGGCCTCATCTGGGAGGTCCGTTGGATGAAACGCCGTCGCCTTGGGCATCATATCTGCGTGACGTCGCCCGCGCGCGAGGCTCCAATCGCATTCACCTCTCCGATGCGTTCTGTGGGTTGTGCGGAGTGGCCCCTCCGGCGAGTCCGCCGGTCTTGACTCCTCCCTCGAATGATCTTCCTGCTGATCTGGCTGATGTCGGTGTATCAGCGGGACTATGGGTCGCGGTGGTCGTGGGAGCAGGCGACGCGGATCGAGCGATTCCTGTACCGGTTTGGATAAAATGGATCTCGGCGCTGCTGAGCCACGAATCGCCCTCTTCCGTCGTCCTGGTCGGAAGCGAGCGAGACCAGAGCGCTGCCCTGGCAATCCAGGATGGGCTCTCTCCGATGGTTGCAGGACGCCTCTGGGATGCCACGGGGCGCACGACCCTTCCGCAACTGGCCCCACTCTTGAAGCGCTGTCATTGGGTTGTCGGCGCCGACACAGGTCCGCTTCATTTGGCTGCTGTCGTAGGTACGCGGGTGATGGGATTCTATTTCTCACGAGCGCGTGTGCATGAAACAGGCCCCTATGGACCGGGTCACTGGGTGTGGCAAGCGGATCGCGCCCTGCCGGAGACCTGGCCGATCCAAGCCAGCGTGAACCTTCTCGGGGAGCCTGGCGCAGCGGCGCAACAAGAGCCGCCCGCAGGCTGGTCCTTGTGGCAGTCTCACCATGACGAGTGGGGAGCCATCTTTCGTCCAGTGGGCGAAGGGGAGTCACAAGACGATCCGCGGCCTGGTATCTGGCGTCAATTATCAGAACAGCGTATGTCGCTGCAAGCAGGATGCTGAAAAACGATTTTGAGGCTATGGACATACAGGATTCTAGAATGTCTCAGGCGGACTTTTTCAACACCCTGATAGGTGTGCGATGAATTCCTTCGAGAGCAATGTCAGCCGACTGGCTCAGCGTAATCCTATGTTGGCAGCTGCACTTCGTCAGAGTGGGGGAGGGAGGCTGGAGATCGTGACTGCACGCACAGGTCTGCCGTCGGCTCGCGCGAATGGGCGATGGATTCACAGCGCATATGACCCCATCAAAGAAGCGCAAGCTTGGGCAGACAGCCAAAGCCATCAGGATGGAGAGACGATTGTGCTGCTCGGCCTCGGACTGCTCTACCACGTCGAGGCCTTGTGTGCGCGCTTGCCTCGAACTGCACCGGTCGTCCTGGTCGTTCCCGATCTGAGCCTGTTAGTCGATGCGGCCGCCGCTCGCACCTGGGGTGACTGGGTGGACCGTGTAACCTGGGCTTGGGGGACGACAGAAGCAATCACTGAACGGATCGCCTCCGGCAGCCATCCGTTCCGGCTCGTCACCTATGTTCCAGCTGCATCGCTACATGAAGACAGTCACCGCGCGATTGAAACAGCTCTACAGCGGCAGGTTGCGGCCAAGGCAGGTGGACAGCTGCGCATCGCAGTCGTCGGGCCGATCTACGGAGGGTCACTGCCCATCACCGGCTATGCGGTCAGCGCGCTTGAGTCACTTGGGCACCATGTCCGATGGCTCGATCCCAGTGTTCATGCCACAAGCTACCACCAGCTGGAACTGCTCAAGAATCCCCAGCATCGTTTGGCCTTACAGAGTAAGTATGCCGAAATGCTGAGCCGAGTCACGATGGCTCAGTTGGCAGAAGATCCACCTGATCTTGTGTTGTCGCTCGCGCAGGCGCCATTGATTCTCCCGATGTTGGAGCATCTCAGGCGCAAACGGTTCTTGACTGCGATGTGGTTTGTCGAGAATTACCGGCATTTGACCTATTGGCAGCAGTTGGCGGCGGGCTATGACTTTTGGTTCGTGATTCAGCAAAAGCCCTGCATTGCCGCGCTAAGACAGGCAGGTGCGAAGGATGTGCGGTATCTTCCGATGGCAGCCGACCCATCCGTACACTATCCAATGGAGTTGACCAGGGCTGAGCGAGAAGAATACGGGGCAGATGTCTCGTTTGTCGGCGCAGGATATGCGAATCGTCGCGCGATCTTTCCCCGACTCCTCAATCAGGAATGGAGCTTCAAACTCTGGGGCAATGAGTGGGATGGCGCGACCGATCTGACCTCCGCGCTTCAACGAAACGGCGCACGGATTGATACCGAGACCTGCCGAAGAGTCTTTAACGCGAGCGCGGTGAATCTCAATCTGCATTCCTGGGCAGGGGTCGGGTTCGACCCCGACGGGGATTTTGTGAATCCCCGCACGTTCGAGCTGGCAGCCTGCGGCGCCTTTCAGCTTACCGACCGCCGATCGTTGATGCCGGATCTCTTGACGACGAGTGAGGTCGCGACCCTGTCGTCTCCCGACCAACTTCCTGGTGAAATTACCCGATGGTTTCACGAACCGGAGCAGCGCCTCGCCATGGCGGGGAACGCCCGCCAACGTGTGCTTGCCGAACATACGTATGTGCACCGGATGCGTGATCTGCTGTCCCAGATCGGCGTGGCGAACCCGGATCGCATCGGGTCTATTCTTCGTGGCAGCCGTCAGGCAGAGGTGCTGGCGTCCACCGCCGCTGATTCATTCCCAACGATAGCCGCGACGCTGCGAGCGTTTCCCCCAACCCAACGGGTGGAGCTGAAGCAATTAGCGGCACAGATCCGTTCACGCGGCCCAATGGGAACTCTGTCCCGGGAGGATCTGATGGTGCTCATGTTGGACGAGTATCGGTCCGAGACGAAGGATTTGGTGTAAGGGTGCAGGTAAATAGGCTGAAGGGGTACGGGGTCTAGGCTGAAGGGATTCAGGCTGAAGGCCGAAGGTCAGAGGCCGAAGTTCCGAACACTTCAGCCCGAACCCCTTCAGCCTATCTACCTGAATAGTTTCGAGTTGATATGACAAGACAAGTGCTGATCATCAACGTGACGCGCATGGGCGATCTGATTCAGACCAGTCCATTGCTGTCCCGATTACGCGAGGAATGCCCCGATGTATCGATCGACCTGGTTGTCGATCGGAGCTTTGCGCCGACGGCGGCTCTGCTTGTCGGACTCCGGCAGGTGATCAGTTGCGATTTCGCCAGACTACTCGATGACTGCCGCACGCAATCCAAGAGCCTCGTGACGCTTATGCAGGAGATGACAACCTGGGCTGCGCCGCTGCGAACTGCGCGGTACGATCGCATTGTCAACCTGACCTTCACCCGCCAGACCGGTTTGCTGGCGTCGTATATCGGCGCGCCGGATCTGAGAGGGATTACGGCTGGGCCGGACGGCGGCCCTATTGTCCAGAATCCCTGGCTGTCCTACTTTACAGATCTGCACCGGCATCGACGATTCAATCGGTTCAACCTGGTAGACCTCTATGCGATGGGTGGAAGCGGCCCTGGTTCCTTTTCGCCTCTGTCGGTGATTGTGCCGGCAGATGGGAGGGAATGGGCCGACTCATTCCTCCGGTCTCAAACTGCGACCGTTCGCCGGTGGATCGCCGTGCAGGTTGGAGCCAGCGATGTCATGAAGGCCTGGCGGCCGGAGTATTTTGGCCGAACGATGGCACACCTCAGCCGTCACCCTGGCATAGGATTTGTCCTGATCGGCACGGCTGCAGAAGCAGAGGCCATCGAGCTGGCCAAAGCGACCTATCGAACCAGTGGAGGAGCTGCACCGATCCTCGATGCAAGCGGTCGGACGACGCTCCACCAACTTGTCGGTCTGCTCTCGCTCTGTCAATTGCTCCTCACCAACGATACAGGACCGATGCACCTGGCAGTCGGCGTCGGGACCCAGGTCATCGATCTGTCCGTCGGTCATGTCGATCACAATGAAACCGGGCCCTACGGCCCTGGCCATTGGGTGGTTCAACCGGCCCTTGCCTGTTCGCCCTGCGGGTTCGACCAGATCTGTGCCCATCATGCCTGCAAAGACCGTGTGATTCCCGAAGAAGTTGCGAATCTCTGCCTCCATGCGCTGGGGCTTGGCCCGGTTCCTTCCTGCAGCATGGGCCTGCGCCTGTATCAATCAGGCGTTGATGCAGATGGGCTCAATTCTTATAGCCTACGATCGGGACAGCTCGATGGTAGTACTTCATGGTATGCCGGTTTTTGGAGGAGATTCTGGTACGAAGATTTTACAGGCCAGCCGAGTCGGTTGGCGGCGAACCTCGAACCAGCGCCGGACCAAGAACAGGCATTGGCTCGGGTGAGGGAAGCGGCTCCAGCCCTGCGCGGGTTGGAAAAACGTGCGATGCACGTCGTTGGTCTGACAAAACAACATCCGCTGCCTGTCTCACAGCTGAAAGAGGAACAGGCGCTGCTCCGCCGTGAGCGTGAACAGCTCCTCCCTCGGATGATGGCCCATTCGGCCACCGGCCCTGCGACCGTTGCCATGATCAGGGAGATCCATAACGATGATGTCGTTGGTCTGACGCAGTTGGCCGAGCGGCACGCGAGGGCCTATCGCCGTTGGCGCCAGCGCGTCGCGTCGGTCCGGGAATTATTGTCAGCCGTGCCGGCGCAGCTCGCTGTGTAGCGCGCGACTGCTTTAGTTAGTTCATTTGGTTTGTTTGGTTTGTTTAGTTGGTTTGGTTCAAAGATCGAAAGAAACCACACGCACCATACAAACCAGATCAACCAAACAAACCAAATGAACCAAATAAACCAAACAAACCAGACAGACCAGAAGGGGGTGGAGCTATGCTTGTTACACTCGATCAGGATCAGTGGGATGTGAGTGACGATCACCTGGTCAGCGAGGTCCTGACAGAGGTCAGCGATCGCGCGTATGCGAAGCATCGGCTGGTGACCTCGCTGAAGCTGGGGGGGCATCCGATCACGGATCGCGACATTCAGCCCCTGTTGCTGAACAAACTTCTCAAAGAGGTCGGGCCGATCGAAGCCAGCTCGCAGAATATTCCAGAGATCATGAGGTGTGCTGCCCCGACAATTACCCGGTTTGCCACGACGTTAAAGACTGAGGCCCAAGGATTTCTCTTGCCTCTGCGTGTGAACGGGGTCATTCCCTCATCGTTGGACCGCTGGTTCGGACAGTTGGCCGATTATGTGGAGCTTCTGCAGGCCGGTGCGCAGAGCAGTCCAGCCAAGGGAGATTTGCAGACTGTGTCGTTCTGGATTCAGGAGCTCCTGGAGGCTCGCTCTATTCAAGATCCGGTTCGGATAGCGGATATCCTTGAATTCGAGACCATTCCTTACTTGGCTTCCGTATGAATCTCCTTGTCGAATACTGTCGGTTATCAACCACTGTGGTCCCTCTTCGTCCTATGCTCAGTCCCGCTCAAGTGCGGACCGGAAGGGACCGATAAGGGATGCACAACCAGGGGCCTCACCGGTATGCATGCGATCGGCGGGGTTTTCGGTTAAAACAATCCCGGAACGGATGCCGGGAAGCAGGGATGGTTGATTCAATCGGTATTCAAGGAGGAGTAGGTCCATGGCTTTAATCGTCAATAACAATCCGGCTTCGATCGCGGCTCAGCGCAATTTGACCGTCAATACGAATCAGTTGCAACGGTCAGTTGAGCGGTTGTCTTCAGGCCTTCGGATCACCCGCGCATCGGATGATGCCGCCGGACTCGGCGTGTCAGAAACCTTGCGCGCGCACATCCGCAGCATCAATCAAGCAACGCGCAATGCGAATGACGGCATCAGCTTGACGCAGGTCGCCGACGGCGCTGCGGCCACGATTGGTAACCTGCTCTCCCGGCTCCGTGAGCTGACGACGCAGGCCGCCAGCGGCACGGTCGGCGCCACAGAACGGTCCTATCTGGATCAGGAATTTGTCGCGCTCCGATCCGAAATCGACCGGATCGGCACCGTGACCGAGTTCAACGGCCAGGCGCTGTTGAGCGGGGCCACCAATTCATTCGAAGTGTTCATCGGTTTCAAGAGCGGCGCGAGCAATTCACTCACAGCCGATCTGAACGATTTGGACATCGCCAGCATCGGCTTGTCCAGCGTGAATATTTCGACCTCGGCCAATGCCCAGAGTGCGCTGAGCAATATCGACAGCGCGATCAGTTCGATCGCGACTGCCCGAGCGGAATACGGTTCGATTCAGAACCGTTTCGAGGCAGCCATCGCGAATCTCCAAGTCACGAGTGAGAACTTCGTGGCTGCGGAATCTCGGATCCGCGATGCGGATATTGCCTATGAGACGGCGCAATTCACGAAGAATCAGATCCTCGTGCAATCAGGCATCGCAGTGTTGACGCAGGCCAACGCGCTTCCGCAACAGGCACTCGCGTTGCTGCGGTAGGCCGGCGCCTCGTCCCACCGGAGTCACCGCCCAGCCGCCGCATCGGCGGCTGGGCCTCCGGCGGACAATGAGGAGGCGTTGTCCCGACGGAGGCTTCCATGGTCCAGAACATTCGACCGCCTCAAGATATCTATACTCATCAGCAAGGCCGACCTGCGAGCGAAGCAAAGCCGGTTCGCGATGGAGCCGGGAAGGTGGAAGCGGATCTCACGGCGTTTGCCCCGGCGCCGACGCCAACAAAAGATCAGGTGGAGCAGGCGGCCGCCCGTGTGAAAGAAGTGCTTCGTGGAACCACGTCCCGGCTGGAGATCGAGATCGATCCCGATTTGCGCAAGGCCGTGATCAGGATTCTCGACGGGGAATCCGGAGAGATCATCCGCCAGATTCCTTCGCAGGAAATTTTGGATCTGGCCAGGCATCTGGATGATCCGAAAGGTCTCTTGATTCGAGAACGAGCGTAATAAGCGTCGTTCGTGAAACGTGAAGCGTCATTCGTCCGAGAGTGGAGTTGCTCATTCCGGGCCTCTAGTTGCAAGTCACTAGTTTCAAGTTTTAGAAACCCATCTCCGAAAACCTGAAACTAGAAACCTGAAACTCGACACGCTCGAACGAGATACGCCTCACACATACAGGACCACTGAAGCTATGGCAACGATATCGTTCGGGGGATTGGGAAACGGACTGGATTTCGGCCAAGTGGTTGATCAGCTGGTCAAGGTTCAACGTCTTCCGATCGATCAATTGAATCAGAAGAAAACGACCGCGCAGTCGAAGTTGACAGACTATGGACTGCTCGGGGCAAAACTGCTGGCTCTGCAATCGGCCGGCGATGCCCTGCGATTTCCGACTTCATTCGACCGATCGAGCACAACCGTATCGGACCAAACTGCCGTAACTGCTTCTGCCACCTCGGCCGCGACGCCAGGATCCTATCTCGTCCGGGTGACGCAATTGGCGCAGTCCCATCAGATTACCAACAAGGGAGCGACAGCTGTTTCCAGCGTCACCGCCGATATCGTCAGCGGCGGATCTGCCACGTTTACTTTTCGTGTGGGGACTGGGACAGACCAGACCGTGACATTGGGTGCGACAGCCACGCTCGAAGACTTGCAGACCGGCATCAACGATTTGGGCGCCGGCGTAACCGCATCGATTGTGAATGCCGGCAGTGAGGCGACACCGGCCTATCGCTTGATCCTGACGGCCACGGCGTCGGGATCAAGCAATGGGGTAACGATTGTGGCCGATGGGACGACATTGGATTTTGCCAACGGGAGCGGCGCAGGAGGGGTCGATACCTTGCAAGCAGCACAAGACTCCATCGCCATCGTCGGCGACCCGACACTGAATCCCGTCACCTTGCAGCGCAGCAGCAATGTCGTCACAGACGCGATTCCAGGGGTGACAGTGTCACTCCTCAAGACAACCGGGTCCGGCACTGTCTCCGTCAATGTCACGCACGATAACGGTGGGGTAAAAGAAAACATCAAGAAATTTACGACCGCCTATAACGACATCGTGAAGTTTGTGAATGAACGCACCACCTACGACGTCGCCACAAAAAAAGGCGCGCTATTCTTCGGCGAGCCAACGGCGAAGGGGTTTCTCTCGCAACTCCGGCAAGCGCTCTCCTCTCCGGTGAGCGGGCTGACAACCTATTCGTCCGTGGGTGAAATTGGTTTTAAGACGGAACGGGACGGCACGATTACTGTCGACGATGCCAAGCTGGATAGTGTGTTGAGCAGTAACTACAAGGCGGTCAAGTCGCTCTTTATCAATCAGGCGGGGGTGGTCGGTGTCGCCCAGCGGGTCAATGTGGCCATCGATGCGATTGACGACATCAGCACAGGCTCACTCACGGTCCGTAAGAACGCATTGACCAATCAGCTCAGCAGCCTGACGACCGAAATCAGCAGAAAAGAAGACGCCCTCTCAGCTTACGAGGAGGCACTGAAAAGACAATATGCAGCGCTCGACGGACTCCTGAGCCGGTTAAGGGGCCAGACCACATTCTTACAGTCGCAGGGGTGATGATGAACACCTATCCTAATACAGCCGCCGCGTCACGCTATCGTCAAACAGAGGTGCTGACCACATCGGGCGTCCAACTGATCGTCCTGCTGTATGACTCAGCCATTCAGGCGATCGAACTCGCCAGCGATGGGATCGCCAGGCGTCATCAGCCAGACAAGGCCCGGTTCCTCAGGCGAGCCGTTGGGATTGTGAGTGAATTGTCCAGCGTCCTCGACTTCGAACGGGGCGGCGAGATGGCGAAATCGCTGTACCGTCTCTATGACTACATGCTCTCGGAGTTCACACAGGCCAATTTGCGCAACGATGCCAGTCGTCTCAACGGCCCACTACGGTGCCTGAAGGAAATGCGTGGAGCCTGGCACACAGTGGCCCAGCAGCAGGAGAAGCCAGAATTGAGAATGGTGAATGGTAAATGTTGAATGGTCCATGGGGAATGGCAGATGGTAAATGGCGAATGGGCGATGGTTCATGGTTCAGGGTTAATGGTGAGTTGAAGGATTCGGCAGTCACTGGGTCTGAGAAAGGGTCGAATGAATTCCGAACATTCACCATTCACCATTGACCATTTACCATTCAACAGTCCGAAAGACTGGGAGCAGAACTTGCGCGACTTGACGGCACAGGCAGGTCAGGCGGCGGAACTCGGACGCTGGGATCTGGTTGAGGAATGTTACCGGCTGCGGGGGGAACAGCTCCGAAACCATTCGATCCCTTCGGCGCTTGCCACAGACCTCACTCGATTCGACCGAATGGTCGAAGCCAGGATTCTGAATGTTCGCGCCGCTGTCCAATCGCAGCTGATCGAGTCAGCAAAGGTCCGCATGAAATTGCAAGGAATACGGTCCTGGCAAAGTGCATGCTCGTCTGATTCCACGTTCATGGACCGACAAGCGTGAAACGACGGAACGTGAGGCGTGAGGCGTCAGGCGTGAGGCGTGAAACGAAAACGCGCGAGCGGGAGTGGCATGAGAGACACAATTGGCGGAATCAGAGATTGCAAGTTGCGCCTGTCTTGCGTGTCCTCGCGGGTTCACCTTTTACGCCTTACGGTTCACGCCTGACGCCTGACGCTTCCCGGTAGGCCAGCCATGCTCTCACCATCAACCAAAACGGTCAAAGCGTTATCGGACGAGCGTCGGGAATGGATTCGAATCGACGATAGGGTGTTGCTGGAGTATCGGTTGGTCTCCGACCCTGTGGAAGGACCGGCACCAGACATTCCGCCGGTAGCACAAGAGGCAATCGCCGCTGTCATAGCCAAGCCGACCTCCGACCTCTTGCTCCGCAGCGGTGAACAACTGGCGGATTCTCCGCTTCTTCCCTGGATCATGAAGGTGGATTGGCTGCTGGAAGTCATTGTGAAGACCCTTGCGAAGATGCAGCCGGAGGGAATTGCGCTCGCGCAAGTTGCCGATGTGACGTTGAGCGGGGGCGGCATCGGATTTCTCTCGCCTCGCCCCTTTGCCGTCGACGACATGTTGGCGCTGAAAATAGTCCTGTCGCCCTTTACGCCGATTCAGACGACAGCACGGGTGATTCGGTCAGTCCAAGCCAAGGACGGTGTCAATTACGACATCGCAACAGAATTTACCCAGCTCAATCCGGACGATCAGGAACATCTGATCCGTCATATCATTCAGACCCAGGCGGAACGACTGCGCGGCCGCCGCCGGGGAGATCAGGGGTAAGGGCTAAGGTGTGAGGGGTAAGGGGGTAAAGGGTCTAGAGTGACGCACTTGCCCCTCGCCTGAATTCCAAGCGATTGCTCGACAGCCTTCGACAGCCACCGTTGGTACATATTCCTGCCGGTTAATGATCATCTGTATTTCATAAGCTGAAGGTAGCTGCTCAGGTAGATAGGCTGAAGGGGTTCAGGCTGAACCCCTTCAGCCTGTATCCCTTGTCTCACCCTTCCCGCTCACGGGTTTGCGCCGCCTTAAGTTTTCCATCGGCAGCACCGATATCTCATTCACGATGAACAATGCAGTGTCTGCAGCAACGATGTACCAACCGAATGGTGCACCACCAATGGATGACGAGATCTTGACGGTCATGGACGTGGCCCGTTTCCTCCGGGTGCCCAAGTCCACCGTGTATAAGCTCGCTCGGGTCGGCGAATTGCCGGCGTCGAAGATTGGGAAGCATTGGCGCTTCCTCCGTCACGACATCCACGCATGGATGCACAGTCGTTCCCAGCAGGGCTGACGGTCCGATCGCTGCCTGAGCTGGCCGCCTGTATGGGAGGACGGTAGACGTGCGCCTTCGATGCGTGAACCGTCGTTCGTGAAGCGTTGTTCGTCCCAGATTCGGACGCTTCACGAGATACGCTTCACGTTTGTGGCGCGTCACGTTCCAGAAGAAGGGGATTCAGACTATGCCTGCCGATCCGAACATGAAAATTCTCGTTGTAGACGACATGTCAACGATGCGACGGATCGTCAAGAACATTATGAAACAACTCGGGTTTGCGAATGTCGAAGAGGCTGAGAATGGGCAAGACGCGCTCGACAAACTGAAGGCGGATACGTTCGGGTTCGTCATTTCCGATTGGAACATGCCTGTCATGACCGGCATCCAGCTGCTGCGGGCTATTCGTGCTGACGAGAAGTTAAAAGCCATCCCTGTCTTGATGGTGACGGCGGAGGCCCAGAAGGAAAATCTCATCGAAGCGATCCAGGCAGGTGTGAGTAATTACATTGTGAAGCCGTTTACTGCCGAAGTATTGCAGGAAAAGATGGGCAAGATCTTCAAATAGCCGACGATGCGCGGCGGTTGGTCTGGTTTATTTGGTTTGTTTCGTTTGTTTGGTTAGTTCGCTCAACCAAAAACCAAATAGACCAAACAAACCAAATAACGATCTTCTTATGCGGGAGGTACCCGTGCTGAATGGCAATGTCAAACTGTACGACGAGCTCGGTGAATTGGCCCGCTATCTCGATACCGCCATGAAGAAGATGGCGGAGGTCGGCGCCCCGCTGGTGGCCAACAACGCGCAACTTCCTCAAGCGACGGCTCATCTGCTCGATCTCAACACCATGACGGAAAATGGCACGATGGAAGTGATGCGTTTGACCGAGATTATTCAGGATAACCGCGCTCGGGCAGCCAAGGAACTATCCATGGCGATATCGGCATTGGAAGCAGTCGATTGCCGAACGCTCGCGGCCTGTCTGGGGAAGACCGCGCAGGATCTCGCACAGGACGAAAAGCATTTGATGGACATTATGACGGCCCTATCATTCCAGGATCTAGTCGCTCAACGAGTGAAGAAGCTCGTCACCATCATCGAGGATGTTCACCGTAAGCTCGTGGAACTCGTGGTTGTATTCGGCTTGAAACAAGAATGCACCGATGCGGATACCCAGGGGAAGGCCCATGAAATGCTGAAGCAGCTTGAAGCGTCCAAGTCAACATCGATGAAGCAGGAACTCGCGGACGAACTGCTGTCGGAGTTCGGATTCAAATAATCTGGTTCATTTGGTTTGTTTGGTGTCTTTGGTGTATTTCGTGCGAAGGGCTTCGCTCATTTATTGAACCAAACAAACCAAATACACCAAACAAACTAAACCAACGAGGCTTCACAAATTGGATATTGCAACGATCGTCGGCATTGTGCTCGCGCTCGGGGCGATCCTCGGTGGGCAGATCCTTGAGGGCGGCCACCCTGGCTCGATCATGCAGCTCACCGCCTTCATCATCGTGATAGGCGGGACCCTCGGGGCCATCTGCGTTCAAAATCCCCTTTCGGTCGTGCTGAAGGGGGTCTCCATGTTGAAGCTCGCCATCACGAATCCGAAACACGACAACAAGGGAACCATCACGACGATCATCGATCTGGCCAACGTTTCCCGCAAACAAGGATTGCTTGCGCTCGAGGGCAAGCTCAAAGACATCCATGACCCGTTTTTTAGGAAGGGTGTGCAACTCATCGTGGACGGAACGGACCCGAAGGCGGTTCATGAGATCTTGGAGATCGACGTTGAATCGCAAGAGGAAGCGGGGATCAGCGGGGCGAAGGTCTGGGAGGCGGCAGGCGGGTATGCGCCGACCATCGGGATCATCGGCGCGGTTCTCGGTCTGATTCATGTCATGGAGAATCTGGCCGATCCCTCTAAACTCGGAGGCGGCATCGCCGTCGCGTTCGTGGCGACTGTGTATGGTGTAGGGGCAGCCAATCTGTTTTTCCTTCCCATCGCGAGCAAAATCAAATTCAAGCTGAAAGAAGAGGCGGCCTTGCGCATGATGATCATCATAGGGCTTGTGGGTTTGGCACAAGGCGAAAATCCTCGCCTCTTGCAAGAGAAACTCGAAGGGTATTTACCGGAATCGGAACGCACGAAAGAGGAGAAGAAGTAAGTAGTGAGTTGTAAGTAGTAAGTGGTTAGTGGAGAATGGTGGCCTCAGAGTCTATGCCCTCGCCGCCACTTACCACTTGCCACTCCCCACTGACCAATTATGGCCAAGAAGAAACACGAGGAACATGAAAATCACGAGCGTTGGCTCGTGTCCTATGCGGATTTCATCACGCTCCTCTTCGCCTTTTTTGTGGTGATGTATTCCATTTCGTCCGTGAACGAGGGCAAGTTCCGAACAGTGAGCGAGTCGATTAAAGCCGCGCTCAACCCCATCGTCAGCCCTCCGAATACATCGATCCCCTTTACGATCGGGCAGAATAAAGCTGCGAAGATAGATCCGGCCATCGAGAGCATAAAAGAACCGGCGCTGCGGCGGCTTCGCCAGATTATACGGACCCTTAAGGAGGAAACGCAGATAGAAGTCATGACGCTGAAGGAACTCACGAACGGAGATATCGTGTTGACGCTGCCGGAGACAGTATTGTTTCGCAGCGGGGAATCAACCTTGCGGCCCGAGGCCTACCCGTTCATACAGGCGCTCAGTGACGTGCTGATCGAGCTGGATCGTCATGTGCGTGTGGAAGGCCATACCGACAATGTGCCGATCGCGACAGCACAATTTCCATCGAACTGGGAGCTGTCTGCCACCCGAGCCGTGACCGTCGTTCGCGCGTTCTTCGAACAGTATGGCGTGCCGGCCGACCATCTCACGGCGGTGGGCCATGCCGATTCTCGCCCTCTCGCGGACAACCTGACCCCGGAGAATCGGGCAAAGAACCGCCGGGTCGAGATCGTCGTGCAGGAACGCCGGCCGATCCCACAGCCAATCGAGACGGAAGCACCCCGTACTGCCTTAGAGCTCTTTGCCGTCCCCAGCGGAGCCGGCTCTCCGCCCAAGGAGACGACCATACCCTCCGGCACTCAAGAATCGTCAGGAATATCCCGATAACGAAACCATAGTTTCGCATCCCGTTGATCTGGTCTATCTGGTCTGTCTCGTCTGTCTGGTTCAACCAGCAAACAAGATAGACCAGACAGACCGAATAGACCGGACAGACTGACAAGCTTCTTCAGCATCCTGCTAGAGGGACTATGGACACCGACCAGAAGCTCTGTAAACCAACCGGCGAGCTGACGATCTTCGAAGCGGCGGAGTTTAAGGAGTCACTAGTCACGCTGCTCACAAGCGAGGGGCTAGTGTGCTTGGATCTTTCTCAGGTCTCCCGTGTGGATACAGCGGCGATTCAGCTCATGTGGGCTGCCAGGAAACTTGGCCGCCTCCTGGTCACAGGGATTTCGGATGAGCTGCAGTCAAAGGTGACTCGGCTCGGATTCTCCGGACCGCTCAGCGAGTAGCAGAACGTGATGCGCCAGCCGAGACGCAGAAGGGGCGTGAAGCGTCGTTCGTGAAGCGTGAAGCGCAAGATAGGCGGGAAAGGCATGAAGCGTGAATCGTCCGAATCCGAAAACGAACGACGCTTCACGAGATACGCTTCACGTTCTGCCGCGCCCCACGACAGCCGGCAGTGAGGTGACCGAACTCGGGAGGCTTAAAGAGCAGCAGCAGGCCTGGGAAACATTTGCCGCCTCCGCCGTACAGACGATTCCAATCCTGATCAAGCAAATGGAAGCCGTTACCCAACAGACCGAACGAGCAGCGAAGGATATGATGGCACACCTCAGGGCGTTGACAACTCCGGCGCCTGGCCCAAGGTTCATCGAAACATCGTCGCATCTCTCGGAATTCGTTGTCGCGATGCAATTCCAGGACATCACCAGGCAGCAGTTGGAACACGTGGCCCAGGCCTTGGACTACTGGCGCACCCATCTCCAAGACCTCTTGAAGGGGCCGCAGGACGAGGGAGCCAAAAAAGAAATCGCGGTCCTGCAGCAGCTTGAGCAGACCTACACGATGGAGGCTGAGCGTCGACTTCATGCGGCCGCCCTGGCACCAGATTGTCAAGAACCGGCGCCGGACGAAAGGGAGCAGTCAGAAAAAGTATCGGGCTCAGTCACGCTGTTTTGAGCGGGGGGCGAGGGAACGAGAAGCGTATCTCGTGAAGCGTGAAGCGCCAGACGAGATGGAGAAGAGACGTGAAGTATCCGAATTCGGAAACGAACGACGCTTCTTAGAGTTGGAGGAAGCTATGAGTAAGACAGCACTGGTCGTGGACGATTCGCCGACCATGCGACAGATGGTGGCCTTTACCCTGACCAATGCTGGCTTCACAGTCGTGGAGGCCGAACATGGGAGGGACGCCGTCAACAAGGTCACGGGCGGACCGAAGATGGACATCGTCGTCACGGATCTGAACATGCCGGAGATGGACGGCCTTACCCTCATCAAGGAACTGCGGAAAATGGAGGCCTTCAAATTCACCCCCATCCTGATGCTGACGACGGAATCAACAGAGGTCAAGAAGCAAGCCGGGAAAGAGGCCGGCGCGACCGGCTGGATCGTGAAGCCGTTCAATCCGGAATTATTAATGAAGATCGTTGCCAAGGTGTTGCCGACGTAAATAATAACGTGGGGGGTAAGGCGTTAGGGGTAAGGGGTATCGGAAGTCGTTTTCACGCCTTACGTTTTACGCCTCACGCCTAACGAGGTTGTATGAGCGACGATTTCGCGCAATTTCAAGAAGCGTTTTTTGAGGAAGCGGCGGAGCATCTTGCCACTGTCGAGGAAGGGTTGCTGGCGCTTGAACAGCATCCCGACGACTTGGACCTGCTGGGAAAAATCTTTCGCTCGGCGCACTCCATCAAGGGAACGAGCGGCATGTTCGGCTTCAACGCCGTGGCGCAGTTTACCCATAAGATGGAGACGTTGCTCGATCGGCTTCGGAATGGACAAAGCAGGGTTACTCCGCAAATCGCCGACCTTCTGCTCAAGGCGACCGACTGTTTGAAGACCATGATTGACGCGGCCAAGACCGGCTCACCGGCGGACGAGGAAACGGCCCAGCGGCTCACGGCTGAGCTGGCCGCGGCAAGTGCCTTGGGAGGCCAGCCGCCTGCTCAAGTGACACCGAAAGCGGCAACCGGTTCCTCCTTTCCTTCAACTGCAGCATCTCTTTCTGCCCCCTTACCCCTTACCCCTCACCCCTCACGCTCTTATAACATCGCCTGGACCCCGCCGGCGTGGCTCTTCCAGCGGGGGCTCGATCCGCTCCAAACCATCAAAGAGCTGGAGAGCCTCGGCACCCTATCCGAGGTACAGGTGGATGTCAGCAAGCTGCCTGATCTGGTCGCCATGGATCCGGAGACCTGCTACCTCTCCTGGACCATGAAGTTAGAGACGGCCAAAGGCCGTCAAGTCATCGAAGCCGTGTTTGAGTTTGTCCGTGAGGAGAGCGTACTCGTCATCAGTGAAGACGTAAGGGGTAAGGGGTTAGGGGTAAGGGGTGAAGAGGTGCCGGATTCCCGTGAGGCTTCTGATACCCCTCACGCCTTACGCCTCACGCCTGACGGGAGCGGGGGTGCTCCAAAACCGCTTGGAGAAATCCTTGTCGAAACCGGGGTCGTGTCTCGTGAGACGCTGGATCACGCCTTGGCGCAGCAGAAACGGGTTGGTGAGATCCTGATCGAGCAGCATGCCGTGACCCCGCAACAGATCGAGCAGGCGCTGCAGAAACAGAAGCAGCAGGACTCTGTCGCCCAGTTAAAGAAAACCGACACCGCCTCGATCCGTGTGGATACCGACAAGATCGACAAACTCATCAACCTCGTGGGCGAACTGGTCATCACCCAGTCGATGTTGAGCGATTTGGGATCTCGATTTGAGATGCGTCAGATGCCGGTGTTGCTGGAGCGAATGGCGCAGCTGGAACGCAACACGCGAGAAATCCAGGAGCGGGTCATGGGCATCCGCATGCTGCCGATTGGGACCGCCTTCAGCCGGTTTCCGCGACTGGTGCGCGACCTCTCGGCGAAAGCGGGGAAAAAGATTCAACTCGTCCTCTCCGGGGAAGAGACCGAATTGGACAAGACCGTCATCGAGGCTATCGGTGATCCCTTGACCCATCTCGTCAGGAATTCGGCCGACCACGGGCTGGAGCCGCCGGAGGAGCGCCTCGACAATAACAAGCCGGAACTGGGCACCATCCGGCTCAATGCGTTCCACGAAGGCGGCAATATCTGCATCACGGTCGAAGACGACGGGCGAGGCTTGAATCGAGAGAGAATTCTCGCCAAGGCCGTCAAACAGGGCTTGATTGCAGAAAATGAAAAGGTGCCAGACGACCAAATCTGGCCCTTGATCTTCAAACCGGGATTTTCCACGGCAGAGAAGGTCACGGACGTCTCGGGTCGCGGCGTCGGCATGGATGTCGTGAAGCGTAACATCGAAGGTCTGGGCGGCACCGTCACCATCAAAACGGCGTTGGGCAAAGGCTCCACGTTTACCCTGAGGCTGCCGCTGACCCTGGCCATCATTGAAGGCATGACCGTTCGGGTCGGCACAGAAACGTACATCGTGCCCTTGCTATCGATCGTGGAATCCATCCAGCCGAAAACCGATGCGATCAAGACCGTCGTCGGCAAGGGTGAATTGATCAATGTGCGCGGCGCCTATTTATCGATCGTACGATTATATGAGGTGTTTTCCTTGCAACCGGAGTACACCGAACCGACCAAAGCGATTTTGTTAATTCTGGAGACGGAGGGTGAGCAGGTGGCGGTCATGGTGGACGAGATTCTCGGCCAACAACAGGTGGTGATCAAGAGCATGGAGGACAACTTCCGGAAGATCGACGGCGTGGCGGGCGCCACGATCCTCAGCGACGGCACTGTCGGGTTCATTCTGGATGTCCGTGGCGTTGTGGAAATTGCGCGTCGCGCGGCTCCGGTGGCGGTGTGAAGCGTAAGGGGTGAAAGGTGAGGGGTAAGGGGTGAGGGGGCCAGACAGACCAGACAGACCAGACAGACCAGACAGACCAGACAGACCAGAGGGAGGGCTCTATGGCCGCAGCAGAACTTGAAGCCGCCATCAAGGAACGCACTCAGCAGAGTGGGGACACCACGGAGGGAAGCCAGTTCTTAACCTTCCGGCTCGGCGACGAAGTCTATGGTGTGGATATTCTCCGAGTGCAGGAAATTAAAGGCTACACAGCGGTGACAAAGATTCCCAACCAGCCGAGCTATATCAAAGGGGTCATGAACCTGCGTGGAACGATTGTCCCGATCGTCGAATTGCGGACCAAGGTGGGGATGGAGACCATCGACTATACGGCACATACCGTCATTGTGGTGGTGGTCGTGCAGGAGCGCATCATGGGCTTTGTGGTGGATTCCGTATCGGATGTTCTCAACATCGGCAAGAAAGACATCCAGGCTCCACCGCAGTTCGGCACCAAAGTCGATGTCAGTTTCCTGCAAGGCATTGCCCAATGCGGCGATAGCCTGGTGGCACTGTTAAATATCGATCAGTTGCTGGCGGGCGAGGATTTGCCGGTGGCGGCTGGTTTCTAGTTTCGGAGGCATAAGGGGTCAGGAACCGTTTGTCGAAAGACCCGGAGGGCGCTGCGCGCAAACGGTTCCTGACCCCTTGAACAAGCCGGAACGTAAATCGAAAGGACAAAGATCATGACTCAGTCCAAGAACATCTCGATTCACTGGGGGATTACCGCGAAACTGACGGCGCTCTTCATCCTGTTCGGGTTCTTCCCGGTGCTGGTGATCGGGTTGATTGCCTACAACGCCAGCCGCACGATCGAGGGATCGGTCGGTACGCGATTTCAAGCCCAGGCGGAGGGAGTCGCAGACAAGATCGATCGCAACCTGTTCGAACGCTATGGCGACGTGCAGGCCTTTGGCTTCAACAGCGTGCTCGATCAGAAGGCCCACTGGTATAGCACCGGCATCGAGGACAATCCCATCGTGCAGGTCATGGACCAGTATGTGGATACCTACGATCTCTACTATTTGACCATTCTGGTCGATCTGGAGGGTCGCGTGATCGCAGTGAATTCCAAGGATGCCGATGGGAAACGGATTCAATCGCAAGGCCTCTACGGGAAGAATTATCGGGAGGCGGCCTGGTTTCGCGCGCTGAAGGCCCAGCAGTTTACGACCAAGATGCCGTTCTCTGCGCCGGAAAACATGGCCGCGACCGGCACCTATATCGAAGATCTCCACGTCGATCCGGACGTGAAGGCTGCCTATCCAGGAGATGATGGGCTCACGCTGGGATTTGCGGCCCCGGTCTATCGGGACGGAAAAGTCGTGGCCTACTGGAGCAACCTGGCAAAGTTCGCGGTTGTGGAGGATATCATGCGATCGGCGCAACACATTATGAAGAGCGCCGGTTTTTCCGAGTCAGCCGCGGTCCTCCTGGACAAGGACGGAAAGATTCTCATGAATTATGATCCTGCCTATACCGGGACAGACCAGATCCGTCACGACTTTGCGGCTCTGATGACCGACAACCTGGCGACCCGCGGTATCACTGCCGCAATAGAGGCTATTGCGGGAAAGTCTGGCTTTGCAACCGATCCTCATCCCCGCACCGGGGTGCCTCAGATGATCGGCTACACGCACCTCAAGGGGGCGTTAGGCTATCCAGGCATGAATTGGTCGGTCCTCCTGGTGGTCGATCACGCAGACGCGATCGGCGACGCCCGAGCGATCAATCGAAACGTGTTGATTGCAAGCGCCGTCTGTCTGGTGATCACGCTGATAGCCGGCGTCATCATCGGGCGGATCGGAGTGCGAGGAATCGGCCGGGTAAGTGAGGCTGTGGCGAAGCTGGCCGGCGGCGCCCTGGACACGCGTGTCTCGGTCGCGTCAAAGGATGAAATTGGCGTTCTGGCTCAGGCCTTCAACCACATGGGCATGCAGATCCAGGAAAAGGTGGCGAAGGAAGCAGAGCAATCGATGAAGATGGAGCAGTTCATGGTGGAGGCGCAGCGGGTGCTGGGGAACCTGGCCCAGGGGGATCTGACAGACCAGATGAAGAATCCCTGTGAGGGTAATCTTGAGCAGATCAAGACCAGCCTCAACGGCACGGTTACCAAGCTCCGGATGACGCTCACAGCCGTGAGGGAATCGGCGGAGAGCGTGGCGACGGGGGCGGAAGAAATCATCAAGGGCAACGAGGATCTCTCGCAGCGGACCAGCGAGCAAGCTGCCTCGCTGGAGGAGACATCGTCGGCGATGGAGGAAATTACTTCCACGGTGAAGCAGAGCGCGGATAACGCGAAGCAGGCAAATCAGCTGGCAATGGCGGCCCGCGACGTGGCCAACAAGGGCGGTGCGGTGACGACCAAGGCCGTCACCGCGATGGCCGAGATCAACCAGAGTAGCAAGAAGATCTCCGACATCATCACGGTGATCGACGAGATTGCATTCCAGACGAATCTGCTGGCCTTGAATGCGGCGGTGGAGGCGGCGCGAGCCGGAGAACATGGGCGTGGTTTTGCCGTCGTGGCGACTGAAGTGCGGAATCTGGCGCAGCGGTCGGCGCTGGCGGCCAAAGAGATCAAGGGCTTGATCCACGAGTCCATGGCGCGGGTGGAGGAGGGCAGCGAACTGGTGAACCGATCCGGCAAAACGTTGGAGGAGATCGTGGCCTCGGTGAAACATGTCAGCGATATTATTGCCGAGATTTCAGCGGCTTCCCAGGAGCAGGCCAGCGGAATCGATCAGGTGAATATGGCTGTCATTCAGATGGACCAGACGACCCAGCAGAACGCAGCCTTGGTGGAGGAAACCACCTCGGCCAGCCAGTGTCTGACCGGGCAGGCGAAGGAACTCATGGGTATGGTGGCATCGTTCAAGATCAAGGTGAACGAGGAGGAGAAGGCCGGAATGCCGGCCGTGGCGTCGGTCAGAAGGGCGACGGCCGAGGCGATTCATACTGTGTATGGAGAGCCGGAACCGGCAGGCGAGAAACGTGAAGCGTCGTACGTGAAGCGTGAAGCGCTGGGGGTAGGTGTGCAACGTGACGCGTCTGAATCCGGAACGAAATACGCTTCACGATCGGCGCTTCACGCTAAAGAAGTGGAGTTCGAGGAATTCTAAAACCCTGAAACGTATTTCGCTCCGGATCCTGACGACGCTTCACGCTTCACGAGATACGCTTCACGAACGACGCTTCACGCTTTACGCAGGAAAGGGGCCGACATGAGCAGCATTCACATTGAAGACATCATCGGGAACATCGAAACGCGGATCAATGACCACATGTTCGTGACGGAACGCATTACCAGTCAGATCAATATTCTTGCGCTCAATGCCACGATCGAAGCGGCAAGGGCCGGCGAGGCCGGCAGGGGATTTGCCGTGGTAGCCACCGAGGTCAAAACCCTTGCCGCGCAAGCAGGCAGTACCTCGAAAGAGCTGGGCGAGATACGGTCCGACACCAGTGAATTACACCGCCGGTTCGCTGAAAAGGAGAGTGACCGTCTCTCGGACATGGCGCAGACTCTGGTGCAGCTCATCGTGCGCAATCTGTACGAACGCACCGCCGATGTGCGTTGGTGGGCAACGGATGCGGCGCTCTTCCGCTGTCTGGAGTCGCAAGATCGACCCTCCATTGACCATGCGATTGCTCGTCTTGGCCTGATCAACCGGTACTATTCCGTCTATCTCGACCTTGTACTGGTGGGGATGGACGGGAAGGTCAGGGCCTGCTCGCAGCCATCGAAATTTCCAAGGGTCACCGGCGCCAATCTGTCCGGGGCTCCGTGGTTCAAGAAGGCTATGGCGACGAAGAGCGGCGATCAGTATGTGGTCGACGAGATTGTCGGCGATCCGCTCCATGACGATAAATTGACGGCCGTATACGCAGCCGCCGTGCGTGCCGAGGGGAACAGAGAGGGAAGGATCGTCGGCGTGCTGGCGGTCGTCTTCGATTGGGAAGAACAGGCCAAAACGATTGTCCGGATCGAACCGGCGTTGAGCGAAGATGAATGGACGCGCAGCCGCGTGCTCTTGCTGGATAATAAGCTGCGCGTCATTGCCTCATCCGACAACAACGGGATCCTCGCGCCTTTCGTGCTGGAACATCAAGGCCAACGCAAGGGCCATTATCTCAATGCCGGCCATGAGTTGATTGCGTTTGCGCAGACGCATGGCTACCAGGAATATGACGGGCTCGGCTGGTATGCGGTGATCGTACAGCAGATTAAATAGTTTCGAGTTTCTGGTTTCTAGTTTCGGGCGTTGACGAACTAGAAACGAGTAACTTGAAACTCGAAACGTGCAAGCCATTAGCTCATGCTTCGAGCAAGCAAGAGCCACAACATCTGCAGAGGGGGAGTCGGCGCAGACGATCCAGCCACAGGTGAACGGAGAGGCGATGCCATCTATTCTCATTATTGACGACGATGATAGTCTCCGCGACTCTCTGCGCCGTACCCTGCACAGGGAAGGGTATATCATCATCGAAGCGAGTGAGGGTGGGCGAGGGCTGAAACAGCTTGAGCGTCAGCCGGTTGACCTGATTCTGCTCGACATGTTCATGCCGGATAAGGACGGCCTAGAAACCATCATGGAACTCCGCCGCACTCATCCAGGAATCCGAGTGATTGCTATGTCCGGTGGGGGGTTCAAAGGCACGGTCGATGTTCTGCCCGTGGCAACAAAACTGGGCGTTCGACGAACGCTGAGCAAGCCCTTTACGCGGGAGCAACTGCTAGAGGCCCTGCGCGAGGAGCTGTTACCACACTAAGCCAATGGTCGAGGAGGATCCTAGATGCCTGTGAATCGTGAAACATGAAGCGCGAGAATGGACTGGTTGATCTAGTCTGTCTCGTCTATTTGGCTGAACCAGACTAGAACCTATCTCAAAATCGATATTCAATCGCCACGCAGTGCCGGAGTAGGTGGTACTGGACGATCAAGCAGCGCGCAGTTTGCCGATTTCCTGTGATTTTCTGGGGTCTACCTCTCGGTGTCTGACGTTTCATATCGCCAGATGGACCAGATGGGCCAGACAGACCGGGAGCGGGCCGAGTCGGAACAGGCGAGGTTGCTGACGATCCTCGATGCCAGCCTGAACGAAATTTACATGTTCCGCACCGACACGTTGCGCTTCACCTACGTCAATCGTGGCGCGCTCGAGAATCTCGGCTATACCATCGAAACCATGCAAGCCCTGACCCCCATCGACATTAAGCCGGAGATGACGGAAGCCTCCTTCCGGGACTTGGTCAACCCGCTCCTGACCGGTGAACAACGACAACTCATTTTTGAGACCGTTCACCTGCGCAAGAACGGCAGTCTCTATCCGGTGGAGGTTCATTTACAATTGGTCGGGCAGGACAAGGAACGGACCTTCCTCGCCCTTATTCATGATGTCACAGCGCGCAAACAGCAAGAGCGTCGTCAAGCCGCAGAACATGCCGTCACGAAGCTGCTCTTGGAGGCGAACACACTGGAAGAAGCTGTGCCAGCCATGATGGGAATAGTCTGCCGGACCTTAGATTGGAACATGGGTCTTATGTGGATGGTAGACGAGGAGGCGCAAGCATTACGCTGTATCGAGACCTGGAGTGAGGGGTATGTCAACGAAGCGCAGTTTATCGAGAGCAGCAGGCAGTTCAACTTCACAATAGGAACTGGGCTTCCCGGCCGTGTGTGGAAGAGCCAAAAGGCAGAGTGGATTCGCGACGTGACCTGCGACGGCAATTTTCCTCGCGCCTCCATTGCCGCCGGTGCGGGATTGCATGGGGCCTTCGCGGTTCCCATCACGTCCAACGATCGGATTCTAGGAGTCATGGAATTCTTTTCCGCAGCACTGCGCGAACCGGACCGGAAACTCCTTGAGATGTTCGATGATTTGGCGGGGAGGCTCTCGGAGTTTTGTGCCCACAAGAAGGCGGAGCAGGCCTTGCACAGCTCAGAAGCCCGGTTCGCCGGCATCCTCGATATCGCTGAAGAGGCCATTATCTCAATTGATGAAGCGCAGCGTATCACCCTATTCAACCAGGGGGCGGCGAAAACTTTCGGGTATGCGCCCGGCGAAGCCCTGGGTCAGCCGGTCGGCATCCTCTTGCCGAGTCGATTTGTCCACGCGCATGGCCGACAGATCAGTGAATTGGCCCATTCCCACGAGTCCGCAAAACCAATGGGGCATCAGCGGGAGGTGTGGGGCCGACGGAAAAGCGGCGAGGAGTTCCCGGCCGAAGCGAGCCTTGTCAAAGTTCACGTGAATGGCGTTACCACGTTTACGGTGATCTTACGCGATATCTCAGTGCGCAAACGGGCGGAACGGCATCTGCAACAGGTGAAGGAGCAAGCCGAACTTGCCGCGCGTGAAAAGGCTCAGATCCTTGCGACCGTGGAAGCCTTCTTTATCGGAGTCACTGATCAGGGGGTCATCAGCGAATGGACAAACCGAGCGGAACAAGTCTTTGGAATCCCCCTGAGGGAAACGATCGGTCGGTCATTGCAGGATCTGCCGATTGCGTGGAATTGGGTTGAAATACAAGCCGGGCTGAGGACAATCGGTGACACGCTGACGACAGTTCGGTTGGAAAAGGTTCGATTGACTGCTCCCGGAGCGAAGGAGAAATTCATCAAATTGACTATCTCACCGATCTGCGAAGACCGAGGCGTCGGGTGCGTCATCATGGGTGAGGATGTGACAGACCGTTTGATCCTCGAAGAGGGACTGGCACAGGCGCAAAAGCTCGAGTCCATCGGGCAGCTTGCAGCCGGGATCGCGCATGAAATCAACACCCCCATCCAATTCATCGGCGACAACGTCCGGTTCCTGTCAGATTCCTTTGTCGATATTCACGCCACGCTCACACGGTATCGTGAGGTCCTGGCGGCGGCGAAATCAGGGAACTGGCCGCTGGGGCTCATCGAAACCTGTGAAACGGAAGCGGAGCAGGTTGATCTCGACTACCTGAGCCAGGAAATCCCCAAAGCCGTTGCGCAATCTGCCGAGGGGATCGAGCGGGTGGCGACGATCGTACGGGCGATGAAGGAATTTGCGCATCCGGGGAGCCGCGAGAAAGCCGTGGTCGATCTCAACAAAGCCATCGAAAGCACGGTGATCGTCGCACGGAATGAATGGAAGTACGTGGCCGATCTCAAAACCAACTTGGATTCTTCGCTGCCGCCGGTGCCCTGTGTCGTGGGGGAATTCAATCAGGTCGTGCTGAACATCATCGTCAATGCGACACACGCGATTGCCGATGCCGTCAAAGGGACCGGCGGGAAGGGTACGATCACGATCGGCACCAGTCGCGTGGGCGACTTTGTTGAGGTTCGCATCGCCGATACCGGCATGGGGATTCCAGAGTCCATTCGCCACAAAATCTTCGATCCGTTCTTCACGACCAAGGACATCGGGAAAGGAACGGGTCAGGGACTCGCCATCGCGCGATCGGTCGTGGTGGACAAGCATCAGGGGACGATCACGGTCGAAAGCCAGGTCGGGAAGGGGACGACGTTCCTGATCCGCCTGCCGCTTACCGCGTCGCCGGCCAACTCGGTCAAAGAAGGTGCGCCATGAAGCAGCATGTGCTCTTCGTCGACGACGATCCCAGTTTCCTGGATGGGCTCCGACGGATATTGCACAGCCAGCGAGGTCGGTGGGAGATGACCTTCGTGACCAGTGTGGAGCAAGCAGTGGAGTGTGTGGACACGAGGACTGTGGACACGATTGTCTCGGATGTCATGCTTCCCGGGAGGAGCGGGTTCGATCTCCTCCGGGCCGTCACGGCCTCTTCCACGTCCAACCATGTGCCGGTGATCATGATGACGGGCGCCGATCAGCGGGATCTGAAGCGGCGAGCCTTGGACGAAGGGGCGACGGATCTCCTCAGCAAGCCGATCGACCCCGACGACCTGACCGCGCGCATCCGCAGCGCCCTCCGGCTCAAGGCCTATGAGGACGAGATCCGAGGGCAGAGTGAGATCCTGGAATGCAAAGTTATGGAGCGCACCGAGGCGTTGAATGCATCTCGGCTCGACCTGATCTGGCGGCTTGGCCGGGTCGCCGAGTTTCGAGACGAGCAGACGGGTAACCATGTCGTGCGCGTAGGATCCTATTGCCGGGTGATGGCCGAGGCGTTGGGCATGGGGCGCGACTTTGCGGACATGATTTGTTTCACCAGTCCGTTGCATGACATCGGCAAGATCGGCATTCCTGACGGCATCCTGTTGCAGCCTCGCGCGCTGACGCCGGATGAATGGGAGATCATGCGGCGGCACTGTGTCATCGGGGCCGACATCCTCCGGCAGGACGTGTGGCGAACATCCCGAGTGCCGGTGGCTTCGGTGGTCGGATTGCCGGACAGGAATCGCGACAGGGAGAACCCCTTCTTGGCCATGGCGTCCTTGATCGCCCTGACGCATCACGAGTGGTGGGATGGGACGGGCTATCCGCGCCGATTGTCCGGAGAAGGGATCCCGTTGGAATCGCGCATCGTCGCGGTCGCCGACGTATATGACGCGCTGCATTCGGCGAGGCCCTACAAGCCGGCGTTCCTTGAATGTACCGTCCTCGGCATCATGAAGGAGAAGGTCGGGTCGCACTTCGATCCGGACGTGTACAGGGTGTTCGAACGATCGCTCGACGCCTTTCGAGAGATCCGCAGGCGGTTCACCGATGAGGCGCTCGCAGCCTAGGGACTGATGGAGCACGATGAAGCAACTCCTGTTTGTAGATGACGAATCGAAACTGCTTGACGGGCTCAAGCGGTCGCTCCGTCCCATGCGGCACGAGTGGAATATGACGTTCGTGACCAGCGGAGCGGAGGCGTTGATGGCTCTGGAGCAGGTGCCTTTCGACGTCGTGGTCTCGGACATGCGTATGCCGGGGATGGACGGCGCCCAGCTCCTGAACGAGGTCCAACAGCGCTACCCGCAAGTCGTCAGAATCGTGCTGTCCGGCCAGTCGGATAAAGAATTGATCTATCAGTCCATCGCCGCGACCCATCAATATCTGGCCAAACCTTGCGAGAGCGAGCTGTTGAAAGCCACGGTGATGCGGGCCTGTGCCCTGCGCGATCTCCTCGGGAACGACTCGCTGCGGCGGCTGGTGACGGGTATGCACCAGATCCCCAGTCAGCCGACCCTCTATGCCGAAATCAGGAAGGAGGCGGAATCCAACACCGCTTCGATCAGGATCATCGGTGAGATCATTTCCAAGGATATGGGCATGACTGCGAAAATACTCCAGCTGGTGAATTCCGCCTATTTTGGGTTGCGCGGCACAGTGTCGACGGCGGAGCAGGCTGTAAATCTCTTGGGGTTGGATACGGTTCAGGCGCTGGTGTTGACCGTGCAAGTTTTTTCGCAATTTGCCGCAATTCATGGTTCAAGCTTCAACATAGATCGTCTGTGGGAGGCGAGTATGGAGACTGGTTCGCTCGCCCGCGCAATTGCGAAGGCCGAACAAGTTCCGGCGCTGATGATCGAGCAGGCGTACACGGCAGGATTGCTCCATGACGTGGGAAGGTTGGTGTTCGCGGCCAATGCCCTGGAACGATACGAAGCCACACTCAAGGCATCGCATGACAAGAGTCTCCCGATATGGGAGGTGGAACGTCTGGAGTTCGGGGCCAGCCATGCAGACGTCGGGGCCTATCTGCTGGGGCTTTGGGGGTTGGGCGATCCTATTGTGGAGGCGGTGGCCTTCCATCATCGCCCTTCGGATTGCGTCGGGAACAGTTTCAGCCCTCTCACAGCGGTGCATTTCGCCAGCGTGTTACAGGAGGAGCTGTCCAGGCAGCCGGCAGGGGATGTTCCATCTCAGATCGATTCCACCTATCTCAACACACTTCATATGACCGACCGGCTCCCGCATTGGCGAGAGGTGGCCGGCGCGGTTCAGCGGGAAAGGAGCTAGCACATGGCTGGCAAAATTCTCTGTGTGGATGACGATCCGAACATTTTAGAGGGCTACAAGCGGCAACTTCGGAAAGAGTTCGAGCTGGTTACTGCCGTCGGACCTGAGCAGGGTCTTCGGATGGTCGCGGAGCAGGGTCCCTTCGCCGTCGTGGTGTCCGATCTCCAAATGCCGGGAATGAACGGGGTCGAGTTTCTTGCGCAGGTACGGGTCCACGAGCCCGACACCGTGCGCATGCTGTTGACGGGCAACGCCGAACTCCAGGCGGCGATCGACGCGATCAATCAAGGACAGATATTCCGGTTTCTCACCAAGCCCTGCACGTCGGAGTTGCTCGGCGGTGCGCTCAAGGCCGCTCTGGCGCAGCACCGTCTGATTAACGCGGAGCGTGAACTCTTGGAACAAACGCTCAGCGGCAGCATCGGAGTGCTCAGTGAGGTCTTAGCGTTGGTCAATCCTGAAGCGTTCGGGCGATCGGCTCGCATCACCCGGTACGTGGAGTCGATCGCGGAGAATCTTCACGTGTCTGAACTATGGTCCATCAAGACCGCCGCCATGTTGTCTCAGATCGGCTGCGTCATTCTGCCGGAGTCGGTTCTCAAGAAGGTATATCAAGGGGCGGCACTCACGGCCGAGGAGACCCAGCTCTTTAATCAGCATCCGTTTATAGCCTACGACTTGATCGCCAAGATTCCGCGGATGAAGCGGGTGGCCGAGATCATTAAGTTTCAGGATAGCTACTACGATGGGGTCGGTATGTCAGGAGGCACTCAACAAGGCAAAACCATTCCGATGGAGGCCGGCATTCTGAAAGTGGCCTTGGACTTCGATGCGCTCGAATCCTCAGGCAAGTCGAAGGCCGAGGCGTTCGGCGTCATGCAGCAGCGCAAAGGATGGTACGATCCGACGGTGATCGACGCTCTGAAATCCGCATTTGCAAAGGAGATCAAGTTTGAGGTGAAGACGACTGTGGTGGCCGAACTTCTAGAAGGCATGATTCTGGCTGAGGACATTCAATCTAGTCAGTACGTGCTCCTCGCCTCAAAGGGCCAGCAAGTAACCCAATCTATGATTCTGAGACTCCAGAGCTTTAGAAAGTCCGGCGGAGTCCGAGAGCCGTTCACGGTCTTGCTCCCGATTAAACTGGAAGACTCACCGGCTGGGATACCTTCCCAAGTTGTGAGTCAGCCTGTACAGATGTTGAAAGCATCCTGATGAACCGGAAAGGTCGGTGTCAATTTGTGACATCTGATCTTCGAGCGAGATCCCCTGACCGACGCGCGGATCACCTGAGCCCGACGCCATACGGACCCACGGACCGTCTCGCGAGCGTTGCTTCTTGAACCAATGCGAAGGTTGCTTTTTCCGCTATCTTACGAGTCTCGTACAGCTATTGAGATACGCTTCACGATTCGCGCTTCGCGGGCGTCGCGATCGCCGCTGGCTGAGTCCAGCGGGTGAGCATCTCAGCGAGAACCTTGGCTTGCACCGGTTTGCTCAGAAAATCGTCCATCCCAGCGGTCAGACATTGTTCACGATCCTCTGGTCTTGCGTTGGCTGTCATGGCGATAATAGGAACTCGGTAAGTGGTAAGTGGCAAGTGGTCAATGGCGGAAGAATATGCCTCACCCGTCACGTTTCCCGCTTCGCGCCGTCTGATTTCTGTTGTCGCGGCATATCCATCCATCTCCGGCATCTGGCAATCCATGAGGACCGCGGCATAGCCGGTTCGTGATAGCGCGTCGAGGGCCTCCCTGCCGTTGGCCACCAGATCCACGCGGTAGCCTAGCTTTTCCAGCATGCGCGAAGCGACTTTCTGGTTGATGACATTATCTTCGGCCACGAGGATCCGAGCGGCGCCGCGGGCCTTCGCCTCCGCCAGACTATGGCGCGTGATCAGCTCGGCGGTGGACGAATGGCCCTCGGACTGCTCCGTCCCTGGCGTGTCCTGTGGCGACGGCTTTGCAAGGGTCGTGAGGCAGTCGTACAGTTGCGCTTCATGCACCGGCTTGGTGAGGTAGGCGGCGTAGCCGGCGGCCTGCGCCAGCATGGCATCCCCGCGCTCGCCCTGCGAGGTCAGCAAAACCAGCTTGATGGATGCGAGCGCCGGGTCCGATTTAATCGTCCTGGCGAGCGCGAGACCGTCCATTCCCGGCATCTGCATGTCGATGATCGCGAAGTGGCAGGCGTCGTCGGCCACCGCGACGGCGCGCAACCGTGCCAGAGCCTGCGGGCCATCCTCCACGCTCAGGCAACGGAGTCCCCATTTTCCCGCATAGCGCTCCAGGACGAGGCGGTTCGTGGGATGGTCATCCACGATACAGAGTTGCCGCCCGCGCAGGTCTTGGGCACGGTGGTCGATTCCCGGCGATACCCTGGGCGGCTGGGTTGCGAGAGGGATTGTGAACCAGAAGGTACTGCCTTGGCCCGGCTGACTCTCCGCCCCGATCTGCCCCCCCATCAGTTCCGTGAGTTGCTTGCAGATGGCCAGCCCCAATCCCGTGCCTCCGAATTTTCGCGTGGTCGAGCTGTCGGCCTGACTGAACGATTGAAAAAGGTATGTGTGGGCTCCTGTCGACAGCCCGATGCCGGTATCTTGCACCGCGACCCTGATGGTAGCCCGGTCATCCGTGCGTTGCGCCAGCGTGACGGTGATCACAACCTCGCCCTGTTCCGTAAACTTGATGGCATTGCCGATCAGGTTGAGGAGAATCTGGCGAAGGCGCCCTGGATCCCCCCGGAGCGAGGTGGGCACATCCGCATGGAACAGACAGGCCAGGTTGAGCCCTTTACTGAAGGCTCGTTCGGCCATCAGATCCATCGTTTCGTCCACCGCTGTGCGGAGATCGAAATCGATGACCTCCAGCTGCATTTTGCCTGCTTCGATCTTGGAGAAATCCAGGATGTCATTGATGATCATGAGCAGATGATCGCCGCTGCTGCGGACGGTCTCGGCGTAGTCGCGCTGCTCAGGTGTCAGGTCGGTGTCGAGCAGGAGCCCGGTCATGCCGATCACTCCGTTCATGGGGGTCCGGAGTTCATGGCTCATGGTCGCCAAGAAAGCCGACTTGGCTTTGACCGCCTCCAGCGCTTGGTGGCGTGAATGCTCCAATTCGGCTGTCCGCTCATAAACCCGCTGCTCGAGCGAGGCATTGAGAGAGCGCAGGTGTTCCGCTTGGGTGCGAATGGCGTCATCAGCCCACACGACGATGCTTGAGAATCGTTCGATTCTTCCTTCCTCAGGAATCGCAGATTGGATGCGCTGGAGCGACGTGACAGAGTCTCCACCCAGGGTGGCGAGCGTCTGCTGGAATGTCGTCCTGGCTCCGTCAAAGATTCGGGACAGGCGCTTCATCATCAAGCGGATGGTTCCGATGAACAGGACGATCATGCATCCGCTCACGCCCAACAGCCATCCGGCCATCTGTTGCTGCGCCCGCTCCGCCTGTATCAATGAATATTTGACCAACACCCAGGCCATCACTTGGTTGCGGTTGAAGAGCGGTTCCGTAACAAGGATAAAGGGAGCCCCGCTTCGGTCATGTCCATAGGTCAGGTGCTCGGTTGTGCCGGCCGGCCGGACCTCTCCGTTCTCTCCCTTCAACAGCCTGCCGATCCGATCCGTGTGTTTGGCGGCTACGATCATGCCGTCGGGATCGACGACATCGATGTCCAGGATATCCGGATCGTTGAGGTACTGGGCCATGGCCTCCTGAACGCGGAAGAGATTGTCAATGACGACTGCCGCACCCATGACCGCGAACGTCCGCGCGAAGGCCGTCGCTCGACCCTCAGCGTTCTGCTGGATAAGGATGCCCTGCCGGATTACGAGAAAACCGGACACTGCCATTGCGAGGATGAATACGAGACCGGAGAGGCCGAATAGGAGGCGGAATTCCAGGTTATGCCGCCATCGGTTTCGCAATCGACGGAACCCTGCGCTGAGCCGGGACATCGTTAGAGTGGACCTCCAATGCGTCATCTAAGGAGACCGATCCCTTTGAGACAGGACTCTCCCTGTTCGTTCAATGTGTTATCGGCTGAGAGCTATCAGACCTTGATCAAGTGATGCGCCAGTTGACCGGCCTAGGAGGGGATAGGGGTTGCGGGGGTTCTGTGCAGGGGTGTGGTCCCCTTCTGCGCGTTTCGCGTTGGACCTGACCCATAGTTAAGAATCGACAGTAATCGACCGATAGAGCAACGACTGGTGGGGCGTGAGTGAGGACATTCCACCACGAAGCGTCTGTCCGGTTGTGTGGTCTCTCAGGTCCATTCGGTCTGTCTGGTCTATCTGGTCGGTCGGACCAAAGCGAGTTGGTCAGGGGTCAGGAACCGTTTGCGCGGAGCGCCCTAGGGGTCGTACCGACAAACGGTTCCTGACCCCTTGCGGAGCCCACTGATGGAGGGTAGCTGCTCATGGAGTATACGATTACGCCCAAAGAGTTCGAGCAGTTCCGGGCGCTCATCTATCGGGAATCCGGGATCAGCCTGAATGACAACAAACAGGTCCTGCTGGTGTCCCGGCTGTCCAAACGGCTGCGCACGCTGCAATTGGACTCGTTTCAAGCCTACTACGATCTGATCGCAGGCCAGAAAGATGGCGATGAATTTACGATGCTTCTGGATCTCGTGTCGACGAACAAAACCGATTTCTTCCGCGAGCCCAAGCACTTTGATTTTTTGCGGGAACAGATTCTTCCGGAACTGGGCGCCATTCGGAGCATCCGCGCGTGGTCTGCGGCATCTTCCTCCGGCGAGGAGCCCTATACGATCGCCATGACGCTGTACGACGCGGTGTCTGATCCCGACCGCTGGGATTTCAAAATTCTGGCGTCGGACATTTCCACGCGCGTGCTGGCCAGGGCTGCCTCCGGCGTCTACGAAGAAGATTGTGTGCGCGCGCTTTCGAAGAGGATTGTCGAGCGGCACTTTTTGAAGGGGGTCGGTGATCAGGCCGGTATGGTCAAGGTCAAGCCTCATCTTACCCAGATGGTCCGCTTTCGCCGGATCAACTTGATGGACGAGAGTTACCCGATCAGCGCGCCCTTGGATCTCATCTTCTGCCGAAACGTGATGATCTACTTCGATCGTCCGACGCAGGCGCAGTTGGCCACGAAATTCTACCGCTATCTGAAACCGGGCGGGTTTCTCTTCATCGGACATTCAGAGAGTTTGCAGCGGCTCGATCAGCCCCTTACGCCGGTCGCGCCGACGATCTACCGGAAGGCAGCGTGAGGCGGGAGGCGTCAGGCGTGAGGGGATAACGGGGTAAGGCGGAAGACCTAAGGCGTAAGGCGACAAAATCGGAGAGGAAGCATCGCAAATCATGACTACCATCCCTTTACGCCTGACGCCTGACGCCTCACGCGACGATTTTGCTCACATCCGTCGCATGCGGGACGATCGCTTTCCGCACGAGATCGCATCCATTCTGCCGGGAGAGTTTTTTGTGAGCCGCGATCCGATGATCGTCTACACGGTATTGGGGTCCTGCATCTCAGCCTGTATTCGTGACCCGGTGGCAGGAGTCGGGGGCATGAACCATTTTATGCTGCCGGAACCGAAAGAAAAGGCCCACGACTCCTGGGGAGAATCGACCCGCTATGGGTCCTACGCCATGGAGTCGCTGATCAACGAAATCTTGAAGCAAGGCGGGCTCAAGAGCCGGCTCGAACTCAAACTGTTCGGGGCCGGCAAGATTTACGGTGGACAGATAGATGTCGGCGCCCGAAACAGCGAGTGGGTGCTGAACTATGTCAAAACCGAAGGACTTTCAGTGGTCGGTCGCGATCTCGGCGACGTGTGCCCCCGTAAGATCTATTACTTCACAGAATCGGGCCGCGTGTTGATGAAAAAAATCGAACAGATCAAGAACCGGACGATCTTCGAACGTGAGCTGGAGTACGCGGCGAAGATTAAGCATGTGGATCAGCAGGCAGAAGAGGATGTGACGGTCTTTTAGGGGTGAGTGGTGAGTAGGAAGTTGTAAGTGGCAAGTCGGCAGACTTTATGACTTTCGGACTTGATGACTTGATGACGGAGAGCGTATGGCCAAGATTCGCGTATTGACCGTTGATGATTCGGCGCTGATGCGGCAGGTGCTGGCCAGTCTTCTGTCGAAAGATTCCGATATCGAAGTCATTGGATCGGCGCCCGATCCCTTCATCGCTCGTGAAAAAATCAAAGCGCTGAACCCGGATGTGATCACTCTCGACGTCGAAATGCCGAAGATGGACGGACTGACATTTCTGGAGAAGCTGATGCGGGGGCATCCGATGCCGGTGGTCATGGTGAGTTCACTCACGGAAGCCGGTTGCCAGACTACTTTGCGGGCGTTGGAGCTCGGCGCCGTAGATTTTATTACCAAGCCGAAGATCGATCTCCGTGAGGGCATGGAAGAGATCGCGCAAGATCTGATCAGCAAGGTCAAGGCCGCCGCTATAGCAAACGTGAAACGTCAGGCGTCAGGCGTCAGGTGTGAGACGAAACCCCTTACCCCTTACCCCTTACCCCTTACGTCCGGAGGCGCCATGATTAAGACGACGGATCGAGTTATCGCCTTCGGCTCCTCCACAGGAGGCACGGAGGCGGTGAAGGATGTGCTGATGGCCTTGCCCCCGAATACCCCTCCGATTGTGATTACCCAACATATGCCGGAGCGATTTACGAAAACCTGGGCTGATCGAATGAATAGTCTCTGCCGCATCTCCGTCAAGGAAGCTCAGGATGGCGACAGTGTCCTGCCGGGCCATGCCCTGGTCGCGCCGGGCGGTTATCACATGACGCTCGTACGCAGCGGAGCCAGATATAGCGTCTCTATCAATCAGGATCCTCCCGTGAATCGTCATCGACCGTCCGTCGACGTGCTGTTCGATTCTGTGGCGCAGTATGCCGGAGCCAACGCCATCGGTGTGATCCTCACGGGAATGGGCGGCGACGGTGCGAAGGGAATGCTGGCGATGAAACAGGCCGGAGCCTACACGATTGCCCAGGACGAAGCCAGTTGCGTGGTGTTCGGTATGCCGAAGGAGGCGATCAAGCTCGGCGGGGTCGATAAGGTCTTGCCGCTGGCGGAGATTCCCGCGGCAATCGTGGCCTGTGTCAGCAAGGGGTAGAAGACCAGGAAGAGGTTTGTTTGGTTTATTTGGTTCATCCGGTTGGACTAATTCAATTAACCAACGAGAACACCAAAATAAACCAAATGAACCAAACAAACCAAATAGACCAAACAAGAAAGGATGATCACATGCAAATCAACGAACGTGTCGTGCCACAAGGGATAATCTTGGACGTGGTGGGAGACCTGACCTATGCCAATCGAGGTGTCTTTAAGGGGGCTGTCGAGAAGGCGAAAAATGCGGGCTGTCGGCATCTCATAGTGAATTTGGAAAAGGTGCGATTCGTGGATAGCGCAGGACTCGGGCTGCTCGTGCTTGTTTCACAGAATTTAAAACTGATCCAGGCTCAGCTCAGTGTGCTGAAGCCGCAACTGTACGTGCGGGAGATTATGAGTCTCGCCAATATTCCGAAGATGATTCCCATCTACGAGAGCGAGGATGCGGTGATCACTGCGCGCGCGGCCTAGCTAGCCAATCGCCGGAAGGTTAAGGTCAAGGTTTAGGTTAAGGCTGAGGGGAAAGAGTCCGATCTTTTCAACCTTAACCTCAACCTTCAGAAGAGAAACGGAGGGTGATGAATTCACAGGCTATGCAACGCATCGGGCACGCTGGCGATTCCTCTGCGCAACCAGAGGCCGCCGCCACGATCCTGCTTGTAGAAGATGAACTGGTTGCCAGGACGAGTATGGCTGCGCGGCTGAGGAAACTGGGGCATCGAGTCCTTGAGGCGGAGAACGGGCTGGTGGCGCTGGACGTGGCTCGGCGCGAATGTCCGGATCTCTATATCGTCGATTGGATGATGCCGGAGATGGATGGGCCGACCTTCTGTGAGACGGTGCGCCGTGACCCCTTGCTGAAAGCCAGCCAGCTTCTTCTCATGACAGCTCACGATCAGCCGGCGCAGATTGCCGAGGGGTTGGCACGAGGGGCCGACGACTTTCTGAGCAAATCGGCCAGCAAACAGGAAATTATCGCGCGTGTGTTGGCCGGTCTGCGCACGAGCCGGCTTGTGCGGGAACTCGAAACGACCGGCAAGGAACTGGAATTGTCGCTTCAGCTGTTGCAGGAGAAGCAGGCGGAAACGGAGGCCGACCTTCAATCGGCAGCGGCGTTCGTTCGATCGGTCCTTCCTCCTCAAGGGAGCCTCGCCCAGGGCCTTGAACTGGCGTGGGAGTATCAGCCGTCCTTGATGTTGGGAGGCGATCTCTTCGGGGTGATGGCGGTCGATGCGGACCATCTTGGCCTCTATATTCTTGATGCTTCGGGGCACGGGGTGGCCGCCGCCCTGCGTTCGGCCTCGCTGATGACGTTTCTGCGGGCGGAACACATTGTTGAGCTGTTAGGGTCGTATGATCCTGAGAAGGTGTTGAGCGAGGCCAACCGACGGTTTCCCTTGAGCGCCGAGGGAGAATATTTCACCCTGTGGGTGGGACAGCTGCACCTGCCGACAGGTCGCCTGTCATATGCTTCTGCCGGCCATTCCGGCGCCTTGGTTGGCTCGTCTCAGCGCGCTCCTCAATGGCTCACGCGTTCCTCATTTCCCCTTGGTTTCGATCTCTCCGCGCAGTTTGCATGCGAGCATGTCGATTTGGAGCCTGGCCATCGGCTGTTCTTGTTGAGCGATGGCATTTACGAAGTCCTCTCCCCAAGCGGGGAACTGTGGGGGCGCGAGCGTTTCCAAGATGTAATCGAGCGAGAAAAGCGGGCATCTCTGTCCGCGACGATCACAGCATGCTTTTCCGGAGCACGTGCATGGCAGCAAGCGCAACAGTTTCCAGACGACGCCGCGATTGTCGGGCTTGAGCTCACCGGTGGCCCGGAAGGGACGGTCAATGGATAAGACGATGGATCATACGATGGCGCTGAATCTTCCAGAGGCCTTGAACCGAGTCGATGGCGATCAGGACCTTTTCCTCACCCTGGCCCAGATTTTTTTGGATGAGAGCCCAAAGGAGGCTGGTGCAGCTCGTGCGGCACTCGAGCGACAGGATGGAGCTGGTTTGGCGGCGGCGGCTCATAAGCTGAAGGGGTCAGTGGTGGAGCTCTGCGCGCCGCGCCTGTTCGAGAGCGCGAAACGGTTGGAAGAATTGGGGCGGCAGGGAGAGTTGGCCGAAGCCTCATCGGTTTGCGCGGATGTCGAGACACATCTGGCCGAAGTGCATGCCGCGCTTCGGGAATTGATCACCGGAGGATTTCCCTCATGAGTCAAACAAAGGGATTGGACAGAGAGGCACGAACATTGTTGGTCGTGGCCGACAAGGCCGATACCAAGAACGTGATACTGGAATATGCGGAGGCGCAGGGGCATTCGGTGATTTCCGCTTCAAACCCGGCGCTCGGGTTATCGACCTTCGATATATCGAAGGTCGACATTGTGATCACCGATCTCTTTTTGCCCGATCATGAAGGCATTATGCTGGTGAAGCAGATTCGTGAACGCCGTCCCAGCTGCCCCATCCTGCTCCTGACCGACGCCGGCCATGCCGCATCTACGCAGGAGGGGTTGCGAGCCGGCGCTTTGGATTATGTGGAGCAGCCGATTCGTCAAGACGCATTTGCACAAGCGCTGAGTCGGGCGATCCATTCGCTGCCGGCCTCCACCGTGGATGAGACTGTGGTATTGGACCTGTGTGAAGCGTTGAGCCTCGTGGGCGACGATCAGGATCTGTTCTACGCTTCGGGCAGACTCTTTCTAGAAGCAAGCCTGAAAGATACTACGGCGGCTCGCGAGGCGCTGGGGCGGCAGGACAGCGAAGATTTAGCGGCGGCTGCGCATAGGCTGAAGGTGTCCGCGAAGGCCATCTGCTCACCGCGTCTCTCCGAAAGCGCGAAGCGGCTGGAAGAATTGGGGCGGCAGGGAAATTTTGCCGAGGCCTCATCGGTCTGTGGGGATGTCGAGGCATGCTTGGCCGAAGTGCATGATGCGCTTCGGGAATTGATCGCTGGAGGACTGCCGTCATGGTGGCTAAAACTGGTTCGCATATACAGGCACGTACCCTGCTCGTCGTAGCGGACAATGCCGATACCCAGACCGTCATCCTGGAACATGCGAGGGCGCAGGGGCATTCGGTGATTTCCGCTTCGAGCGCGGCGCTCGGACTGTCGACCTTCGACATGACGAAGCCCGATATCGTCATTACGGACCTCTTTTTGCCCGAGCAGGACGGGGTCATGCTGGTGAAGCAGATTCACGAACGCCGCCCGACCTGCCCGGTACTGCTTCTCATCGATGCGGGGCAGGCCGAATCGACGATCGCAGGGTTACGAGCCGGCGCCTTGGATTATGTGGAGCAGCCGATTCATCAGGACGCATTTGCGCAAGTGCTGAATCGGGCGATCCATTCACTGCCTGCTTCCGTGGACGACGCGCCGGGCGTCGAACGTTTGGAGTATGTGCTCGTCATGGGTCCGGACCCTGGGTACGTCGAGAGTACGGTAACCTGGCTCGTTCAAGGGACGGCCATGGGGCTGATGGAGGCTCGCCAGCTCCATCTTCGGGCCGCGTTGCAAGAACTCGTGATGAATGCGGTCGAGCATGGCTGCCTCGAACTCCGCTATCATGACAAGATCGAGGCCATGGCAAAAGATCAATATGATGATCTGATCCGGCAACGCAGACAAGAGAGTCGTTTCCGTGACCGCCGCGTGACGATCCGCGCCATTTACGACAAGCAACGACGGGTATTGACCTACCGGATTGCCGACGAAGGGAAGGGGTTCAATTGGAAGACGCGAGTGGCCTCTCGTCATGATGTCTGCCCCTCGGGTGATGTCAGCGGGCGGGGCATTTTTCTTGCGCACTCATTCTTTCCTGACATTTCGTACAACGACAAGGGAAACGAGGTCATCCTCACGGTGTCACTGGCGTGAGGCTGGATACCAGGGGAATGGTCAATGGGTAATAGGGGTATGGGAAATGGTCAATGGTCAATGATGGATGGCCAATGGTCGGATTGGGGCTGGACCTGATGATTTCATAGCATTAACCATCTACCATTGAGCATTCTACATACGGAGGTTCTATGGACACTGCAAACCCCACCCGCTCCAAGCTGCGAATTCCCAACGACCCGATGTATCTCTTGCTGCGCGAAGGTTGCATCGTGGAATTCAATGCGAAGAAGGCGGCAGGCGAGAAGGCCGACTTGCGAGGATGCGATTTGCGGGGGCTTGATCTACGGGGGTTGAATGCCGACGGGTTGGATCTCAGCGACTCCTACTTTCGCCAATCGGACCTGCGCAGCGTCGATTTTCGCAATGCGCGGCTTGAAGGCGCCAGCATCAATGGTGCAAAAATTTCCGGCGCCTACTTCCCCGCTGAACTGTCCGCCAGTGAGATCGAATTATCTCTGCTCCACGGCAGCCGCATGCGGTACAGCTCTGATAAATAGCCGGTCTATCTTGTCTGTCTAGAACCTATCTCAAAATTGAAAATGGTAGCCCGCCGAGCGTTCACGCATGCGAACTCCAGTGTAGTGACGGCATATTTCCAAGGATTCTGCAGGTTGCTCATGGCGGATACTCATAAAGCGAAACTGCTCTGTCGATTTTGAGATAGGTTCTAGTCTATCTGGTCTCTCTGGTGTCTTCGGTTGTCCAGTTCTTCCGACCAGACAGACCGAATAGGCCAGATAGACTAAATAGACCGAAGAGACTCAGAGCCCATCTTCTTCAGAAGACGAGGAGGAGTCTTTGGGCTGCCTGCCGGAGATGTCTTTCTGGCGGAGGAGTTTTGTGAGGTAGGTCCGTTGAAGGCCAAGTTCTTCAGCTGCGCGTGTTTGATTCCAGTCATTTCTTCGCAACGCCTCTTCGAGGACCTGCCGACTGTGCGCTTCCATGCTTTCATGGTAGTGACGGGGGGGGGAGCCTGACTCGGCCTCGGTCGCCGAGGGAGATGGTACATTTCCGAGATACAGGTATTCCGGTTCAATTGTCTCCTTGGGACATAGGATGAGTGCGCGCGTCAGCACATTTTCCAGTTCGCGGATATTGCCGGGCCACTGATACTGTTGCAATACCCGTAGGGCGCCCTCACTCAGTGCGCAGGGGCGATGGGTCACGACTCCGATCGCGCGTGTGAGAATATGTTGCGCGAGCGCAGGGATATCGTCCATCCGTTCACGCAGAGGCGGGAGCGTGACGGTGATCACCGCGAGTCGGTAGTACAGATCCTCGCGAAACGTGCCCTGCTGGATCGCGCGCCTGATGTCTTTGTTGGTGGCCGCGATGAAACGCACATTGGTGAGAACGGGCTGAGTTCCACCGATACGGTAGAAGCTCTGATCTTGAAGGACTCGCAGCAGGCGGCTTTGTAAGGGGAGCGGCATGTCCCCGATTTCATCCAGAAACACTGTTCCGCTTTCCGCCACCTCAATCTTGCCCGGCTCCCGTTTGACCGCGCCCGTGAAGGATCCCTTCTCATGACCGAACAGTTCGTTCTCGAGAAGATTCTCAGGCAGCGCCACACAATTGACCGCGACAAAGGGTTTCGCGCTGCGTGGGCTCCATCGATGAATGGTGCGGGCCACGACTTCTTTCCCCGTACCGGTTTCACCGAGTAGCAAAACGGTTACGTCGGACGGCGCTGCTTGTTTGGCGACCTTCAGTTGCGCAGCTATTTTGTCATTGGCTCCGACAAGGTGACCATACCGGTTCTCGCCTTCTTGACGGAGGACGTTGACTTGACGATGCAGGGCTACGGTAGCCAGTGCCCTGTTGATCACGACGGTCAGGTGGTCGGCGCTGAACGGTTTCGTGATGAAATCATAGGCGCCAAGCTGCATCGCCTGAACGGCGCGCTCGATGGTGCCGAATGCGGTCAGGATGATGATGAGCGGTGTAGAGGGGGTTGTGCCGCTGTCCGCTTCGATGTGTTGTTCGCTGTGAGAGGCGCCTCTGACCCGTTCCAGGATCTCCAGACCGGACAGCCCCGGTAGTTCCAAATCCAGGAGCACGAGATCAAAGTCTCCCTGCTCGATCAGACGCAGGGCATCCTTCCCGTTGTCGGCCGTGACATGCTCGTGCCCCATCCACTCGATGCGATTCTCAAGCCCGAGAAGAATATCGCGGTCGTCGTCGACGATGAGAATTTTTGCGCGCATGGTCTTTGTACAGGTGTTTAGACTGAAGGCTGAAGGTTATTAGCCAGATCCTCAGGTTAAAGATTGAAAGTTATAAGTATCTCGCAAGACACAAAGCAAGCAATTTAATACCTTTAAGAGCCTTCGGCCTTCGCACCTTCGGCCTTCAGCCTATCAGCCTGACTGCAAACAGGGACCGTGAAATAAAAGCGTGTGCCGGCTCCGGGCGTGCTGTCTACCCAGATGGCCCCCTTGTGCATGATCACCAGGCTCTTGGTAATGAACAAGCCAAGCTGAGCCCCCTGGGCGGAGGGGTTCGCAGACGGCACTCTCGAGAACTCGCGGAAGAGTTTTGCGATGTGACCAGGGTCAATCCCACAGCCGGTGTCGGCGACAGAGATTCGGACGAAGCCCTCGGGGGTTTCCTGAAACTCGACGGTGATCCGGCCGCCCGGCGGTGTAAACTTGATCGCATTACCGATGAGATTCCAGAAAATCTGCTCCAGTTTGTCGTGGTCAGCCTGGACCGCTGGAAGCCCATTTGCATGGGCGATCTCGAGGGTGATCGATTTTTCAGCTGCGACGGTCTGCAAGCTGTCGGCGACAAGGAGAGCGGTGGTTTCGACGGATACCGGTGTAAGCCGGGGCATGTCTTGTTGAGAGCCAAGGCGGGACCAGTCGAGCAATTGATTGATGATTCTGGTGAGGCGATTGATATTATGTCCGATGCGGGTGAGGTAGGTCAGCTGTTGTTCGTTCATCGGCCCCGCCACTCCGTCGCGCATATTGTCTGCGAAGCTACGGATTACGGTCATGGGGGTGCGCAATTCATGCGACGCGACTGAGAAGAACAGCGATCGTTGCCGGTCATGTTCCTGGAGCCGTTCGTTGGCGACGGACAATTCCTGCGTGCGTTCCGCAATTCTCTGTTCCAGGTTTTGGGTGAGTTCTTCGAGGTGAGCATAGGCCCTGGCATTGTCGATGGCTGCTGCGACATGGCTGGTAATCGTCCAAAGCATATGGAGGTCCTCTTCCCTGCAGGGTTCTGGACCCCGGTCTGCGGCGAGGTATCCGAGGATCTGGTTGTGGCTCTTGAGCGGCACCGCGACGAAGGAGGTGACCCCGCTGAGGCGAGCCAGGTGCAGCACAGGTGGTGACATACGGTTTGCCACGGCCTCGAGGTCCCGGATGAACAAGGGGTCGCCATGAATCAGCAGGTCGGCTTGGAGGCTGCCATCGTCCTGGATCGGTATATCAAGGAGCCGGGTTGCTTCCACAATGTCAGGTGAAACCCCGGCGATTTTGGCCACATAGGCCGTGTTTCGTTCTTGACGCCGCAACGTCAAAACCATCCGTGTAAAGCCCAGATTGGAGGTTAGGAGTTGCAGGATGGTTTCGAGGAGCTGGCTCCGGTCCAGCGTCCCGACGATGGCTGCACTGACTTGATGGAGCGTCGTCAATTGATTGACCTGGTGTTTGATGGTGACCAGGTTTGCGGTAATAGCGCTATTCCTTTCCTGGATGGACCGGGCCATGAGGTTGAATGCGTTCGTGAGCTGGCCGATTTCGTCGTGGCTGGAAGACATGAGGGGCACAGGCGAGTAACCCTCGGCCACTTGGCTAGCCACGTCGCACAAACGTTTCAGGGGTTGTGTGATACGGAGGCCGAGCAGAAAGACGCTGAGTGCGCCTGCGACGATGATGAAGGTGGTGATGAGGAGAACTTTCCAGACCATCGTTCTGAGTTCGTGTTTCACCCGTGCGTCGCTCAATCCTATTTGGACGACACCGGACACGATTGTCGCCTGTGTCGGTGGTGACCCGCTGCTTACTTCATCCATGTGAGAAGAGAATGGGGGAAACGGGGTCGCTCCTTTTGCCGGTCGCTGTACTGCGATGGCAAAGTCGTACACAGTTTCCCCCCACGCGAACTGGTCGGCGTCTATATTTGAAATGGGGAGGTGTGTCATGAGAGGAGTGTTGCTTGGCGATTTAAAGAGGGTTTGTGCAATCTGACTGTCCGGGTATAGAGGCTGGTCCACGGCTCGCACAAGACTGGCAGAGGTTTGGCCTGTTCCTTTCGTGTGCCGGACCAGCACGTTGCCGTCCACGCCCGTAACGACCACATAGACCACCTCCTCGACGGCCATGAGGCTGTCAATGAATTGCTGGAGCGTCACGCGATCTTCGCCCACGAGGCCTGCATATTGGAAGTGCTCGTTGTGCGCCACGCTCGTGAGGAGAATCGCACCCAGCTGCTGGAGATTGGTGGTCATGGCCGCGCGCCGAATTTCGATGAAGTACCAGCTCAAGCTTACACAGGCGACGATGAGAATGAGGCTGAACAATGACACGAGTTTCGTTCGCAGGCTGACGAACCCCTTCGAGCGCAATGGGATGGAAGCCACAGGTGTATCCGACGGATAAGAAGGATTCAATGGCCTGTCCTCATTAATACGTTTCATCGATGAGACTCGTCAGCTCACTCGGAAACGTGATGCCGAGAAACCTCGCGGTCTTGAGATTGACGGTGATCTTGAGTCGCTCGACCGGCAGAGGGGTGAGCGGCCTCAGTTTTTCCCCATCGAGAACGCGCTTCGCGAGCAGCCCGGTTTCCCGACCGATATCACCATAGTTGACGGATATGCTGAGCAGCGCTCCCAGGCGTGTGAATTCCGGCGAGAACCCGACTACCGGTATCTGTTGTGCGAGCGCTGATTCAAGGATGAATCCTATAGACTCGTTCGTCAAGACCGTGGAATCCGGCATGAGCCAGAGGGCTTCAACATCCTGGAGCAATGCTCGCAGTTGCTGGGGCACGTCCTTTTCACTCTCGACGGGAAGCTCCTTGAATTGGAACTGTGAGTTGGCGGCCTGCCTTTTGGCGTCCTTCACCTGGGAGGAGGTCTTGGCGGGATCGTAGAGAGTCCCGAGGCGGTGGAGGGCCGGTAGGAACTTCCGCATGATCTTCAGCTGTCTGTCCAGGGGGACCTCCAGGATCGTACCGGTCATGTTGGCGGCTCTCAGCTGATGTTTCAACGGATCAAGAACCATCATGTAGACGATCGGGACATCCACAATTTCATTTTGTGCCGCCAAGGCGGCTTTGAGTCCCACGGCCACGACCAGTGACGCATTTGATTCCTGCGCCTTGCGCGCAAGTTGTTTCCCGAGTTCCAGATTGCCTTGCGCATCATATTCGGTATAGATCGCTCCAATCGGGCCAGTGGCCTTCAAGCCCGCAATGGCCTCGCGATATGCCGCAATGTCAGAAGATTGTAAGATAGCAATGTCCACCGCCGCAGATTCCGTCACAGGCAGGGTACAGAGGGCGAGCAGCCAGACGAGTCCCACCATTATGCGAGAGAGCCGGCCTATGTCATCAATCGTGTTCATCTGGTCTATTTAGTCTATCTGGTTCATTTGGTCTGTCTGGTCTATCTGGTCCGGGGCCATGACGAGACAGACCGAATAGACCAGACAGACCTGAGAGACAAATGACGCGTCACGCGCCATGGTCTGTTGCGCGTACCGTTCCCAATATCTGCAAGGCCTTTCCATCGCAGTCTCGAATGATCTCACCAGCCCAGATACACCACTGGAAGCTGCCGTTCTGTTTGAGGACACGGTGTTCAAATACCACGTTGGAGTCCGGTGGATCCATCGCCTGTCGCATGACACGCGCCAGCGACTCCCGATCCTCCCGATACACGAGTGCCAGCCATTCGTCTTGGGTGTGAGGCGATCCCCTGTCCGCGAGGCCGAGGAACCGGTCGACCTGCGAGGACCAATGGACTTGACCGGTCCGGAGGTTCCAATTCCATGTGCCCATTTCAGTTGAGGCCAGGGCAAGGCGGAGGTGCTCCTCATGCGTGCGGAGGGTCTGTTCGATGGCTTTGCGTTCGGTGATGTCCTCAATCATCGCGAGGTGGCGTGGGCCAGCGTGCTCTTTAACTTGGATAGGAGCCACCGTCAGGTTGATCCACGCAATCGTGCCATGGGGACGGACATAGCGTTTCTCCATCTGGAATCCGGCTATTTCATTGGCATTCAGCCGGGCCATGTTATTCAAATCCGCTTGCACATCGTCCGGGTGGGTAATGCTCATCCAGTCGAGACTGGCCATTTCCTCCGTCGTCCTACCTGCAATTTGAGCAAACTTAGCATTGGTTTCATAGATGTGTCCCGTCAGCGAATCGATAAGCGCCATACCGATAGGTGCTTGCGTGAACATGGTTCTGAACCGTTCTTCACTTTGGCGAAGCGCCTCCTCCGTCTGCTTGCGCTCAGTGATGTCAGTGGAAATACCGCAGGTCGCATAGGGTTTGCCTGTGGGATCGCACAGCGGGAATTTGATCGAGATATAGGTATGAGGCCCGTCCGTATGGGGCGCCACTTCTTCATATTCCACCGCACGAATCTGTTCGATGACGATCACGTCATTCGCCCGAAAGGCATCTGCGGCCTCCCGGGGGAAGATCTCGTGATCTGTATGGCCCACAATCTGATCGGCAGGCAGGTCGAAGATCTGTTCAAACCTGTGATTGACGAAGAGATACCGGCCATCCGTGTCTTTGACGTAAATCACCGCCGTGGTGTTGTCCGCCACGTTCCTCAGAAGTTGCTCGCTGCGACGGAGTGCGTCTTCGGTCTTCCTTCGGACCGAAATATCTCGAATGATGCCGCTGTAGAAGTTACCGGCGGCTGAACTCCATGTGGCCAATGTGAGTTCGATGGGAAATTCAGTTCCATCTTTCTTCAGCCCATGCAACTCCAACACGGCTCCCATTATGCGGCCCGTTCCCGTCGCCTCAATGCGGGCGAGGCCCTGTTCGTGAGCGTGGCGGTAGCGTGCCGGCATGAGGATGGTGAGGGGCTTGCCGATCGCTTCTTCATTGGTGTAGCCGAAGAGCCTGGATGCAGCCCGGTTCCAGGAGAGGATAATGCCGTGATGATCAGCGACCACGATGGCATCGGAGGCCGATTCAACCAGCGAGCGGAAACGTTCTTCGCTTACGTTGAGGAGGTATTCCGTTCGTTCGGCCTTCACGGCCAGTTCCTTGACTCCGATGGCGCGACGGAGTATGTGCCGAAGTTCCTCCCGGTCATAGGGTTTCGTCAGATAGGCAAAGGCCCCCTCTTCCAGCGCTCCCACGGTCCGATCCGCTGAGATATGGGCCGTCACGATGATGACCGGGAGCGAGGGGTCCAATCGTTGGGCTTCTTTCAAGACCTTGAGCCCGTCGCCGTCCGGCAGCCCCAAGTCCAGGATGATCGCGTTGAAGCGATGGGCGCGAACGAGCTCCATGGCGCCGGCGACGGTAGCGGCAACGGTGACGCTGTAGCCGTCATGTTGGAGGAAATCCTGTAACCCCATGACGAGGTCAGGATTATCTTCCACAACAAGGATGGAGTATTTTTGTGTGACGTCTGCCAAGGCAATCTCTACGTCCCCAATGTGGAATGAGGAGTGTGGAATGTGGAATGCTGACGGTTCACACGCCTGGCCTGCGCGGTTGTTTCAAGATTTTCTCGAGTGGTCATAGTGATACTGCTGAGGAGCCTGATCAGTTCTTGACAGGCGGGTAGATGTGCCTCCGTCTCCATTTCAGTCGTCAGTCCAGAGTCCCGAAGAACCCGGAGCCAATAATGTGTCTCGCGTGCCTCTTTCAGTGCGATGGACATCTTTGCCAGAAAATCTTTCTTGCTTTGCGCAGCGATTGCCTCCTCAATGTTTGCCCCGATAGATGTGCCGGCGCGAATGAGCTGTTTTGACAGCACCCATTCTTGGGGATTCAATTGGAGTCGACGGCCAGCCTTAACGATGGCGACCGCAAAGGCAAAGCTCTTTTCTTGAACGACATTGCGTCTCGCCGAATCATTTCCCATGTCGTGCCCTCATTCAGAATGTGGCGACCATCCACTCCGAATCGCTCATTCCCCATTCCTCATTCCAAATTCCTCATTCCTTTACATCTCACTCACAACCCAAGACTTGAACGACAGCCTCGGTCGTCAGCCTGTCTAGCAATGAGGATTTGGGGAGACGTGAGGGTTGTGTCATGCGCTCCTCCGGTGCCCTGTAGATCTGAGGGGAGGCGTGATAGGTGAGGGCAATCTATCACAATAGGGATCTCCTAGAGAACGAGGGGCCTCCAATTGCCGCTCGGATAATGTGCAAGAGCTGTACTTGAGGGGGAAATGAGGAATGAGGAATGAGGAATGGGGAATGGGGAATGGGGGGAGGTTCTGCGTGCTGAGTTGGAAGGCAAGGAGGGTGCTGAATGTGGAATGAGGAATCAGAAATGAGCCCCTGGGCTGGACGGGCGAGAAAAGCGGGGCGCGAAGTTCTGAGAACCTAGAACTCAGAATTTCCCCTTATTTCTCATTCTACATTCCTCAGTACCCTGTGAGGTAGTGCGGTTCGAAGACCAAGATCAACCACACGAACCAGCCAACCAGATAGGCGAGATAGATCAGATAGACCAGATCAACTCGCCCCACCAGTTTCGTGTGCCAGGAAGGTCGTTCTGCATCCTGGTGGACTCCACGTCCCTTTGGCAGGCTATAACCGGTGGCTGGCGCGATGAGCGTCCTGTGCTTCGTATCCGTCATATTGTTCCGGCTTGGCAGTCCCGTGCCGATTATCATGGGTGCGATGGTCGTCACGAAGGATGTCACGCCCGATCTTTTCATGGATGCCGTTGCGAGGCGTTCGAGGCCACCATCCGCCTGGGCTTCTCTCAAGTACGGCTGGCGCTGGCGTACTCTTAGTCCGTCGAGGAGGCGCCGAACGTGAAAAGGCCGGCTGGAAAAATGGTCGAACACCTCGCGACAGCATCCATGAACTGATCGAATACTTAGCAAGCCACGTGCCTCATCTGAAAGGGCATGTCTCCTCGTAATAGTCGGAGGTTTTCCTGAGTATTGGACCGGAGTGCGTGCTTCTATTGGGGGCGGAAAGCGATTGTGGTGAATCGAAAACGATTCGCTACTGAATCAAATTGGATTACCTTGGGAAGTGGGAAGTGGGAAGTGGTAAGTAGTGAGTAGTAAGTGGTGAGTTGGATGAGGGAGGTTCTGAGTTCTGAGTTAAGGGCGAGCGGGATGGGTGAGACGAGCGGGAAAAGCGAGACTGGCATGGCGAGAGAGGGTTGATGGGAACCAAACAAACTAAACAAACCAAAGAACGAGGGCTAGGACGGGGCTACTTAGCGGGCGCTTGGATAGAACGAAGGTCCCACTCGGCGACCCCGGAAAGACCGATTTGATTCAGCAATGCAGCTCGATGTCTGCGAAGCGATTGGTCTGAAGGGTTCGTGTCGATCAACTCACAGAGACAGGCCATGGCGTCGTACCAGAAACCGTTCGCGGCATTCCCTAGCACGCTCTGCCGGTCCTCGCAGGTCAGGATGGGCTTGAAGACGAGGCAGTCATTGAACTCACAGCGCTCAATCATGCCGCCGGCGACAATATCCTTTGACGGCGAGTCCGGATCGCGGACAGCGGAGATGAACCAGCGATATTGCACATCCGGTTCCAGTACAAGGCCCCAATCTTTGAGATTGATGGAGTGGATACCTGCATGGGCCGGGGTGGGAATCAGACCTTCATGCAGCGGCGTGACCGATCCGACATTGATAAGCGTAAATTTCAGCGGGTAGATCGTCGGTTTTGAGAGAAACCAGTTCAGAACGGGAGTCTTTTTGACGGTGAGCCCGACATGGTCCGGCACCAGAGCCACGAGCACGGGATCGCTTCCGTCCGTCCCGCGCAATCCCCCGCCGACACGAGCACGCGGAGTCAGCTTCCTGGGAGGCTGGTAGAGAGGAAGTGGCGCATCTTCTTTGGGCCCAGCCTGCGCAACGGCGGCCTGATCCGCGACCGCAGGCGTCGAGCTTGGACCAAACAATCCCATACTCACGATCATCAGTGATAGCAGCGGGACAGTTAGGGTTCGCATAGCGCCCTCCTCTTACGGCTGATCGGCCAGTAAAGAATATGGTGAGGCGCACTGTAGCACATCGACGAGAATACCAACAGCAGGGACTGGGTCCACCGTCTTCGGCAGCGCCTGTCCAGCGGTTCCCGCAGGATGTTCAAAAGGCCAACCTTATCACCCGCCCAACCCCGGCGCGCCGAGACGCGCCTTGTCCCAAGCAAGGTCGCAGCGGTTTTTCACACTATCTCTAAAGGGTGGCCTGGTCGATCCTCGATTGCGCGCGTCGAACGAGCACCTTCCGAGCGTGCGCGTTCCGCGAGCAGGAGGACAACCAGGCCACCCTTTCCTTCCTTTTTCAACATTCTGCTAGAGCCAATTGTTCAGCAGCAAGAACGGCGACCAGTATGCCGGATGTTCATAGACGCGATCTGTCAAGAGCTTCTGCTGTGCGTGCTGCAATGCTTGTGCCTTGGACAGTTTGGGATTTCGTAGTTCCCGATAAAATTCTGAGACCAAGGCAGCCGATGCTTCATCGTTGATGAACCAGAGTGTCGCGAGCGCGCTCCGTGCTCCGGCTTTGATGGCCACACCGGCCAGGCCGAGCGCCGAACGGTCGTCGCCGGTCCCGGTCTGGCACGCGCTGAGGGTCAAGAGTTCCAGTGGATCTTTTCGGTACCGGAACAGTCCGATCAAATGGTCCAGCTCATTGATGGTGAGTTTCCCGTTATAGGTCAAAAGATAGGACTGCGTTGTGTCTGAGGCAAACCAGCCATGGGTGGCAATGTGCAGGATGCCATAGGGCTGGTTTTGTAATTTCTGTTCAAGCCGCGGAGTTGAAAATTCGGCATTCATGAGTTGATCCCCCTGGTAGAGCGTGCGAATGGCATTGACTTCTTCTTCGACGAAGGGGAGGGAGGGAAATCCTTGAACGGCTTTTGTGAGCCCGCCCGACAAGAGCCGGATCTTCTCGCGGTCGATAGGCTTCGGGTCGGTGAGATTCAGACCGGGTGTCGTAGCCACCGCAAACTTCTCGATGAGGAACTGCCTGCCGTCATGAAGGGCAGCCATCGGCACGGTCCGGAGCGGACCATCCGGGATAAAGACCAGGGTATGGATCTGGAAGGAGGCCAAGTCCGGTTCGAGCGGGCGGATCAACCAGGCGTAGAGTTGTTGGGCGTGGGGAAGATACTCGCGCGTCGTTCGCTTTTCGACCGTTTTGCGAAAGACACGTACTTCTTGTGTGAGTGTGGCTGATGAGACGGGGATTGACAGGCGTTTCAGTCCGTTGGGGAAGCTGACCAACAGTTCCAACCGATCTGCAAAGACGATGGGATACACCACAGCCGTTCCGGCGGCGAGTGTGTCCAGCTTCGTGATACGCGCTTGGAGTGTATCTACACAGTCGTCCTGGAAGTAATCCCGAAACTCGGCTGCCTTGTAGGTCTCGATCGCGTCACGTGCGAGGCGCAGATACTGTTCAGCCCCTTGCGAGTCGTCTGTCAGTGACGCGCGGTGGAGCAGCAGATCGGCCAGCTCAAAGAAGAGCGTACGGACTGAATCTTCTCCGGCGAATGAGTCGTTCCCCCATGCGGAGGTGACTTCCAGGCGAATGGGCCGCAGGGTTGTGGTGGCATGGCCGTAGGAAGCGATGGCTTCGTCCAGTTTGCTTGTTGCCGCCAGCAAACGGCCCAGTTGCCATTGCCAGCGGAAGAGTGACTCCGGGGCATTGGCCGACTGGGCGGAGAAGACCGCCCGTCTCGTCAGTTGCAACGATTCGTCGTAGCGATGTTCAGTTTCATACAAGTGACCGAGGTAGCCTTCGGCATAGGAGCGCGTTCTTGTGTCGCCGATTCGCTCCGCCACCGTCGTCGCTTCCAGCAGCACTCCGGCCGCGCGCAGCAGCAATGGTGCGTTCATGGCCGGCATGGAGGCGCGGAGTTGCTGGTAGCCCAGCCCCACCTGAATGAGATTCATCGCCTTGTCGTGCGAAGGCTCGAAATCATTCAGGGCATCAAAGGAGTGGTCCAGCCAGTCGCGCGCCTTATCCGGTTGATTCAGTTTCAGCGCCATGCGGGCCGCGTTGATGGAGGCTCGCACAGTCAGAGGGCGATCACCGTCCGCTTGTGCCTCTTGCGCACTGGTCACAAAGGCGTTCAGTGCATCCGCGTTCTGCTGCCGGGCGACGTGGGTGATGCCGAGGTCGTTGGAGATGGCCGCGATGAGGCGTCGATCTTTTTCGGCTTGTGCCAGAGCCAAGGCCTGGGTCAGATACTGCACCGAGGCGTCCGGTTTGCGCGCTGCCAGGTAGGTACGACCGAGACTCTCCATCACGCCGGCGATCCGCGCGCGATCTCCTGTCTGTTGCGCCAGGGTCAGCGCCAGCTCCAACTGTTGCAAGGCCTGACTGACCTGGCCCAGTGATTCAGACGCCTGCGCGGCCTGTTCCAGGGCCTGGCTCTGTTCTGCAGCCCTGCCGGCCCGCTCGTAGAGGTCTGCCGCCTGCTTCCAGGCGGCAAGCGCCTGATCGAACGATCCTCGTTGGTACGCCTGCAGTCCCTGTTGCATCAAGGTGTCCGGAGGAGGTTCGCCTGCGGAGACCGTTCCGGATGCTTTGGGCAGCAGGAAACAGGTCGCAAGGATGAGGAACAGAGCGAGCTTGAACAGATGGTTGATTTGGTTCATTTGGTTTGTTTTGTTTATTTGGTTGATTTCGTTCATGGTGAGTTTCGTTCAACGGGTAGTCCGGTTGAAACAGAAATGGTTGTTTATTTCAGTCGCACCATTGGAGGTCCTTTTGTGGCTCTGGGCTGATCGTTCAACCAAACAAACCAAATAAACGAAACAAACCAAACAAACGGTCTTCTCAGAAGAGATTGACCACAAATCCCAGATGCACTCCATTATCCTGGATCGTGTTGCTGATCTTCGGCACGTGGTTCAGCTGCTGCCCCCAATAGACTTCGAAACTGGCCCTGTCGTCCGGCAGGATATTCCAGCGGAGACCGACGCCGATGCTGGCGAGGGTGTCGGGAAAGGTGGTGATCGGCGCCGTTGCGGAAATACGGTTGGCGCCCTTGTTCCAGCCATGCGCGACGTCCACAAAGGGCGCGAGCTGGAACATCGGTTGCCCGTTCGCCCAGCGGAATAACGGGAAGCGCGGCTCGACCGAGGCGATGAACGAGTTGTCGCGCAGGATGGTCACCTCGCGATAGCCGCGCACCGTATACCGGCCCCCCATCGCCACCTGTTCAACCGGGAACAGGGGCGAGTTCGTGAGTTGCAAATCCATGTGACCAAGGAGCTGCATGCCGAGCAAATTTTCACCGAACTGCTTGATCCCCTGCACCTGACCCAACCAGGAGAAGAACTGGCTGTCCGGCGTGTCGGGGTCCGCATTGATGGTCGCGCCAAGGACGTTTATGCCCACGTTGAATCGCGAGCGGACGGCCAGCACCGTGTCGATGGTGCGATGGGTCCAGTCCTGGGCGAAGCGGAGCGCGGAGACGGTTGCCACGCCGTTCTGATAACCGGGGAACACATTCAACGTCACCTCATCGGGGGTGCCGTTGAAGAGAAAGCTTTGGGTAAAGAGATGTTCCCCGATGATCGAGAGGGCGACCTCATCGGTCACGGTCTTATAAATCGGGTGGCGGAGGCTCATGCCGATGATCTCCGAGTTGGTCTTGATGTTCAGTGGACTGAAGGGCTGCTCGATCAGGCGGAAGCCGGCGCGCCGGTAGTATGGCGAAAAGGTCGTGCCGAACCGGTTGAAGGGAAGGGCGTAGGAGGCATCTACAATCGGATAGGCGCCGCTAGACTGGCCGTAGCTGAGAATGAGGGGGTCCCCGCGGCCTGTCAGGTTGTTGTCGACCAGCCTGCCGGTACCGCGGATTTCTCCGACCAGCGGCGTCAGGTAGTTGTTGACCTCCATCGAGGCGTGAAACGGTTGCTTGTCCGCCACGCGCACGTTCAACAGACTGTCGCCTCGCTGATCACCCGGCCGCAGTTCCGCGTTGATGCGCTCGATCCGGCGATCCTGCTGCAAGATTTGCAGCTGTTCTTGTAGCGGGGCGAGCGTCACCGGTGTGCGAACGCCGAGTGAGAGGCGGTCGCGCAGGTAAGACGATCGGAACCAGCGGTTGCCTTCCACATCGATCCTCGTCAACTTTCCTTCAATGATCTGCACCGTGATGACACCGGAGACGACGTCCTGGTCCGGGATGATCGCGCCGGAGGTCAGGTAACCCTTGTTGACATAGAGGAGCGTTAGGGTCAACCGGAGCCGTTCGAGATCCTCGGTCTGTAACGTCCGGTTCTTATACGGGGCCGTCGCTTCGGCGATCTCGGCATCCGAAAACACGGTGTTGCCGGTCACCTGTACGTCACGGACAAATACTTGTAGTTTGCCTGGCTGTATCGGCACCCCGGTTTCAGGCGGAGGCGGGACGATGGGCAGTACGGGACTCGGCGGCGGTTTGGGCCGCACAAATTCTTCCTTCAGGGGGCCGGGCGGTTCGCCGTAGCGTCCCGTCGGTTCGAGCGTCGATGACGGCGTCTGTGCGAAGGCTGAAGTAGATGCCAACAGCATGACCATGGCGAGACCGATGCAGAAGAAAAGATGTCTCACGATCCGAATGGAGCGGGCGGGCGCCGGTTCCCCAGCGCGATAGGTCATGATCGACAACCCGCGGAGCGCTCTACGGCAAAGGCCTGAGTCAGGAACCCGGCCGGCGCGATTTGACGCAACGACAACAGGGGTTGGTCTGTCTGGTCTGTCTTGTCTATCTGGTCTATTTGGTGCGCAGCCAACCCTCCTCGGACTTCACCAGACAGACTAGACAGACCAGATAGACTTTCCCCTGTGCCTGTGCCCAACATTGCCAGCGGACTCGCGAGCCAACTGCCCGGTTCGGTGGGCAGACTATCCCGTCCCGCCACGGTAAAGCTGCTGAACTGCCCGCCAGCCACCGCAGCGCAATGTTGATTCATCAGCGACGTCGCGATCAGCGGTGTTTTCCCCAGCGGCTGAATCTGGCCGCTGACTGGAGCGTTCGGCGATTGAATCGTGATGGTGCCATTTACGCCGAATTGCGAGGAGGCCGAGATCACACTGTTGGCGTCCGGCAGGATGAAATTGGTCGTGATGGAGATATTCCCGCCCGGTCCCTGGAACGCGTTGGCCAGGATCTGGCTGTTCAGCAGAATGACATATTGTGGATCGATGTCTACGCTGCCACCCCCGCCGGTACCGTCGAGGACCGACGCACTGATCGTGCTATTCATGAGTTGGACGGTGCCGCCGGGATCGGTCGTAATCTTAATGGCGCCGCCGCTCGCCTGGTTGGCCTCGGTCGTCACCGAGCTATTGGTCATGGCGAACTGGTTGCCGGCATCGATCTGGATGTTGCCGGTGTTGCCAGGGCCGGTGCTGCTCGCGGAGACGGACGCGCCGCTGGACATGCTGACCGTATTCGCCACGTCCACCGTGATTGTCCCGCCGGTGGCGGTGACCTCGGTACCAGAAGTCTTGGCCGAGAGCGTCCCGCCATTCTGGAGTGTGACGGTGTTGGCGTTCACGAAAATATTTCCTCCGGCGCCCGTGCCCTGTGTGTCGGTGAAGACGCCGGTGCCGGCCCCGTCGATCAGGACTGATTGGGCCGAGCTTTCCTGACCTTGTATTGTGACGGTGCCGGCATTGCCGGTAGCCTCAAGTCCTAACTCTCTCCCTACTTCGCCTATTGCGCTGGTGCTGGTTAATTGGCTTCCAGATTTCAAATTCAGATCGTTCACTTTGAGTGTAATGCTTCCAGCAGCTCCTGTTGATTCGGTCGACGTGGAGATAATACCCCCTCCTGCGACTTCGATATGTGGCGCTGTGACTGAAACTATTCCCGCGTCACCGATGCTGATCGTTTTCGATACAATTCCGCTCGGTACTGTGGAGCCAAACTCATTGATCCTTGCCCCGCTGATTGACAATGTGTCGGTTATAGTCATGTCTATATCCCCGCCACGGCCCACCCCCCCTCCGTCAGAAGAACTATTCAGCTGTCCTCCCGTTGATAGAGTGATGCGGTCTGCGGTTATGCTTAGTGAGCCTGCGTTGCCGTCTCCGACAGTGGAAGTCCTGATAATGCCAAAATCTGTGACGTTAATTGCACCAGCTGTTACGGACAACGTTCCGGGCTCAAGAACCCCGTCGATAGTATTGGATATTGCACCACCTCTTGAGACGAGTACTGTCCCTTGCGGAGCCGAAATGACCATCATTGGTCCGTTCTGGACTGCGCTCAGCGCACGAATTCTTCCGCCGTCCGTTACCGCGATATTCCGCGCGCCGACGAACACGCTTCCAACCGCCCCGTCTCCGGCACTGTTGTTTTCGATACGGCTGAGACTGCCGTCCTCGAAGGCGCCCGATATTGATACGGTGTTACCTGCGCTCACGGATACGGACCCGCTGGCGCCAGAACTGCCGCTGATAGTCTGTATGGCCCCGCCTCCTGTTATGGCTACCATGTCCGTCGCTGTCACGGTCAGGTCTCCGGCACTACCGCTGTCGTTGGTGAGAGTCTGGATCAGACCGAGGGTATCGACCATTACGGAAGAGGCGTTTACGCTTACTGTCCCGCCTGCGGCGGATAAGGTCTGGGTCTGTATACTGCTAGGCGCGCCTCCGACGCTGATGCCAGCCACAAGGACGGTATCGGCGTTGACCGTAACGTTGCCTCCAACCCCTTCCGCGAACCCTAGACTCGAAATTTGCCCACCTTCAATGAGGGTAACTCTCGAGGATTCCACGAGTATGTCGCCGCCGTGTCCCCCTGATCCGCTGGTGCTAGAAATGCTACTGGGTCTAAGAGTGCTGTCGACCCCTGAGATCTGGACTGTATCCCGAACTGACAATTGAATAGCTCCTGCGGCACCTGCCTCTATCGAGGCGGTTACGATCTGTGCTCCATTGCTAAGGATGGCATTATCAGCCACTAACTCAAATGCGGTCGAAGCCCCAGCAGTGTCTCCAGTTGTCCTTGCCACTAGAGAACTCCCGTCCAAGATAAATTGTCCCCCTCGAATATGTATCGTGCCAGCGCCATCGCCGCTCACATCTATGCTGGATTCTTGGTTGAGGATCACCGTGCCTAGAGTAGTAAAGGTCTGACCGTTGATGTTCGGAGAGGGAGCGAAGGTTTCCAGTAGCACCTCTCCCGGTGAAGCTGTACTGACAAGATTGATCTGACCACCCGGTGCGGAGATGGAAGCCGGGGTGCCTGGCACAGAATCCATATCCATGCCAACCGTGATGTTGCCTCCCAGCAGTGAGATTCCTGTTCCGGTTGCCAATGTTAACCTGCTGCCTTCGACACGGATCGCTTGCGGGTTTGTGCCTAAAAATCCAAATGCAGCGACGGGTGAGGCAGTCAATAGAGCATCGGCAATAATGTCGGGAACCGCGTTGAATCGCGCACCATCGGTGAGCCGGAGATAATCCGTTGTGGTGAAGGCCACCATTCCCCCGACATTCACCGTGGCATTAGGCCCGAATAGAAAGCCGTGGGGATTCATAAGAAAAAGATTGGCATGATCGAATCCGCCTGGCCCGTTGGTCTGAATCATTCCAAAAATAATCGACGGATTCTGCTGCTCGGTCACGCGGCCGAAAATGTTGTCGGTCGGCAAGTTTTGAGGGAGCAGGGTACCGTTCAGATCAACCGATCCTGTATTGAGGAAGTTGGCAATGTTGTTAGTAGGGACATTGAAATCTCCAAAGCTATGAAACAGATTCACTCCCCCGCCTGGTCTGGTGCCTCCGGTGATGTCGTACTGAGTAAGGGCTCCCACTGCGATAGGATCGCTGACTTGGGTATGCATGCCGGACGGGGTGATGGGAGCAACTTGGGCGCGTGCAAGGCTGGAAACAAAGAGTATCAGGAACGCGAGGGTTACCGTGCGGAAAGAAGGGAAGCCCTGTGCAACGCACGAAAGTCTAAGAAGCATGAGCAGTAATCCCATGAGGCATCCTCCCTGCTGTTTGGCCTTGGAGGGCCTGAATATGCGTTCCGTGCTATGTGATCCGACGCATCAAGGGGAGCAAACCGGCATTGGTCCCCAGTGCAAGGGGTCATGATTGACAACCTGTGGTTCGTCCACCCTGAACGCTTGGGTCAGCAACATGGCGGGCCCGATCTGCCGCAACGACAGGAATGCAGGCTCATCACCCCCATCACTTCGGATTTTTATCGTGGCTCCGCTCGCTTGCCTCTTTCACACGGAGTTCGAGTTCCTTAATAACGTCCTGCGAGTCCTTCGGGAGCTTTAATATAGAATCAGAAGGAACTTTTTCCCACTTAACGGCTTCAGCAAGGGCTCCTAAGATCTCCATGCAGAACTCATTGCACGGCGGATCCTCATCACCACCAGTTGAGGTGCTGAAGACCTTATATCCTGCAGATGCCGTGAACATGAGTTCGTCATTGGCCTGCATCGTAAACCATAGATCGGCTTTCATATCACGAGGATCTGGGAGGCTGGCATAGGTCTCCTCGGTCGTTTCAGAAATATTTACAGTCGCACAATCGTTGGTGCCTCCATTGTGACTCTGTTGAGTGCCGACCTCATTAGCATTCACGAACCCACTGAACTTTATTGTGTCTCCGCCAGCAGACGTGGTTGTGCCAGTACAGTAATTACCTGGTCGTGTGAGCGTTCCATTTGCCGTCGTTTTGAATTTCTTGGGAGTGCCAGCCGTCGGTGTAGGGGGTTTATGGTATGAACGCCAAAACTCCAGATGATAATCGAATACGGTGGTCTGCGGAACAATGATGGCATTTTGAAGCGCCAAGGTATCATTAGTACTATCCGTGGCTTTCACTTTGGCATGACCGTATGTATAGTCCTTCACCTTGATGATGATTTGGTCGTTGCCGACGGTATGGGTCTTCGGGCAGGCATTGGAGGCTGTTGGCGTACAACTGGAATTACTCAAGATGAACTCGGTTTTGCAAGCGCCCGCTCCTCCAGGACAATTTTGGACGGTGTTCTGCATTTTTACATGGATATCGTCGTGGGTAGCCCATGCCGCGGACAGGAATCCAGAGGTTAGAAGTAAGGAAAGACAGACTCCAATGACTCTTATCATACTCATTTGTACCCTCCTGGTTTAACTGGTGCCTTAAATTCCCGATGATCTCCTCTGGATGTGGTTTAGAGTTTGGTTTAGAGTTTGCGAATTCCGCATTCGTCCAATTCCAGCGTGCTATTTCGAAATACCATGCTGACAAGGATGTCTGCTTTCAAAGTGTGGAGCCTTCCTTTTAACCGGAGGAAACCGGTCTCACTCAGATTGAAGACCGGCAGAAGGGGGTTCAGACCAAGGTTACGGGAGAAATGGGGAAAACTAGAGCTGGTTGTGGCGATCTCCTCCCAGAAGGTGGACGAGTCACTAACACGGCCCTGGACCCGTATAAAAAAGTGGGGGTACCGGACCCCAGGACGCCCGGACATATTTCCGCCTCCAGTGATACGAAATTTGACAATTTCCTCTGCCGCCTCAAACTGGCCACAAAATGTGATCCGGAAGTTATCGACCCGCTGCTTCGTTTGTATGAGTGCATTGACCAGGGCTAGTTCAACAATACCATCGGCATAATACACTAATTCGATTCTGGCGCTTCCGTTACTTGCGTGCGCCGGTGCAATGGTAATCGGGCCGTAAACTCCTTCAATATTGAGGGGGCTTGGTCCAGAAAGTCGAACGCCGCCGACATTGGCCTCCACGAACCCCATGTCCGTTGGAACGCAGGGGTTGGAGGCCATCTCTAGAGCCCTGAGAACGTTGATACGACCATAGCCGACTTCGTTGTGCCATGATCCATTAGGATGTGTGGAAATGAGATACGTGTACGTTCCCCCACTTGACTGGTCGTTGATCTTGTCCGCAGTCCGTTCGATGATCTTTCGCGCTTGGCGGTTGGTCAATCCGGGATTGACGCTGAGCAATAGCGCGGCGAGGCCGGCGACATGTGCCGTGGCAGCAGAGGTCTGGCCGAAGTTGACATATAAATCTCTCCCGAGGACACGATTGCCGTTACCGTTATAGGCACTATTTGTCGTACGAATCTCTACCCCGGGAGCTACTACCGAGAGCTCGGGCCCATGGTTTGATCCACCAGGAGATCCGTTTCGGCGCTTCTCGATGCCTGCCGTATCAGGCTTTAAGGAAGCTCCACAAGCTATCACGTCTGGGTGACGTGCTGGATAGGCGACTCCTTCGACCCCGCTGTTCATGGAGGCTGCACAGATGATGAGCCCCTCTGTAGCACATTTACAGAGGGCTAAATCTACTTGTTCTCGGTCGATTATGTTTTCATCTTCTTCCTCAACTCCCCAAGAGAGGCACACCACTCGGGCGGTGGCAGTTGTTCCCGAAGATCCCGGATCGGGCCGCTCCCAGTTTTCTGCGGCATAGTTCAGCGCAAGAGCCAACTCGACGTCAGTTTGGTCCGGGATAACAAGCGGGACTAGGCGGCAGGCTCCTGCTAAGCCGGCAATGCCTATGTAATGACGGCCCGTTGCATCTTGGTTATTGAGGCCTGCGGCTAGGATGCCCGCCACTCGTGTCGCATGCTGCATGGTGGCAGGAGCAAAGTTTTGGTAATCAGGGGTTCCCATAGTGGAGAGGTCGATACCTTGAGTCAAGAATTGTCCTGCAAGATCTGGATGATGGAGATCGCACATATCGGGGTCGATTAACCAGACCGCTACCGAACTTGAGCCGGTTGAAATATCCCACCCGGTGTAAGGAGGGATAGGAGAATTGGGATTGTGCTCTGAGGCAACAACGGGAGGCGCCCAATATTTTCGGCTTCCGGCTTTGATGGCGACCATATTCCATTGGCCATCAGGGTTTGAGTTCCGAAACGCGCGTATAGCATATTCAGGATCGTTTGGCATATATGCCAGGTTTGAGATCAAAGGCATATTCTCAAAGCGCGTAGCTCTGATGTACCGCTGTTCGCACTTTTTGATGTGGTCCGCTATGTGGTATACAGGCTGCAAAGGGTTCACCATGATGAAGTAGCGATACAGATTGAGATATTCGGACTTTTCACGATTCTCTCTGAGCCCCATGCGTTCCAAGCGCTTGATGAGTTCGCCTTCTTCTTCTTTAGAAAGGGAGGGAGCGAATCTAATCAACAACACATTGGGAAGAGGACAGACTAATCCCCTATCATCGGTGTTATCACCGACCCGGTAAACGGGACCTATCCATTCCAAATCCGATCCAAATCTGTTCAAGAGGGTAGCAAATCCTGGAGAAACAAGTGCAGGCTTTCCGGTTGAGGTTATCCACATTCGCGTCGCAGTATGGTTGACTCTGCGTTTCCCAACGGTCGCTTCGGCCACGTTAAAATTGCCGTGACCATGAATTCCTTCCGGTAGGATGTCCGACTGAAAATCACGGAAAAAATTCAGGATTCTCTCACGTGCTTGAGCACTCTTTAGCCCTAATAGAAGTCTTGTGGGGTCCAGCCGTAATTCGACGCCAGGTTTTCGTTCGAGGGTATCAGGGAACGCATTTGGGGAAAGTCCGATGTCTGAATGTGGGGTGAGGTCACAAGGTGCTGGAATTGTGGGCTGACCGCTCGCTGTTTGCTTGAGGAGTAGCAGAGCGGCAACAGTGGAAAGACTCAATCTGAGAAACTGGCGACGAGTGCTCATAACAGGACGAGTAGGGAATACGGTCTTCTGAGAGACGCCTGGGGTGGGGTTAATTCTAAGCTTGCGGCCAGCTGTCATTTCCACCTTCTTCAACTCACTCGCCTGTGAGGCGTAAATAACCCAAATCTGAAAAAGCTGTCCTGAACCGTTATCTGCTTTGAGCTGATTGCCGTGAAGCGTGCGATGGATCGTGAGAGAGAAACGGTGTCAGGAATCGTTTCTCTCTTTGTGCTGATGTTTGTGGAGAGAGCAATGTGATTGTGAGTGTGGAGATGGCACCAGGCACCTGTCCAGATCGATACCCTTGCTCGTGCAGGAACCGATTTGTTGATGATCGGGAGGGGGCAGATCGCACATCTTGGAAGCCTGAGATGCCATTCATGGCCGGCTCCATCTGCGTCGTTCCCGGTCTCCGTGAAGCGAGAAGCGTGAAACGTATTCCGCAAACGACGTTAGTCCTGACTGCGAACGCGTGTGATGGACAGATAGTAGGTGATACCGAGTAAACTGTTTCACCATTTTTAGCAATAGACCCGTTTGAGGGGCCGAGCTGGTCTATCTAGTCTGTCTGGTCTTTCTGGTCTATCTGGTCGCAACTCAACCAGACCGGACAGACGAGACAGACCGAATAGACCAGACAGACGTGTCAGACCAGACAGACCAGATGAACCAGCCAGGTCTCCTGGCGATGCAGAGCGCAATCGATGTGCCAGGGGAGTCTGGTGCCGGCTTCGAAAGCGTTTTCGTGATTGCCGTCAATATTGGCGGGTTTTTACGAGGCTGAAGGCAAATACGAAGGGACGGAACATGAGCCCGCGCTCTCTCAGCTGAATCCAATTGGATTCTCGTAGAATCCAATTGGATTCAGATGGTGACTGGCCCAGAGCCCGTCTCACTGGCTTCCCTTCACCCTTCCATATCCTTTAATATAGGCCTCAGGTATCTTTCTTACTGAGGCTCCTTGCGATGCGGGCGAAGGCTGGGTCGTCCTGCCAAGCCTGCGGGCGTCACGTGCTGCATTTGGACGCGACCGAGAGAGGAAAGCGGGGGTGAGGTTCCATTTCTCTAAGCACGTGCAGGAGGAGCTGGAAGCGCGTAAGATTGCACGAATGCTTGTCGATAAGCTGTTGCAAACGCCGGAACAGAAGGTGCCTGAAGTGGAAGGCATTACGTGCTTCCAGTCGCGAGTGGATATCGGTGGGAAGCAGTATCTCCTGCGAGTCATGGTGAACGATAGCGTTGATCCACCTGTTGTGGTCACAGCCTATCGTACCAACAAGATCGCCAAGTACTGGAGGAAGCCATGAAGGTAAAATACGACCAGGAAGTGGATGTGCTTACTATTCAACTGAGTGGCGCTCCGGTTGAGGAAAGCGATGAGGATAAACCCGGAGTCATCCTCGACTATGACAAGGATGGCAACATCGTCGGGATCGAGATCTTGAATGCCTCGAAGCGCATGGAAAATCCGCGCGCGTTGGAATATGCCGTGGCATAAGGGGTCATCGATGAAAACAGTGTCAGAAAGCTTCTCCGAACCGAAACTAACCAGATGAACCAAATCAACCAAATGGGCCTTCTGACAAGGCAGAGCGCAATCCATGTGCCAGCTAGTTCTCTAGACGGATTTGGGAAAATTTCCGTGATTGCGTTTACAATCGCCAGGTTTTCACGAGGTCAAAGGGAAACACAACGGCAGAGGAGATGACCCGGACTATCTCCGGTGAATCCATTCTGATTCCAGGAGAATCCAATTGGATTCTCCTGGAGACCATTAGCAGGTTCATCTCGTTTGTTTGGTTCATTTGGTCTGTCCGGTCCATCTGGTCTTTCTAGTCTTTCTGGTCCTGGCCCACGACGAGACAGACCGAATAGACCAGACAGACCGAACAAACCAGATGGGGGAATCCAGTGGGGTCATTGACTTTGCACCTCGCGGTTTGACGCGTTCAGAAAGCTGTTCTCGCTTCATCCATGCGCGGCCAGACTTGTCCGCTTTTCTTGACCTTCGGTTTGGGATATACTCCCGATCGTAGGAGGTCTCTCCATGTCCAAGATAGTCCCCACTCCTCCTCCAGGGTTCGACGATCTCTCGGTCGACGAACAGATCGATTTCGTACAATCGCTCTGGGATCGAATCGCGTCGACCTCTGAGCAAGTTCCCGTGCCCGAGTGGCACCGGCAAATCATTCGCGAGCGCTTGGCGGCGTACCATGCGAACCCCAGCGCTGGCCGACTCTGGACCGATGTCCGCACAGACATCGAGCGCAAATTGCGAGATCGTTGATCTGACAGATGGCACGGCGGCTTGTCGTTCAGCCCCAGTCTGACCTCGACATCCAAGCAGCCACCGTGTGGTACGAAGACCAGCAGTCTGGCTTAGGAGCGAGGTTCCTCAATGAGCTTGACCAGTTGTTTCTTCGTATCGTAGCCAATCCCCGACAGTTCCCACGCGTGGACGATGAGGTGCACCCTGCGTTGCTCCGTCACTTTCCCTATGGCGTGTACTTCCATGCAGAAGAAGCGAGTATCAACGTGCTGGCTGTTCTGCATCTGCATCGACATCCGGAGATGTGGAAAAGTCGAAATTAGAGGGAGAAACGGTGAATTCAGCCTTCAGACTGCCTCGCCTGTCTCGCTTTTAGCGTTTCTTGACCCAGGCTAGGATGCATAGGATAATCCTGCTGAACGGAGCATGCGACGATGAGCCCGAAGCTTCAAGAAGAACTGCTGCAGCTGATGACCAAGGCCATCGAAGAGGAATGGAGCAGGTAGTGTCTATGATCAGCAAGGCTCGCATCGGTATTTCCCAAGAGAAAATAGGGGAATTCTGCCGTCATCATCACATTCGGAAACTATCACTGTTTGGTTCAGTGCTCCGCGAGGATTACCGGTCGGACAGTGATGTTGATGTGTTGGTGGAGTTTGAGCCGGGCCGTGGACCGGGCTTCATTGGCTTGATGAAGATGGAGAAGGAACTTTCTCTCCTATTAGGCGGCCGAAAAGTTGATCTGGTTACGGAGAAGTTTCTGAACCGCAGGATGCGGAATCGGGTACTGGCCGATGCCGAGATTCAGTATGCCGAAGGATGAATTTGTCTATGTCGGCCATATGCTGGATAAGGCTCACGACGCGCTCTCGTTGGTTCGTGGAAAGACCCGTCACGATTACGATCGTGACACCGCCCTCCGCTTAGCGCTCACTCATCTCATTCAGGTGATCGGCGAAGCTGCTCGCCGCGTGCCTTTGCAGTTCCGCGAAAGGCACCCGGAAATTCCGTGGGATGCCATTGCTGGCATGCGGAGCAAGATTGTGCACGATTACATGAATGTAGATGAGGATATCGTATGGGAGTCCGTGACACAGGAGCTTCAACCCCTGATCGAAGAACTGAAGAAAGTCCTTCCATCCGAAAGCATCTGAAATCCTCTTGCCGCAGAAACAGGGCGGATAAAGCCCGCCTTGTCCGCATCAGGCAAAAAACCAATGCCACACACCAGACCGTTTGATGTGTTTCAGCGAGCTGGTATCTTTCTGAACGAAACTAACCGGATGAACCAAATCAACGAAACAAACCAAATAAACCAAACAAACGAGATAGACCAAATAGGCCAGACAGACCGGGTTGTCTGCAGCCTGCTAGACAGGAGAAACGTGGCGAACGATGATCTGGGGGATTTTTTGAAAATCGCGCGAGGAATTAAGGGGCCATTCTGGTTTTCTTCTGTCAGACGATAGTCTGGCGATATCAAGAATTCAGAATGTCCCCTTCTTCTACTCATGAACGTCCCGCTGGGGACTGGCGCCCTTCTTCCTGCGCCGGTCCCCAGGGCTCGTCGAACTCCTGGAAATCCCGCTAGCGATCTGTTGTCCGCATCACCCTGCCAGCGTTGGTTCGAACATCGGGCCGGTCTTGATCCGCACCGCCGCGACGAGATCCATCACAAAGATCCGTCCGTCCCCAGGGCCGTCGGTCTTCGCGTAGCGCGTAATGGTGTCGACCACATCCTGTACCAGATGATCCTCGACGACTAATTCGATTTTCATCTTGGGCACAAAGGTGGCGGTATACTCGATGCCCTTATAGGTTTCCCGACCCGGCTTCTGGTGTCCGTATCCTTGGACGTCCGTGACCGTCATGCCTTCCACACCCAGTTTCACCAAGGCCTGCTTGACGTCACCCATTTTGAACGGCTGCATGATGGCTTCAATCATCTTCATCGCGATACCTCCCGGTTAGATATGGCTTACCCGAGGACGTTGATCCTGCAGCGTCGTTGGGATCGCCGAGTGATGGTGTTAGTACAGGGTGGCCTGGTCCATTTCTCTCCATGGCTTGAACCACTTTTAGATGAACCAGGCGCAACCACATCGTAGAGCTTAGGCGATCACTTTTTGAATCTCTTGTATCGGTCCTCGCCTGATCGCCTCCTGATGAGGCATAACAGCAAATGCTGTGCCTGCAGAATTCGTAGCCGGCTTCGAATGAGTTTTTGTGATAACCGTATAAATACCCAGGTTTTCACGAGGCAGAATGGAAATATGAAGGTAGAGGACATCACTAGCGATATTTCAACAGAATCAATTGTGATTCTCGCGACATCCAATTGGATTCAGAGACTCTACGGTCTGTGTGGTCTATCTCGTCTGTTTGGTCTATCTTGTTTGGTTGAACCAGGCCAACCAGAGAGACCAGATGAACCAGATAGACGCTTCACGAGGAACGTGAGTTCGGGTGCTTTCGCGACGAATCGTCATGAAGCATGGGGGCTAGGAGGCTATTTTTCGAACGTCTTTGAGAAGGATGAAGAGATGCAAGGGATCACTTGGTGAAGGCAGGAAATCGAAGCGCTCATAGAATCCTTTGGCTCTATCGTCTTTCGCGTGAACCACGAAGGCACGAATTCCTGCAATGTCGGCGGCTTGAAGTGTCCGTAGCATGGCATCTTTCAGAAGCGCAGCCCCGATCCCTTGTTTCTGCCAATGGTAGTCTACGGCGAGTCGAGCAAGTAGCATGATGGGAATGGAGTGATGCGCGAGTCCTTTGATCACTCGTTCTGGTGCCTTTTCATACGCTACCGATCCTACCGCAAGGGAGTAATAGCCTATAATGGCTTGATCGGCTAACCCCACGTAGGTTTGTGATGCGCCATTATTTTGATTGAGCAATGCGTATTGTTGCAGAAAGCGATTCAGATCTTTATTGCCACAGTCGAATGCTTCTACGGCGTGATCTCGCTGAAGCTTTTCGATCTTTCGAGTCAACGCTCTTCTGTGGTAGTGGGGAGAGGGGCCGCGTCAAAGAACCCAGGTTCAGTCAACAGACGCTGCAAGTGAGGGAGAGGGCGAGTCGGAGCATCAAGTGCATTCAGGAACTCAGTCCATTGAGCTTTGTTCAGACTGAATGTGCGGCGGTCTGCTAACGTTTCATCTGCGCGGGCCAGGGCACTTTCCAGGACAAACGCGCTCACCGAACGATGAGAAACGGAGGCGGCAGCTTCCAGCGTCCGTTTGGCTGAGCGGCTCACCCGAAGATCCAGTTTTTCAGTACGAAGTGCACGCGCTGACATCTTGCTTCCTCGCATTTGCCGTCAAGATAGCTCGATTATTGCCCCATGTCAAGACAATGGCATGACATAATATATACGTAATATCCTTGTATTATGTAATGAGCAGACAAATGAATGGTTCCTCTGGTCTGTTTGGCCTGTTTCGTCTGTCCGGCTCAAGCCCCTAGACAGACCAGAGAGACCAAATAGACCAGATAGACCAGATAGACGAGAGAGAGCAGAGAGACTAGATGAACCAGACAAACCAAATGGACCAAATCAACGAGACGATCCCGACAAGCCACGCTAGACCAGGCCAGCCTACACCCACGGTATTCCACAGAGTGGGGCGGAACGCCCAGAGAGATCTTTGTTGCTCCTGTCTGGGGAAGGAAAGAGTGGTGCGTGCGTGTTCCACCGGCTTGCGCGGGGTGCGACGAGCCCAGGCTGCTATCGCAATCAGGGCGAGAGACAACCACGCCATCACAGTGATGACCATCAGCAAGGCGATCACCGTCGTCACGATGACTGTGCTCAGGTATTGAGATTTCTCAGTTGGGAGGGCTCCTGATCTGAGCAGGCTATAGTTCTCACAGAACGCTCTCGTCCTTCCCTTTCCGGTCACAGCGCAAGAAGTTGGTGTAGTTTCTGCTGCCACCACGTAACCGTGGTCCTGTTCCTTCTGGACCTGGGTCGCATGGCCGACTCCGGACAGGAACAGTGACCCTACTACCAGGGCTGCGCTGATGGAGAACTGGGCGGGATTCATATTCATCATCAACATCTGAATGGTGTGGTCGGGCGACCATTCTCCACCCACGTATAAGCGCAATCTACATGCCAGTCGATTCTGTTCCAGTGGCTTGTAGCTGTTTCCATTAATTCATTGGGTGTTTCGTGTACTTGGAGGAGCCGGCGCTGCTCTTAGCACATGCGTATTCACCCCAATACTGGATCGGATTTGATTCTCGCTGAATCAGAATGGATTCAGGGCACGGCGAGAGAGGTATTGGAAATGTGAAATGTGAAATGAGGAATGGGACACGAGAAATGTGAAATGTGGAATTAGGAGTGAGGAATGGAAGAGGGAGGAGCTCTGGGTTGTCTGCCCTTCGGCCTTCAGCCTTCGACCATAGAACCTTTTGGTCTGATTCGACCAGATAAACAAGACAGACCAAACAAACCAAAAGAACCAAACAGACCAGATCGATCAGTCACCCCAAATCCAGGCGACGACGAAACAGATGATGATTGCCAGGATGGGAATTGAGCCGAGTGAAATGGCATAGACAACATTCTGCATGATTCGCTCCCTGCTGTAGGGTCATTTGTCGTGATACTCATTGAGCAAGCGATATGCCAGATGATTGTTGCATGAAAGCGTCGAGGACTTTTTATGCTAACCGTTTGAATTGTTTGTTCGACGTGCATGTGAGGGCTGTGACGAGATTGTTTTGTCGGTGAAATTCTTCGGCTGAGGACTGAATCGGTTTTGATTGAGAGAGAATCAGAATGGATGCAGTGCACGGTGAGAATAGCGGGACCAGACTTGTTTATTTGGTTTGTTTTGTTTGTTTGGTTCAATCAGACGAACCGGATAAACCAGACAGGCCAGTGGTCGGTGCGGGTGGAGCAGTGCAGTGTATTTTTTGCGTGACGTATTTCAACAGACTATCTGGTACCATAGAGAAACACTTGGTTCTTCGAACCAAATGAACTAAACAAACCAAATCAACCAAACAAACCAGGAACGATGGACTGTATCCTGTTGCGGCATGGCATTGCGGTAGAGCGTGATGAATGGAAAGGGACGGATGGGGATCGCCCACTGACGGAGAAGGGCAAGCAGCGAGTGCGTGAGGTGGCGGCTGGCTTGAGCCGGCTCGATGTGCAGCCAACCCTGGTCTGGTCGAGTCCCCTGATCCGGGCGCTTGAGACGGCGAAGATTGTGCACCGCTCCCTACAAGTGCGCTCTGCAGTGCAAATTGTCGATGCACTCGTGCCGAATGCGCCTCCCGATAGGCTCCTCTCGATCCTTCACGATCTGCCGCCGGAATCCTGCGTGCTTTGTGTCGGGCATGAACCCCACTTGGGAATGGTCGCGGCGGTGTTGCTCGCCGGAAAACCCTCGGAGGCCTTTCCCTTTAAGAAAGCCGGCGCCTGTCTGATCGAGCTGTCGGTCCCGGTAAAGCCAGGCCGGGGCGTCCTTCGTTGGTGGCTGCCCCCCTCTCTCTTGCGAGACAGACCAAACAGACCAGCCTAGGGGGCCGGCGCTGGTTGGGTCACGTGGTCGGAGGGCAGCTCCTGACTTCTGAGGTATGGGGTGAGCAGCGGCTGGATCTTACCGCGCAGTTCAGCTTGAATCTCATCCGGCGATTTTCTGGCATCGATCACCTCGAAGTGAAACTCTTCCGCCATTTTGTCAAATTCCTTGATCAACAGCGATTGGTATTTCTTGAAGCTATCATAGAGATCGTTTCCCAGCCGAAGATCCATGCCCGATTCCCAATAGTTCATCGCTTTTGTTTCAATGACGCGCAATGCGAGCGTTTCCACGTCGATGCGCAAGTAGCACACAAGATCCGGCACAAGGGCGAATCCGAACACGTCTCTGATCCATTTGTAATCGTGGCTTCGGACGACATCGCGAGCGAAGGCGGTGTAAATATAGCGATCAGCCAGGACGATAAAGCCGGATCGAAGGGCGGGAATGATCTGATGTTCCAGGCGATCGGCAAAGTCGGTGGCGTACAGCAGGCTGAAGGACCACCGGTCGAGAATGTTCCCTTCCTTAGCCATTTCGATCGTCTTCGACATGAGGTTGGACCTGGTCCAACCGGTGGTGATCACCCCGTAGCCCTGCACCTCCAGCCACTCTTGCAACATCTCGATGTGGGTGGAGCGGCCGACACCATCGGTGCCTTCGATGGCGATGAGTTTCCCCTTGAGGTCACTCGGATTTAGGTACGTCAAACCGTCGCCAAAATACCGTGCGTCGACCATGGGTCCCCCGTCGCGGTTTGTACTCTTTGAGCGCCTCTCCCACGAGCCGGCGCATGTCGTTCTGCTGGGATTCGATTTCTTTTGTCGCGTCCATCGTGATGAGCTGAAACTCCTCGACGATTTTGTCGTACTGAGCCAGGATGCTTGATTGGAAGATCCGGAAGCTTTCGGTGACGTCCGGGTTTAAGTTCAGGTCCATACCGGCTTCGTAGTACTTGAGTTGCCCGCGCGTACCTCCGAGGAGCCGTGAGATGGCCACCTCGATCGGGACCCTGAAGTAGAAGGCCATATCCGGTGTGATGGCGAAGCTGTAGAGCTTGCGAATCCATTCAGGCGACACGCCGCGGACCACGTCACGCGCGAAGGCGGTATACATGTAGCGGTCTGCCAGGACGATCATGCCGGCTTTGAGCGGGGGTAAGATCTGATGATAGAGCCGGCTCGCAAAGTCGGTCGCGTGCAGCAGGCTGAACGTTGTCGGCGTCAGGCTCTTGTTCTTCTTTCCTCGTTTCGTCGTGTCTTTGACCAGCTCGGAGGAGTTCCACTCCGTGAAGAAGACTCGATGGCCTTTCGACTCCAGCCACTTATGCAACAACAGCAGTTGTGTGCTCTTCCCGGACCCGTCAATGCCCTCGACAATGATCAGTTTTCCAGGGTAGGGGTGGGGCGGCTTGGCGAGAGGGGGCTGTTCGCTCATGTGGCCTCTTCCTGCGAGATGACCGAGAACTTAAGATGGCGGCGAAATACCCGTTCAAAGAGGTCCGCCCGGCCTGCGGCGGCCCAGGTTTCCAGCTCCGCATCGCCCGTCACGTGTACGGTGATGGTGACGGTGGCGCCAAGTCTCACATCGAGGGTACGAACGACGGAAAAATGCGTCCGGTCCAGGCCGTCGGCGATCCGAAGCAGCGCAGACAGAATCCGCACGATGCGCTGGTATTTGGGAGAGAGGAGGTCGAACCCTTCGTGCTTCTGGTGCGGGACTGCGCGCCGGTGGTACCGGGCCACATTCGCGATGATCTGTACTTCCCCGCCGGATAATCCTCCGATATCGCTGTTGGTGATCAGATAGTAGGCGTGTTTGTGGTGCTGGCGCTCATTGATGAGGTAGCCGACGTCATGCAGAATCGCGGCGTATTCAAGCCAGGTCCGCTCGGTAGGTCCCAAACGATGGAGGCGTGCCGTCTGGTCGAAGAGGCGCAGGGCCAGGCCGGCGACATGGAGGCTGTGGGCTTCCGGGGCGTGACAGCGACGGGCCAGCGCCACGACATTGCGCCGCCGCAAGTCGGGAATTTCCGCTTCTGCTTTGAGTCGTTCACGGTGACGATGGATAAAATCGTAGATGACGCCTTCACGGATGGCCTTGTCACAGAGGATCAGTTCGTCTCGTTCTGACAGTTCCATCAGGCGGCGAAGGACGACGGTGGCAGGGAACAGGGTGTCGACGCGCTTGGGGTCCAAGCCGCGGATCGCCAGCCTGGCTTTAATGGTCGATTGCCGGAGGACCTGCTCAATCTCTTTCACGTCTTTCAATGAAATCGTGGCGAGATTGATTTGGGGGAGCGGGCGATTCGTTCGGCGCAGATGAATGACTTCAGCCAGGTTACTTGCCATCCCGGAAGTGGCGATCAGGGAGTCGAATCGTTTCGTCTTGAACGACTCGAGGGCGCCTTGTAACTGGATCGTCACCCGGTCTTCGAGTGAGCGAAGCATTCGCTTGGAAGGAGGCGTGCGTTTGAGGAATTCATCCGCCAGCCGGATGGCGCCGATCTTCAGGCTCTTTGTGTGGAGGAGCTGGTCACGGTTTCCGACCATCAGTTCGACCGATCCGCCGCCGACATCCACGGAGAGCGTCGGTTGTTCTGTCATGGGGACGTTATTTTTAACCCCCAGAAAAATCAGTCTGGCCTCTTCTGTGCCGCTGATGACGCGAATGGCCAGGCCTGTCTGTTCGGCTACGAGATCAATAAAGTCTCCCCCGTTTTTGGCCTCGCGCACAGCACTGGTTGCGACTGCGATGATGCGGTCGTAGCCCTTGTTCTTGGCCAGGGTGACGAGATTGCGAATGACGTCGAGCCCGCGCGTCATCGCTTCGTCGGACAGGCGGTGAGTCATGAAGGCGCCGTTTCCGAGCCGCGTCATGTCTTTGAAACGATCGAGGATCTTATAGCCTCCATCCGGCTGGATCTCAGCCAGCACCATATGGATGGAGTTCGTTCCGATATCGATGACGGCAATCTTGGCCATAGAATAGGAAAGATTCAGGTGATTAGGCTGAAGACTGAAGGCTATTAGGCTGAAGGCGGAGCTCCGAACCCTTCAGTCTAAACCCCTTCAGCCTACTCTACTTGAGTAGTTACGTTCAGAGACCATAATGAGAAGGGCCTTGGCCTGTCAAGGGCGGCAAGGTTAATTCTTGGCGACATTTTAGCAGGCTGCGTTCTTTCATGTGGCCGTGGTACTCTCACTTTCTTGTTTATTTGGTTTCTTTGGTTTGTTTTGTTATTTGGTTGAACCAGGGCAATCGGAGGAACCAAACAAACCAAATGGACCAAACAAACCAAATGACCTCTCCCATGTCAGTTGTTGTGACCGGTGCCTCGACCGGCATTGGCGCCGCCTGCGCACTCGATTGTGTTGGTCGCGGGATGACGGTATTTGCGGGGGTGCGGGACCCTCGGGCTGGGGAGGCGCTTGCCGCGAAGGGTGGCCCGTTACTGATCCCCATCACGCTGGACGTCACGGATGAGCCGTCAATTGCGCGATCGCTCAAAGTAGTGCAACAGGTTGTGGGCGAGGGTGGCCTTGGGGGACTCGTCAATAATGCCGGGATTGCCGTCGGTAGCCCCCTCGAAGTGATTTCTTTGTCGTTGCTCCGGAAACAGCTTGAGGTCAACGTGATCGGGCAGGTCGCTGTCACGCAGGCGTTTCTGCCGTTGCTCCGCCGTGGCCGCGGTCGAATTGTAAACATGGGGTCGATTGCCGGGCGAGGCACCATTCCATTGTTAGGGCCCTATTCTGCCTCGAAGTTCGCGTTGGAGGCGCTGACAGATGCGTTAAGAATGGAACTGCAGCCCTGGGGGATCCATGTGTCAATTATCGAACCGGGGGCGATCGCAACGCCGATTTGGGAGAAATCTGGCATGATGGCCGGGGAACTCGAAGCAGCGGCTGCCGAAGAAGCGATGGCCCTCTATGGCGAAGCGGTCGCGCGCATTCGCGAAGGGGTTGCTCAAGCGGCTCGACGGGCGATTCCAACAGACGCAGTGGTTCGAGCGGTGCATCATGCTTTGACAGCATCTCGTCCCCACACCCGTTACCTTGTCGGCACGGATGCGAAGCTGCGCGCCTGGATGGTGAAGTGGTTGCCGGATCGAGTTCAGGATAGACTGCTCACGTGGGCCCTGAAATATCCCAGCAGAGGTTAACAGAAGGTTTTTTTGGTTTGTTTCGTTTGTTTGGTTTTTGGGTCGAACGAAACTAACCAGATCAACCAAACAAACCAAATGAACCAAACAAACCAGAGCAACCAGTTTAGCCAACGAGGTCGGGGGTGAGGCGATTCAAAGGCTTAATCGAGAGGGCTTTGATTTCGTTATAGATAATCACGCGTCCTGACTGACGATGGTGTGAGAAGACTCCTTCCACAATCACTTGATCTCCCTCCCGGACGTCGACCTGACCGAGGCTGATGACTTTCAGGGTGCCGGCTTGGCTCTTCAAGAGAAACCCATAGGCCGGTTGGCCTTCCCGATTCGTTGCGAGTTGTATGTTGGTCACCTGGCCGGTCACCATCACTTCTTGTCGGTCGTACTGCTCGGGATGGGAGAGGATCTCGGTGATTTCCTGAAGGCCGGATGCGTCAACAGGCAATGGTACAGAGATGAAGGCGAGTAAGGGGATTAAAAGAATAAGGGCGCGAGCGATTCGGTAATGCTGAAGCGATGGCTGGATGCTCGACAGTTTGGCCATGATGTGGAAGTATTATACCTCAATCTGTTGAACTGTCGAATGGTAAGTGATGAATTTTGAGTGTTGAATGTTCTGAGAACATCGAATCGAATCCGATTCCGATTCCGACAATTACACATTCATCATTCAACATTCCAAATGCCGCTTTACGAAGAACGCTACCACTTATCGGACGATCTTCCACTCGCATCTTCTCCCCTGAGACTGTTGAGGATCTGAGCCTGCATTTCAGTCAATTCTTTCGGCGGAGGTTCGGCGGAGTCTGCCGGTGCGCCTATTTCCAGCTTGGGTTTAGCCGCGGTCCTCTTGAGTAGTTCTTCATCGATGGCCTCAGGCGAAAGATCCATGTCGTTGAGAATGGTGGTGAGCCGCTGTAGCCCGAACAACGTTCTCGTGATCTCTGAAAGCATGGCATTGGAGCTGGCTCCGAGGATGAGCGAGGTCAAGAATTTGACTTCGACCTCTTCAGGAAGATTCCCCAAGACAAGCGCCGTCAATTTATCGATCAGTGCGGACTCGGTTTTTTCCAACCCGTCGTACGTTGCGAGCGAACGTTCGATGGGCTGCGCCGCAAGTGCGGAGAACGTGTCTTTCCATAAGTCCAATGGCGCCGTTGCCGTCGCTGCAGCGCCGCTCTGTATGGTGGCCTGGAGGTTATGGAGATATTGCGTCAGGTACTTCACTTTGCGGGCGGCGAGGCTGCCGGCTGGAATGCCCCAGATATGTCCGATTTCGTGATCCTGTAGGGGTGTGGAAATCGCGGTGTGCCGCTCCCGTTCCGCCAGGTCGAGTCGTTTGCGATATTTTTCAGCCATGCGGAGTTGGGTCTGGAATTCGATGCTGAGCCGTTGCAGTTGATAGTCCTCCGCCGTGAGATCACCGGCATCCCAGCTCTGTTCCAACCGGAGAATTGCCGGCTTGGGCAGCACGGTTCTGGCGGAGGCGCGCAAGGCGTCAAGTCTGTCGGCGGAGAGGGAGAATCGCTCGGCGAGGATAATATGGGCTCGGTTTGCGAAGGCCTCCCGGAGACCCGCGAGCCTCCGCAGACTGTCGCACTGCAACCAGGTCCGTTCCCGCTTGAGCCGCATCTGTCGGCGGTACTGGTCCCGCCGGTCTGTGACAACCTTGATCGCTTCTTTGGTCGGCGTGCTGTTGGTGGGCTTCGTGCCGGCGACGCAACGGGGATCAGGTTGATCAGCCACGATGTAGAGGATGTCCTCGTCTGTGACGTCTAAGTATTGGAGTAGTAACAGTCGAAGCATGATCCGCCCTTGTACGGGCAAGGCATCGATGACGGATCGGATCATCTCAACAGTGAGGAGTGAGGGTGGTGAGGCGATGGGAGCCATGGAGTCGATCTCGTTGATTTAGTTTGTTTGGTTCATCTGGTTGCTTTGGTTTGTCTGATGTCTTTCGTTCTTCGAACCAAACCAACTAAACAAACCAGATCAACCAAATAAACCGGTTTTGTTACGCCGTGCCGGAATGGTGCGATTCCAGATAGAGTGCGACGTATTCACGAACTTCTTGGACCGTTCCGCTGACGAACAGGTCCCGTGGAATTTCAACTCGCGTGAGCTTGGCCGGATCTACCCCCCGCTCAATCGCATAGTCCTCATCGATGTATAGGCTCACGGACCCGTCGGGAAAGCGGATTGCGTAGACCGCGTTGTTGTCAGCCATTCGCAGGGTTCTTTGGTTGATCTGGTTTGTTTGGTTTATTTGGTTGGATCAGACAGGCCAGAGGAACCAAACAAACCAGATCAACCAGTATCATACGGGGGAATTGGCTGTCAAAGCGAGGAATCAGCCGCTGAGCGGAGCAGTGAAACACGAAGCATGGATCAGCGGCCATCTGTGGTCTATCTGGTTTGTTAGGTTTTCTCGTTAGTTGGTTTAACTAGACCAACTAAATGAACCAAACAAACCAGCTCATCCAAAATAAACCAGATCAGCCGCCGAGCGTGTCGAGCGTTTCCTTGAGGCTCTTGCGAATGCAGGTGAAGATCGGCGTATCGCGCAACGTATAGCGTGAGCCCTCGGTTTCGCGCAGCGCCATCACGAGATCCAGGAAATCTTCCGGCTTATCGCTCTCAAAGGCCACGACCCATTCCTGATCATCCAACCCGAAGGAATAGCTCGTGTTCAGCTTCACCGAGGGGAAGCGATGGCCGACTTCGATATGCTCGTCCATCATGCCTTGCCGCGCTGCCTTCGTGAGCAGGAACCATTCGCGCGTCTTCAGGAACGGGTAGACGAAAATGTACTTGGCTTTTCCCGGCACGACGGTCAGACGTTTGCCCTCTTGATTTTCGTGGGTGTGATGATCCACGTAGACTGAGCGCTTGGTGATCGAGAGATACGAGTAGGGCGTGCTCTTCACATATTGACGTTTAGGGGCTTGGGGCGCTGGGGTCTGTTCAGGGGTAGCCATCGAAACTCCTCCGTAGTACTTCTTGAGAAGGGCGGCAACTGTGATTATTCGTGTATTCCTGCCGGCTCAGTAGCAGCTTGGTCTTCTATCATCCTGCCTTTGTTATTGTCAACCTCAGAAGACCGTCGAACCCCACCACTCCATGAACGAAACAAGACTGATGAACCATGAAGAGGGGTCGGGCGGTTCATTGACAGGGGAAAAGTGATCTGGTACTGGCATGATCATGTGGGACGTATCGGGAATGGTGAATGGTAGATGGTAAATGATGAATGTGCAATCGAGGGCTTCGTGAATTATGCGAGCTAGACAGAGGACAATGCTACTGTGTGTGGGCGTGGTTGCGTTGAGTGGCCTTCTTGCTGTGCCGGCCCATGCCATCGACGTGCGTCCCTCCGCGGAACAGATTCAGGCGGCACTCAATCAGGGGAAAGAGGCGGCTGAAAAGCGGAGTCCTCCGGATACGTTTTACGTTCGATTCGGCGCGACTGATGAACTGCATCCCAGCGGATTTTTGGTCACGAAGCTGGGTGGGCTTTCGGTCATGGCGACGCATATGGCTCTCCGGGGGAGTCAGCCGAGCGAGGCCGAGATCATGCAAGTGCTGGGAGGCCAGACCATACTGGTCAGCACGGTCATCTTCGGAAATGTCCCGAACTTTGCGGTGGACAGTTATATGGTGTTCGACCAGGGAGGAAAAACCATCAAGCCTGTCACCGTCCGCTTCGACGGGTTTGCCGATCGCAGTGCGGCCTGGCCGGAAAGCCCAAGATTCAAGGCGAAAGTGATTGCCTCGTTCAACTATGCTGACTTCGATCCCAGCGCCAACACGACCATCACGGTCTTTCCGGCAAACGGAGGAGAGGTGAGTTTTCATGTCGATTTTTCCAAGATCCACTAACGGATTGTTTTTTTTGGTTTCTTTGGTTTGTTTTGTTTATTTGGTTGGGTGAGCCGGACTAACCGGATGAACTAAATCAACCAAACAAACCAAACAAACCAAATGAACCAAATAGACCAGATGGACCAGATTCATGCAGAAATCATCGCGATCGGCAGCGAACTGTTGATCGGGGGCCGATCCGATTCCAACTCTCTCTTTCTCGCCGACGAACTTGGCCTGCTTGGGATTGCCGTTCGATTCAAATCGGTTGTCGGTGATGACCGGCAGGATATCGTCACAGCGATTCACACAGCCGCGAAGAGAGCGCAGGTGATCGTGATGACCGGCGGACTCGGTCCCACCGTGGACGATTGCACGAGAGAAGCGGTGGCCTACGCGACCGGACATCGGCTCGGTCGTCGCAAGGAAGCGCTGGATGGGATGACGGCCAGACTTGCGCAGTGGGGGCGCACCCCAAGCACCGCACAGTTGCGCCAGGCAATGATTCCGTCCGGAGCCACCGTACTGAAGAATCCGGTCGGTTCTGCGCCGGGATTCTGTCTGACATGGAAGAGGGCGTTGATCATCTGCTTGCCTGGCGTACCGTCGGAAATGGAAGCGATGATGCGGCAGGAAGTGTTGCCGCTGTTGCGTGCTGCACGCGAATCGTCAGGCAGGCAGCCGGGAACCGCGATCGTTCGGCAGGTGTTCCATACCTTCGGCCTGGCTGAAGCGGATATCGATGCCAAATTACAGGGGCTCATTTCGAAACGCATGCCGGTTGATCTGGGGTTGCTCGCATCGCCGATGGGTGTCCTGGTCTCACTGACGACGAAGGGAATCCCAACGGCGAAGGGGAAGAATCACGATCTGTTGGAGAAGCTGGCGAACGGTGTCCGCTCACGGCTCAACGAGTGGCTCTTTGCCGAGGGGCGTGACACGATGGAAGAGGTCGTCGGGCGGGAACTCACAACACGGGGACTCACGCTGGCGGTAGCGGAATCCTGCACCGGCGGACTGATCGGCCATCGGCTTACGCAGGTGGCTGGTTCATCTGCCTATGTGGATCGTGGCGCCGTGTGCTACAGCAATCAGGCAAAGACCGAGATGCTGGGAGTGCCTGAGGCATTGATTGCGCAATATGGAGCGGTGAGCAGGGAGGTCGCAGCGGCGATGGCCTGCGGGATGCGCGAGCGTGCCCGCGTATCGGTCGGACTCAGTGTCACAGGCATTGCCGGGCCGGGCGGCGGGACCGAGACGAAGCCGGTCGGGCTGGTCTATATCGGGTTGGATGATGGAACCGGCAGGCCGATCACGCGGGAATTCCGGTTTCACGGCGACCGGAATGTCATCAAACACCGGTCCTCGCAAGCCGCACTGGACCTTCTTCGCCGGTGGTTACTCGGGAAAGTTTTAGTGTGATCCGAACCTTCCTTGCTGTCGAACTCTCTCAAGAACTGCGGGCCGCTCTTGCCGCTCTCCAACAGGAGTTGAAGCGTACTATTGAGCCGGAGATGAAGGGCGTCACGCGCATTTCGTGGGTGCAGCCCCTGTCGCTTCATCTGACTGCCAAATTCCTTGGCGACATGGATGAGCAGATGATCGATCCGCTCCGTGTTGCGCTTGAGCAGACGCTCGGCCGTCACAGCGCTGTGGATGTGCCGCTTGAACGGCTCGGCGGATTTCCTCGTCCCCACAGCCCGCGCGTCCTGTGGGTCGGACCATCGGAAGCCTGGGAGCGGGGGACAGAGGCGGGACGAATCGCAGAGATCCATGGCACGATCGAGCAGACCTGTGACGACTTGGGTTTTCTTCGCGAGACGAAACCCTTCAGCCCTCATCTGACCCTGGCGCGAATCAGAGTGGGAGAACGGCAGGTTGGAGTCGCGTTGGCCAGGAGCGGAGTGCTGGATCGTCCGCTTGCAATCGGAACATTGGTGATGGGATCGGTCGCACTCATGAGGAGTGAATTGAAGCCGACCGGTTCGATCTATACGAAGCTGTGGGAGGTGCGACTTTGGGGCGGCCAGGTGTCCTCCTTGCTCGCGGAACGCGCACGATAAGGGGATGGAAGGACACCCCTGTTGATCCTGTGCTCCCGGAACGCGCGCCCTGAGAAGGGCCTCGTTCGACGGCCGCAGGTAGACCAACAGGGGTGTCCTTCCAAGAGAGAAAAACAGGCAAGCTTGGACAGGTCAATTCGTTAGATGGTGCTCGCCTGGGTTAATGGCACGTCTTGGCGTGCCAATGGGTGGGCGGGTGAGAAGGTCGCGCGCAATAGAGGATCGACCAGGCTACCCTTGGAAGTCAAATACGGGTTGGGATAACACGCGCAGTTGGAGACCAATCGGCTCCCAGATCGGTGCCACCCGCTATTCTTGGGAGTGGAAAGGTCAAGGGGGAAGCGGCGCAGATTCTTTACACCCCGATCACGCGGAAGCCGCTGGCCATGGCAGCCGTGGCAAGAGCTTCGTCGTGCGTTGCCATGACAAGCTCGGCAGCGGTGTGTTCCCGCCACAACAGTGCGGTCGCAAGGTGCATGCAGCGCATCCAAGGTTCCGAGAGCGGTCGGGAGCGGCTGTGAGGCTCGAGACAACACAGGCCCCGTCAGCTCCACTATCTCCATCGCTTCGATCAATCGATAGACGGCTTCACGCCGGGCGGCCACGTCGGCGTCATCGAACTCTTCAGCCAACCGGACGCGGTCCAGTGTGCGCAGGCATTCCACCTCGACCAGCGCGGAGGCCACACCCTGTTCAATGGATCGCCATTCCTTCAGCGCATTGCGCTGGCCGAGAATCACGCGAAGCAAAACCGACGAATCGAGGTAGGCGATCACCGCTCATCCTGTCGTTCCTCGCTCAGAAACGCGAGGATATCCTTGCGGAGGCGAAGCGGCGGAGGCAACGGCACGCGTTGGAGCTTCGGAGCAGAGACGAGAGGAGGGCGAACGGTTAAGGTCCTCCCCGTTTTTTCAATCGGCACAAGCCGCGCAATGGGGTGGTCGCGATCCAAGATCGTCATGGATCGGCCCGCGCGAACCTTTCGGAGATGCTCGCTCAACCGGCTCTTCAGATCGGCAATCTTGACGGTATTCATGGTCACATATTAGTCATGTCTGGTCATGAAAGCAAGACATGGCAAGATGCGCAACGGCACGCTTCGCTCGCTTGGGTGAAGTCCGAAGGCTAAAGGCTAAAAACTCAGAACCCAGAACTCAAAACTCAGAACTTCGCTTCCCCCATGTCCCGCGTACGTCATGCGTGCTAGTAGGCTGTTGAGAAAGGCTGTCCAGCAAGGCCGCAGCGTCTGAAGAAGGCTGAGGTTGAGGTCAAGGTTGAGCAAAGACCAAACTCTTTCCATCTCCGCCTTAACCTTAGCCTAAACCTCAACGTTCCGGAGAGCTGGCGGACTTTATCAGCAGCCTGCTATATCGTGAGGGTTTGGCCTTCTTCAAGGACCTTTAAGCCGGGGATCTGTAATTCGCGAAGCTCGCGTAGGATTTGGTCCTTGTATGGCGGCTTGAGATGGTACGCATAGACTGGTACGTGGTCGTTCTGTAGTTTCTGCCACTCGGCAGCGAAGAGTGACGGTGTGAGATGTTTGCTCTGTTTGCTCAGGGCCGCGAGCTTGTTGGGGAAGGAGGACTCGATGAACGCCGCTTTCAGCTCCGGGATGGTCCGGCCCAGGCGCCAGATTTCTTCCGTGGTATAGGTGTCGCCGCTATAGAGCAACGATGCCTGCCGGTCCTTCACGATGTATCCCACGGTGGGCACCGTATGGTTGACCTCCACCGGTGTGACTTCGAGATGACCGAGTGTCACCGTTTCACCGGGTTTGAGCACTTGTGCCTGCAAGACCGGACGGTTCCGATTCGGCAAGGCGAAAAAATCCGGATACAGTCTGCCGTTAAACACATGATCCCGTAACCCTTGGATCACCGAATCAGCCGCCGCCACGACCACCGGCTCATCGAACTCCTCTGCGAGGTTGTCGGCCAATGTCGGCAGGCTCTTGATGTGATCGAAATGGAGGTGGCTGAGGAGCACATATCGAATGTGTTGTTGCTCTACGAGAGAAAGTCTGGTTCCGATCGTGCCGGCATCCAGCAACAGGGAGCGATCAATGAGAAATCCACAAGTCTCTTGGCGTACCAGTCCGCCGGTTCCGCCGACGAGCTGATCGGCACCGTGACACCCTAAGACTTGTATTTGCATCTGCTGACTCTGATCCAAACGAGAAACGGCTGGCTGCCGATATTCTTACTTACGTGGGAGAGATCCCCGGAGGCTTAAGGGGTAAGTAGATATGGAACGTTGTCCCGACTCCTAGCTCGCTCTCCACGGTAATCTTGCCATGGTGGGCATCGACCACGTCTTTCACAATCTTGGTGCCTAATCCTGTCCCGCCATGCTTGCTGCTTTTTGCAGCCGCTGTAAAAAGTGAGTCCCGGACCTCAGGAGGCATGCCTTTGCCCGTATCTTCTATGGTCACATTGAGTGCAACTCCGACCGGTTCTTCCCTGGCCGACACAGTAATCATGCCTCCGGGCTGCACCTCAGGAATCGCATTGTTGACGAGATTATACAGGGCGTTGAACAGCCGCCGCTCATCGGCCACGAGGTTCGGCGTTCGGCCGAGCCCGGAGGTGTGAATCGAGACCCCCTTCTGGCTGGACCACCACTTCAATGTGTCCACCACTTCCGTGATGACTTTGTCGATCCGGCAAGGAGCGAAATCCGGGGGCGTGCTGAGTCCCTTCACGCAATCGCTGATTTCCTTTACCCGGTCCTGCATCCGGCGTGAGGAGTTCTCTACCATCCCGACCACTTCGTTAAACCGTTCGAAACTTTTCTTGGCCTGGGCGTCTCCCTTCGCGATGGTGTCTCCCCACAAGTCCTTGAGCTCGCCGTGCATCAGTTCTGCCCCGACCACCACGGGCATCAGGAGATTCTTGATGTCATGACTGATATCACCGAGTAACCGTACCACCTCTGCCAGTTTTGCCTCGTGGTAGAGCCGGGCCTGTTCGATCGACGATGCCGTGATCGCGGACACGATGCTCAAAATCGCGACATCGTCGTCGTCGAGCAATCCTCCCCGTTTATTGAGAACCTCGAGCACGCCGATGGGCTCGCCTTCCCACCGTTTCAGAGGGATGGCAATCATGTCGTGTGTAGTGTGCTTGGTCAATTCATCGATCGTGGAACTGTGGCGAGGGTCATGCTTGACGTCACGCACCACGAGAGGAGTACCGGACTGAAAGACAGACCCGGCGATTCCCTGACCCCAGGGAATCGCAGTCCCAGCCTTCACGGGGCTTTCTCCGATGGAATGGCGAAAGATGAGTTGTTGTGAGGCCGGATCTGCGAGGAGAATCGATCCGCTTTCTGCCTGCACCACGTCAAGTGCCGTGCGGAGAGCTTTCGCCACCAGCTCATCCGGCGTCAAATGTTCAAACAGGGCTTCGCTGATACGGCGCGCTGCTTCAAGCTCCCGATCCTTCCTCACCCTTCGCCGGTCGTCTTCACGGCGTGGAGCCGCACGCCGTTCCTTCGGCACAACTTGTTCTGTCAATGGGTTGTCCTTCTTATCCATCTGGTCTGTTTGGTCTATTCGGTCTCTCTGGTCTATCTAGTCTGTCCGGTCTATCTGGTCTGTTCGGTCTATCTCGTCTGTTCAGTCTGTCTCGTGTGTTTGAATGAACGAAACTAACCTGACCACCCAGATAGACCAGAGAGACTAGACAGACCCCTCAGGCTCATCTCGCGAGGTATTTTGCGTCGACACTATACTCGGTTGTCGGACCGGAGTGAATAGACTCAAACGAGGGGAGTCCATTTGAGGGGATAGTCAGCGTGGCGTCGGAAGAGTATACGTTTCAGACAAAATGTGCAGGCGCAGGGGTCTATCTTGTCTATTCAGTCTGTCAGGTCCTAAGTTTGGACCGGACCAGACAAACCAGATAGACCGAACAGACCAGACAGACCAGACAGTGGCATTGCGAGTACGAGCATGTCTATGGCGCGAGTGCTTATAGTTGATGATGAAGAGCATGTCAGGCAAGTAGTCAGCCTTGTGCTGAAACAAGGTGGCTACGAAGTAATCGAGGCGGCTGATGGCGAAGAAGCCATCGCCATGATCCAATCCTATCCCTCCGGCTTCTCAGCCCAAGCAATTATCTGTGACATTAACCTTCCCAAAGTGAGCGGGCACGAGTTCATCGCATTCATCCGGCAGCAGCTTCCGACCGTTCCCGTCATCGTACTGACCGGGTATCCCGATGTCCAGGGAGCTGCGGCACTGTTCAAACAAGGTGTAGTCGATTATCTCATCAAGCCTGGCAGGGCAGATACGTTGTTGGATGCAGTCAGGCGGGCAATCGGTGAACAGACGCTGATCGGGTAGGCCGCCACGCGGCGGCACGTCTCGTATCTCTCGCGCATCCTGGGAGCCACCCCCCTCATTTGAGGGGATAGGCATATATCGTTATCCCGTGATACCTGATAGCCGCTGATGGCTGGAGGCGGAGGACCAAGGGCTTTTGGGAAAACTCTGTGGATACAGAGAGGGGTCGTTGGTCTGCACGTCTGGGAGAGTAGGAGTACACCACGCAGGATGCTTAAAAAGGCCGTTCAGCAAGGCCGCAGCGAGCGAAGAAGCGAGGCGTACCCTTGCGGTACGTTGAGCCTCTGAGCGATGCGAGAACGAAGCTGGCGGACTTTTTCAGCATCCTGCTAAGGGCCTAATACAGAGGGGAGGCATTATGAGTCTAGGGAGAGTGCTTATCGTGGACGATGAGTCGGACGTGCGAACATCCGTGCGCCTTATCTTAACGAAGGCAGGATACGATGTGGATGAAGCCGAAGATCCAGAGGCAGGAGTCGCCTTGGTGAAATCAACACGTAGTCAGGTGCCCTTGAGTGCGATTGTGACCGATCTCAATATGCCGAAGATCAACGAGATCATCGTGATTCCCTATTATCGTTCCCAATACCCCACCTGTCCGATCATTGTGCTGAGTGGATCACCAAAGCTGGAGAAAGCCTCCAACATGTTCAAGGCAGCCGGTGTGGAATTCCTTCCAAAACCGATTAACCAAGAGCAGTTGTTGAGCGCCCTGAAGAATGCCGTCAAGGCCGGGTAATTGAAAGACAAGAGGGACTGGCCCCTCCGTCGCCTCTGGGCTGAGGAGGGTGCCTGTCCCTTTGTTCTCGTCTGTCCCACCCTTCCCATTTCCCCCCTAGCAGGATGCTGAAGAAGTCCGCCGGCAGAGGGAGGGTGACCTGGTCGTCCTCCTGCTCGCGGAACGCGCGCCCTGAGAAGGGCCTCGTTCGACGGCCGCACGTAGACCAACAGGGGTGTCCTTCCAAGAGAAAAAAACAGGCAAGCTTGGACAGGTCAATTCGTTAGATGGTGCTCGCCTGGGTTACTGGCACGTCTTGGCGTGCCAGTGGGTGGGCGGGTGAGAAGGTCGCGCGCAATCGAGGATCGACCAGGCTACCCTTGAAAGATAATATAAAATAGAAATGGAGCGCGCAGTGAAAATCGGCACGGCTCCTCCCTCATGGGACGAAAAGAAAAATCTTGACGGGAGGGGAAAGAAAGGTCCGGAATGAGCAAAGTGTGCAGAATCCTTGCCTAGGAGGCCCATTTCAGCGCGAGCTTCTTCTGGTTCACGGCACAGTCTCTGAGGTACAGGTTAATCAAGTGCTGGTAGGGCATATTAAGTTCTGCCGCCAGCCCTTTGAAGTATCCGATCGTGGCCCGATCCAATCGGATTGTAATCGACTGTTTTAATAGACCCCGATAGGGATTTCGTGCTCCCTTCATCTTCGAGAAATCATATTCGGTTCTCATGGGTCACCTCCCGTAATGTGTGGCTTCCTGGCGAGTCGCCTTTCGGGCCGAAATAATCCGAATGACATGATCACTTTCCCTATAGCAGTGGCAGACGACCAGGACTCGCAATTTAACGCTAATGCCAAGCATGATGAATCGATCTTCGTTATCTGAATGGTCCGGGTCAAAGAATCGAATGGCCGAGTCGTCGAGAAACACCGTCTGGGCTTCCTCGAATGAGATGCCATGCTTCTTGATGTTTTGGCGATTCTTAGCCTCGTCCCACTCGAACCGCAATTCAAGCATATGTACAGTGTACATATGCGCGAGCGGTCGCGCAATAGCGTTCCGACGGAGCCGTCACAGCGGGGTTAAAGCGCGCCCTTCGACTTTGCTCGGTTCAACTAGGCTCACCACAAGCAGGACAGGCACCACAGGCAGGGCAGGCCGCAATGAGGAAAGACTCCCGGCCCCGTTTCTTCCTTTCAAGTCCTTGACTGGTATGGCTTCAAGCCATGCGTCAAAATGAACCACTGGGCGATCTCAGGAGAAATCTACGCGTCGATCCAGATCTTCACGCTGCGAGGATGGGATGATCAAGCCGACTGCTGGCAAAACGAAGGCACGCCGGGATGTCTTCTGCTTCGAGATCCGGCAGCTCTTTGAGGACTTGTTGCTGAGTGAGCCCTGCGGCGAGAAGATCCAGGACGTCAATCACCCGAATCCGCATCCCACGAATGCAGGGTCGCCCTCCGCACTGTGCAGGATTCACAGTGATGCGTTCTGCGAGTTCAGCCATGATGAAAACCTCTTGAGCAAATCCGTCGCCTACATATTTACCGAATGAATTTCGATCCCCAGGCTGGGAGGTAAGTCTAGTGAAAACTCGGTCGTTTAGCTACTACCCCAGCGAACATCCCCTGGACTAGGAGTCTGGGTTGTGCCCGTACAAGAAATGAGGACATTCCGGTCTTCTTCTGTCAGACGATAGGCAGGCGATAGACAGAATTCAGAATGTCCCGCTTCTTATACTCAAAACTCAGAACCGGCTTCATTTCGCCCGTCCCGCCCCCCCCCCGCCTCTAACTCAGAACCCAGAACTCAAAACTGTTTCGCTTGTCCCGCTTTTCGCGCCTTTCTCGCCCGTCTCGCCCATTTGGCCCTTCCCGCCTCCCCAGGCCCCCCCCCTCATTCGGGGGGGACTCATCTGTGGGTATTGTTATGGGAATCGGGATGGGAGTATAAACCGCGCAGTGCATATCGATAGAAGATGTGCAGATTCACGATCGGGAGCCTGGGTTTCTATCTTGTATTCTCACCAGTGACGTTTTCAATTACTACGTCACCTGAAGGGTCTGAAGGCATGCGCCCATCACGACCGTCTCTGCTTCATATCAGCCCTCGTCTGATCCTGCTCATGAGTCTGATGTTCCTTGCAGGCTTGGCTGGCTGTGGACCGGCTTCCTCTGATGGCGAGCCGCCCTTGTCTCAGAAGAACCAGCCACCACGAACCGATCTCCTCGCCTCGTCCGGAAGTTCCGCGACAGCAAGCCCTGCTCCCCTTGCTTCAGAAAATAGGACAGGCTCCCTGCCTGGGCAGGGGACACCCCGAATGCCGGCAAACCCAATAGACGACTTAGTCGTACCAGCATGGATTGCCAAGGACCTTTCCTCGTCGGATGTTGGCACCAGGCTCAAGGCTCTGGACGCCTGGGTGATGTTTGCTCCTATTGGATCGATCGATCCCTTGATCCTGGCCTATGTGAATGATGAAGAACGGGTCCGGGCTCGTGCAATGGAATTGATCGAGCAAGACTGGGCCCGTGCTGGTGGTTTATTGGAATAAGACGAAGGCGTTGACTGCGAAATTGGGATAGCGTGGTTGCTTAATAGGGGAATGACTTTTTTAGATCCACACAGGAGGTACTTATGAGGTATCCACGGAAATTTGTACAGCGAATCGGGCTTGTGTCGACTCTGCTGATTGGGGGAGTTTTCGGAGGACTGATGACGCCGCTTCCGTCGGAAGCCCTGCCGCCGACTGTCACACTCAAGGTCGATAACGGAACCCCAGCCTCAATCCTAAGCACAACGAACACATCCTCGGCCTGTACAACGACTGAACTGACTCTGGGCTATACTCACTGCTACGCGATTAACACGGCCCTTACCGTCGCCGGCGCCGGCGCTGCGGTTAACCGGTCATATAATGTCCGGAATGCCCCGGGCGCCACGGCGCGACTGAGAGTGGGCGACAACGCTGGCAGCGATAAATTTTCGTTAATCGGGGTGCAATTCATACCAGCGGTGACGAACTGGGGTTCCGCTGCTGCCAACGCCAACGAAACGCACGTGTTGACCATAGCCATGTCCAATATATTTGACTCCGCTGCCAATGTGAACAATAAGGGGACGTATGTTTGGGCCATAAGGGCCGGCGGCGAGTTCCGTGCAGGGCCGACTACGGCGGGTGCCTGTACCGGATTTACAACGACTGGCGTATGCAATAACATCGGTAATTCGGTGACATTCCCGGGGACGGGAACATTTAGCCCCGCCCTTACGAACAGAAACATTTTAAGCCCTGCTGGTTCAGTCGCCAATACCCAGCCGCTGAGTTTTACTGTAGCGGGCCCCACTACAGCCATCGTGAGTTTCAACGGACTCACGAATACAACCCTGGGTCAGGTGAATCCAACCTATCCGTCATTCGTCTGCGATCTCAACGGCGGTAACTTAGATACCACCGATGTATGCAAACCGACCATTACCCAAACCATGACGGTCACATTGAAGGGGCCGGATTCATTTGTGCTGGTAAACGGTGGGGATGCGTTTGGAGCGAACTGCGATGCCACGCTCACTGCCAAACAACAGAAGCAAATTGCATTTTTGACGAAGCTTGTGAAATTTCTAAACTGGTGGGAGAGCACACACCCCAATCCTCGCCTCAGCGCATTTATCGACAAGATCGAGGCGTTTCTCGCCGTGGTAAACACGGTAGATCCGAACTGTGGAGGAGCGACGCTTGTCAACTTAGATATTGCCACTGCTGCCGCGCTCGATCAGGTGGCGTTTGCGGCGAGCGGCGGAGCGGAGGGGGAGCCCGCGCCGCCTCATTATTACGCTGTGATCAGCAGCCCCGGCTTGACTTGGGAGGGGGCAAGAACTGCGGCCGCAAGTATAAGGGAAGACTGCCACTTGGCCACCATCACTTCGGAGGCTGAACAGGCGATTATCAATGCCCTGCTACCTGATCCCAGCGGACTTGAAGGCACTCAAGATTACTGGATTGGAGGAACACAACCAGGTGAATCTGCTGAGCCGAGCGGCAATTGGCAGTGGATCAATGACGAAGGCATCTTTTGGAACAATGGGTCAACCGGGATGTATGCGAACTGGGGATCTCTCCTCACGTGTCCAACCTGCGATAATGAGCCGAACAACTCCGGTGGTTACGAGAACCGCTTGACCGTGGATAGTCGCTATTTGTGGGGCTGGAATGACCTTAACAGCGGAAATTCCTCCGTTGAAGGCTATATTACTGAAGGAACTCAAGGAGTTTGCCAGCCGCCGGTGATTGATTGAGTACGGAGAGCCTCCGGTTCCATCGTGAGGCCCCTGTCGCAATTGCAGTGAGACTCGGTATATAACTCCGTGGGCTCTGTCAGGCACGAACAGGAGACGGTTCTCTCAGTCATGGGGAGAGCAGTTGTTGCTGCTCTCCCCTGTCTCGAACGAGAAATAGAATGGATGAGCACAGAGTGAGGCTGCGCCCTCCTGATTCCATATGGAAGACTTTCCTGTGGGCTTTCCTCCCGACGTGCGTGCTTGTCCTCCACACTCCTGATCCCACGTATGCCCAGATAGCGACGAACATCACGCCCACCACGACCGGTTCACTTGATCTCGGCACCGATGTGAACCAGGTCGGAACCGTCACGGAAATCACGGGCGGGACCAGGCCGGGAAACGGCACCAATCTGTTTCATAGCTTCGACTTCTTCACGCTCGGTTCGGGCGACACGGCGCATTTCATCAATGACATGCAACGCCCGACCACCAACATCTTTGGTCGTGTCGTTGGGGGAGAGGTCTCGACAATCGATGGAACGGTACAGACGAACTTTTTATCCGACCCAGGGAATCCCATGAATTTCGGCACAGCCAATCTGTGGCTCGTCAATCCGTCCGGCGTATTGCTGGGGCCCAATGCTCATATCGACGTGGGAGGGTCGGTGAGTTTCAGCACAGCCGACTATCTGCGATTCGAGAACCAACCAGCACTCTTTGACATGTTTGCAACTCCGGCATCGTTAGACCTGCTCGATGTCGCGCCGGTAACAGCCTTTGGGTTTTTGGGTTCTGAACTGCCTGCTCCTATTACGGTCCAAGGCAGCATGCTCCAAGTTCCGGAAGGACAAGAATTGTCCTTGGTAGGGGGAGACATTATCATACAGGCCGGCACGCTCCTGGACGGTACGCCTCAAGCCGCCAGCCTTCGTGCGCCGGGCGGCCAAATAAATCTGCTGTCCGTTGCTTCGCCTGGCGAGGTTCTTGTACCCACCTTCCAAACTGATTCATTTACTTCGATGGGGGCTGTGACGATTCAAGAAGGCGCGCTACTGGACGTAGGCGGTCAGTTTGACGACTTTGGAAATCCTGCCGGCAATGGGAATAGCGGGACGGTTTTTGTGCGCGGGGGGCAGTTGGTGATGGATGCCTCAGCGATTGTGGCCAATACGGCTGGTGCTGCGGATGGCGCAAATACGGCTGTCGACATTCAAGTTTCGCGGGATGTCGCGTTCTCCAACGGCGCGGCCATCATTGTGGGAACTTCTGGATCCGGACGGGGGGGCGACGTAGTGATCGAGGCGAAGAACGTCCAACTGTCTGATTTTTCATTGATTGCCACGGGCACGTCCGGGCCAGGATCGGGAGGAGATCTCTTCCTGAATGTTGGAACGTTAAGCCTCCTTGGTGGATCGCTGATTTTGAGCAATACAACTGGAATCGATCTGGATTTTGATGGAGTGGTGGATGTCATTGGAGGAACGGGCGGGAATGTCACGGTTCAGGGTCTACTGGGAATGGGAGGAGTGGCAGACTCAGTGGTGCTTTCAGGTGGGAGTGGAATAACCAGCGAAGCGCTGCCTCTTAGCGAGGACGGTGGGCGAATCTCTATTACGGCCACATCCTTGGACCTGGATGAGGCTTCGAGCATCAGATCGTCCACCACTGTGACTGAAACTGATCTGGATAGTGATGGGGTTGTGGATGTCACAGGTCGTGGCGGAGATATCGTGGTGGCGGTCCAGCGGCTCAGTATACTCGGTGGGGCCTCCATTACGAGTAGCACCGGTAGTTCTGTTGATGGCGCTGCAGCCGGCGGGACTGTGACGGTGCAGGGACTGGAGGGATCGGGAAGCAGGGCCAGTTCTGTGGTTCTCTCTGGCCAAACCACCGGTATTGTTTCAGACTCGGCCCTTGGCTTGCCCGGTGATCTGATCGTCAATGCCGGGACATTGACGATCACGAATGGGGCTGTGATTGCTGCAGGGACTATCTTTTCAACAGGGCCGGCGGGGAACGTGACGGTCACAGCCGACTCGGTCGTGCTCTCTTCTACCGGGCAGATCCTCAGTCAGTCATTCGCTCAAGATGCAGGCGATGTGACGATCTCGGCGAATAGGCTGGCTCTCGACAGTGGTTCGATTGTGACGAGCACTCTCAGCGGAATTTTCGGTCGCGGAGGGGATGTGGTGCTGAACGGCGGGGCCGTGAGTCTGACGAACGGCGCCAGCGTCAACAGTCAAAGCGAAACCTTCAGCAACGGTCGGGCCGGTGACATTACAATGAACGTCGACAGCCTGACACTGGATAACCATGCAGAGATCACCAGCAGTAGTAAGGGGATCGCGGCAGATGCCGGTGATGCAGGAAACATCGCCATTCACAGCAGATCGACCGTATTGTTGAACAACAGTTCGATCACAACCGAGGCGAGCGAAGCCAGCGGAGGCCGGATTACGGTCAACGCTCCGGAGATGATCCGGCTGACGAACAGCCAAATCAGCACTTCTGTGGCAGGGAGTGAAGAGGACACTTCCGGCGGCGATATCTCGATTGATCCCCAATTCGTGATTCTGCAAAACAGCCAGATTCTGGCTCAGGCCTTTGCCGGAACTGGTGGCAACATCAACATCATCTCGAATGTGTTTCTGGCGGACCCGAGCAGCCTGGTCGACGCCTCCTCACAACTCGGCATCAGCGGGGTCGTCAATATCCAGTCGCCGCTGCAGAATGTCGGTGGAGAGCTGACGGCGTTGACCCAGGAATTCTCCAGCGCGGCCGCTCTGCTGGCCCAACAGTGCGCGGCGCGGGCCGCAGACGGCAAGTTCAGCACCTTTGTGGTCGCAGCTCGTGAAGGCTTGCCGATGGAGCCAGGTGGATTCTTAGCCAGTCCATCGTTGACGGCCGAGTTGCTTGGATCTCGCCTCTCTGGACTGGACCCACAGACTCAGCTCTCGCCTGTCACGGGCCTGTTCCCGAAATACGACCCCAGGCCTATCCAACTGGCAAAGCTTGGGGACTCATGTCACTGGTGACAGGCGCAGTTTGTCTGGTTTCTTTGGTTCATTTGGTTTGTTTGGTGCTTGGCCTAGGGAAACCAAACAACTAAACAAACAAAACAAACCAAAGAAACCAAACAAACAAGTCCGATGGGATTCTCGATGAGCCTTCGCGCGGGGCTGGTTGTTGCCACATTGATGTTGCCAGCCGCCTGGGTTCTATCTGGCGTTGTGTCGGCCCAGATTGTCCCTCTTCCTCCCCCTCCTCCGATCATGCCTCTTCCCACTCCGTTGCCCAAGGAACTTCCGAAGCCCGAGCCGCCCCTGCCCGGTATCTTGCCACCCGCTCCCGTTCCAGAACGGCGCGGACCCATACCCACGGTGAAAGTCTACGTCCGGGAGATCAGGGTCCTCGGGAGCACGGTCTTCACCCCGCAAGAATTCGCCCAGGTTACTGATCCCTATCTCAATCGGGAGATCACGTCGGAAGACATTGAAGCGCTGCGTCTGGCCTTGACGTTGCTGTACGTGAAACGTGGTTACAGCACGTCCGGTACTCTGGTGCCGGATCAAGCGATCGTGGACGGACTGCTCAGGCTTCAGGTTATTGAGGGGACATTGAGCCGGATTAACGTAGAGGGCAATTACTGGTTTTCGTTCCGCTATTTCACCAGCCGGCTCCGGCGTGACGCCGGTCCGCCGGTGAACGTGCATGCGCTTCAGCAGCGGTTGCAGCTGTTTCAAACCGACCCCCGCATCGAGCGGATCAACGCAGAATTGAAACCGGGTGAGACTCGCGGGGAAAGTGTGCTGAACGTCCGGGTGGCTGAGCGCCGGCCGATTAAAGGCTGGCTTGAATACAACAACTTCGCGACACCGACGGTTGGTTCCAATCGTGTGTTGGGGACGATCGTGGATGAAAATCTGTTGGGGTTCGGGGACCGGGTCAGCGTCCAGTATGGGCAATCGTTTGGCACCGATGTGAATGCGCATGGCAGCGGGATCAATCCGAACTTGAACGTGAACTATGTCATCCCCTTCACCCCCTACGATACAACCTTCGCCGTAGACTACCGGCGGACCGATTTCACAGTTATTGACAGCAGTGTCAAGGCGCTGGACATCGAAGGCAAGTTCGAATTGATCGGGCTTACCTTTCGACAGCCCGTCTTCCGCACGCTGTCTCAGGAGTTTGCCTTGTCGTTGAGCGGCCAGTCGGAATCATTCAGGACGTCTCTACTTGGAAACCCGTTTGAATTCCAGAGTGGATCCACCAACGGATTGTCCCAGGTATCGGCGCTGCGCTTCGCGCAGGAGTACGTGCATCGCACGCAGGATCAGGTTATCTCGGCTCTGTCCCGGATGAGCTTCGGCCTCCCCGTACTGGGGGCGACTGTCAACAGCGGGCCTGACCAGGCCACCGGAGAATTTTTTTCCTGGTTGGGCCAGACGCAGTTGGTCAGGCGGTTGAACCCGACACGCGTCACATTGCTGGCGCGGGCCGATCTGCAGCTGTCGAACAAGCACCTCTTCCTGATGGAGCAGATGGCGGTCGGCGGGCGGTACAGCGTGAGAGGTTATCGGGAGTTCTCGCAGCTGGGGGACAATGCCTTTCTGGGATCCCTTGAGGCTCGGATTCCAGTGTATACATCGGCGATCGGAGAAGAACTTCTGTATCTCGTACCATTTTTCGATTACGGCCGGGCGTGGAACAGCGATGTCGTCAATCTTGAAGCCACCCCTTCTCCTGAGTGGTTGGCGAGCGTGGGAGTGGGGACGATATGGAATTTCTGGCGGGGGAGCCGATTTGAGTTGTACTGGGGGCAACGCCTGAATCCTCCTACCGAGGCTAAGCACACCAACCTGCAGGATTATGGTGTGCATATGCAGTTGGTGGTCCAGGCATTCTAATTGGTTTGTTTGGTCTATTTGGTTTATCTGGTTTGTTTGGTTTCTTTCGTTCCTCGAACCAAATCAACTAAACAAACCAAACAAACTAAATGAACGAGATAGACCAAAGGAGCCCGTCATGACACGCACTATTCTCGTGATGCTCTCTCTCTGTCTCTTAGTGGGATTTGGAGCTGGTGTCGAAGCGAAGGCGGCGCCTTCGGTCGATCAGCTGATGAAGGACGGGAGCCAGGCGTATCAGCATGGCGACTTTGAGCAGGCGGTTGAGCGCTGGACGAGTGCGGCGGCGGCCTACGAGCAGTCTGCCGCACGCCCGGAGCAGATCGACGCATTGATTCGTCTGTCCGAGGCCTATCAGTCGCTTGGCCGTTATCAGACTGCGGCGATTCGGCTTGATCAAGCCAAGGCCCTTGCAGCGGGCATTGAGAATTCTCTCTTATCGATACGGATTCTTTGGAGGACCGGCAACCTGTATCAAGCCGGCGGTCAGTATGCGGAGGCTGAGCAGTCGCTGCGCGAATCCCTCCGGTTGGCCAGGACGCTTCCCCAGGCTGCATTGACTGCCGCCATCCTGAACGATCTAGGGAATCTTGCCGCTTCGCAGGGAAAATTTGACGACGCGCTGGCTGCCTATACCGAAAGTTTCCAAACGGCTCAAGCGGTTCCGGTAAAGCTTCTGGCAGCCGCGAGCCAGGTCAATGCCGCCCGCGTGTTGTTGTCCGCCAAACAGTATCGCGACAGCAAACAGCGGCTCGACCAGGCCGCCGGCATCTTACGCGGGCTTGAGCCCTCGCACGAACAGATCAGCGCATTCATCACGGTCGGATTGACCTATGCCAAGCTGCGCGCCTTCCTCGTTGAGCTGAACAGAGACCTCACGCTTGCAGCGTTTCAGGCGCTTCATGACGCGGCCAGGACTGCTGATCGACTTGGCGACCTTCGTGGATCCTCCTTTGCGTGGGGCCATCTGGGGAAGCTCTACGAGAACGAGCGTCGGTATACGGAAGCCCTTGGTGTGACGCAACAGGCGATTTTGATGGGTCAGCAAGCGTCCGCGCCAGAAGCGCTCTACCGGTGGCATTGGCAGGCAGGCCGACTCTTGAAGGGTCTCGGACGGTCTAAGGAGGCGATCGACTCGTACCGAAGGGCAATCGTTGCAGTTCAGTCCATCCGTCCGGAAGTCTCTGCAATGACCGCCGAGGAACAGGCGGGCGCTTCCTTCCGTGAGGCGGTTGGAGCCGTGTACTTCGAACTGGCCGATCTCCTGCTTCAAGGTACTGATCGGGATGCAGATCCACAGCATCGTGAGGCCATACTACGCGAAGCCCGTGACACGGTTGAACTGTTCAAGGTTGCGGAGTTGCAAGATTATTTTCAGGATGATTGCGTACAGGCCGCGAAGTCCCAGGCCAGGGGGCTGGAGCAGGTTTCTAAGACCGCGGCCGTAATCTACCCCATCATGTTGCAGGACCGTTTGGAGATTCTGGTGAGTCTGCCTTCGGGCATGGTGAGAAAGACCGTCCCAGTCGGCGCTGAGACCCTGACGGAGGAAATCCGCGCATTTCGAACCTTCCTGGAGAAACGTAGTACTCGCCAATATCTTGCCCATGCGAAGACCTTGTATGGGTGGTTGATCCAGCCGATCGAGCCTCTGTGGGCAGGTGTCGGGATCGACACGCTGGTCATTGTGCCGGACGGTGCGCTTCGGACTATCCCGTTGGCTGCGCTGCATGACGGCAAGGAATTTCTCATCAAGAAATATGCGGTGGCGACCACCCCCGGCGTCACGCTCACGGATCCTCGTCCGCTGGACCGCAAAAGTATCAAACTGCTCTCCGTGGGCATCACCGAGGCCGTGCAGGATTTTCCAGCACTGCCCCATGTCTCGCGTGAGTTGGAGACCATCCACCAGCTGTATGGCGGCACCAGCCTTCTGAACAAACAATTCATGATGTCTCGAGTGCAAGAAGAATTGAAAGCGCATCCCTACTCAGTCATGCACATCGCGTCGCACGGGCAGTTCCAGAGCGACAGCAACGAGACGTTTCTGCTGGCTTATGACGGGAAAATGACGATGGACCGGCTGGAAGAGTACGTCGGCATGCTTCGTTTTCGTGAAGAACCCTTGGCCCTGATCACCCTGAGCGCCTGCGAGACCGCTGCGGGGGACGATCGAGCCGCATTGGGTCTGGCCGGTGTGGCGATCAAGGCGGGGGCCAGGAGCGCCTTGGCGTCGCTGTGGTTCCTTGATGATCAGGCTTCTTCCCAGCTGGTCACCGAGTTTTATCGACAACTGCATGACGATTCTGTCGCTTCTACGGCGATAGCTCTCCAGCGTGCACAAATCAAATTTCTCGAAAGCTCGGATTACAATCATCCCGCCTATTGGGCGGCGTTCTTGTTGCTCAATAATTGGCTGTAACAGGATGCTGAAAAAGTCCGCCAGCGGCGTTCTCGCCGCGCTTAGAGGCTCAACGTACCGAAGCGTACGCCTCGCCTCTTCGCTTGCTGCGGCCTTGCTGGACAGTCTTTTTGAGCATCCTGCACAGTGTGCTTCTGTTGTTCCGACGTACTGGTCAGTGAACGTTCGGCGTACCCACCGAGTTTTTCCGCAGCCTGCTAGGATGGGAAGGGAGTGGCCAGGCTGCCCTTCACTGCGCGCATCGAACGAGCACTGCTTTATCGTGCGCGTTCTGCGAGCAAGAAGGGCACCTGGCCGCTCCCTCTAAAAATGGTGTAGGGAAGTAGAAGGCTTCTGAACGGATCTGTGAGCATCCGGGCCTTGCGGTTCGGTCATGCTCTGGTTGTTTGTCAATACCCTGCTAGTCTATGCTTTGGCCGTGAGCACTCTTCTGAAGCTGGGCCAATCGCTTGCCGCTGTCAGCCTGCTTGCCGGAGTCGTGATCGGGCTCTCCGTTCTCGGCCTCCGCAGTACCTTACTTCTCGAACCCCTTGAACTCACAGTCTATGACTGGCTGATCCAATCCCGTCGAGGGGCCGAGGGGTCTGACCCCCGCATTGTGCTGATCGAGGTCACGGAGCAGGATATTCTGAAGCAAGGACGGTGGCCGATCACCGATGCGATTCTGGCGCAGGCGCTGGAACGGCTTGTACAGTTCCAGCCCCGCGCGATCGGAATCGATATCTATCGTGATATTCCTGTGGATCCCGGTCACACAGACCTGAACAAAGTACTTGTCGAACATCCTCAGATCATTACTGTGACTAAGCTTGGTGGCGGCTCGGTGGCCGGTATTCCTCCTCCTCCGGTGCTGGCCGGGACCGAGCAGGTTTCGTTCAATGATCTCCTCATCGATCACGACGGAATTGTTCGCCGTGGTTTGCTATTTCAAGAAGTGGGAGAAGAAACAGCCTATGGCTTTGCCATTAGACTGGCGATGCTGTTTCTTGCTGAGGAGGGGATTGGCCCGCAGCCAGATCCGGATGATCCTGAGCAGCTTCGCCTGGGGCCGACGACACTGCGGCGGTTTGGGCCCGATGACGGTGGATATGTCGGCGCAGACGCCGGCGGGTATCAAATTCTGTTGGACTTTCACCGTGGCCAAAATCCGCCACCCTCGTTTTCACTGACCGCCCTCCTCAGCGACCAGGTCGATCCGGAGGCGATCAGGAACAAGATCGTCCTGTTCGGTGTCACGGCTGAGAGTGTTCCCGATCTGTTCCATACACCCTTCAGTTCCGGGAATGACACAGGCCGTATGATTCCAGGGGTCGTTGTGCATGCACACGTCATCAGTCAGTTGCTCGGAGCTGCGATGGACGGGCGGCGCCCGACTGCCACGCCCGGTGAAGCACAGGAGTGGCTGTGGACGATTCTGTGGGCGCTGTGCGGAGCTGGCCTCGGTGTGTGGATACGTTCTCCATGGCGGCTTGCGCTGGGTGCGGTAGGCGGGCTGCTCATCCTGGGCATGATCGTGTTTGTGGCCTTTGCTCAGGGATGGTGGATCCCGCTCGTGCCACCAGCCCTGGCCTGGTTTCTCTCCGGGTCGGCCGTCACGGTGTCGGTGTTGAGCCGGGAGCGGAAGGAGCGCGCCCTTCTGATGCACCTCTTTTCCAAGCACGTGTCCGGAGAAGTGGCTGAAGCAGTCTGGCGACAGCGCGAGCAGTTTCTGCTGGATGGGCGCCCCCGGCCCCAACAACTCACCGCGACGGTCTTTTTCTCCGACTTTAAGGGCTATACGGCTGCGTCGGAAAAAATGACACCTGAGGCGCTGATGCACTGGGTCAATGCCTATCTGGATGTCATGGCGGGGCTGGTGATCAAACACGGGGGTGTCATCGATGATTACGCGGGCGATGCGATCAAAGCAAACTTCGGTGTGCCGCTCCCACGGAATTCGGAGGAGGAGATTGCTCAGGATGCGGTGAATGCCGTGACTTGTGCTCTCGCCATGGAACAGCAGATGCATCGGCTCAACATGAAACATTTACAGGAGGGCCTCGCGACGGTCGGGATGCGGATTGGAATTCATACAGGACTGGTCGTTGCCGGGAGTGTCGGGACTTCGGAACGACTCAAATACACGACGGTCGGTGATGCAGTGAATACGGCGGCGAGATTAGAAAGTATGGATCGGGATATCGTTCAAGAAACACCTGGTCGGCGTATATGCCGGATCTTGATCGACGAGGGCACGAAGCGTTACCTTGGTAATCGCTTCGTGCTCGATCCAATCGGGGAAGTCACGGTCAAAGGCAAAGAACAAACCCTTGTGGTCTACAGAGTCGTCGATCACGCAGGGGAGAAGTGTTGAGTTTTGAGTGCTGAGTTTTGAGTTAGGTCCGGACCTGAGTGCTGAGCGAGAACCCGAAACTCAACACTCAGAACTTCTTCGCCCAAGCGGTCCTTACCCGGTTTTTCCATCCTGCATCGTGAGGTCAAAGTTTCCGACCTCGGATAAGTCCACCTGATCCAGCAACTCGGCCCGGTGTTTTCGCAACGCCTGATCGGCCGGCGCTGATTCGATCAACTCCGAAATGGTCATCACTGCGTCATACCATAGCCCATCAGCCGCGAATCGATAAAAGCTATCGGTTGTCGGGCCGGCTGCGAGGGTCGCTTGATCGAGACCGGCGCGTTCGACTCGCTCGATGGCCCCCACCGCAATGACATCTTTGGACCGACGTTTCGGGTCTAGGACGAGGGAAATCGACCAGTTGTACCGCTCGCCGGGAATCAGTTTTACCCCATAGTCTGAGAGGCGCACTCGCTGTACCCCCGCGTGGGTGGGAATCGGCAATCGCTTCTCCAGGAGAGGGGTATCGCCTTTCTCAAGCGTCAGGGTCAATTCTACCGGGTTGGTCACGACGTCAGAAGCGAACCAATAGAGATCCGGTTGTTCACGTACTGTTAGGCCTGTATGGCCTGGCGCAAGAACAGACAGAATTGGGACAGACTTGTTTGTTCCTCGAGTCCCTCCTCCCACCCTCCGACCGGCTGAAGGGGCGCCGAGACCGCGGGGCGGCTGATAGAGGACAGGTTTCACAACCTGTCCAGCCTGCGCTTTCTGCTCTTTGACCTCCTTCGCTAGCGATGAGGCGGCGGTTGGATTTTCCTCTGCGGTCACGACAAGCGGTAGGCTGATAAGAAAACCGATTATGACACCCCATTTCGGGGCGGATATTCGTTCCATGGAGCACCTCCTGTTTTCCGATACCTTTGCTGGCCCCTAAGAAGTATGCAATGAGTAAACCAACGACGTTTGATAGTAAGAGGGTCGAAGAGGAAATTGAATCCCCTTGATTGAGGGGACCTCTATTTGCAGGGAGTGCAGTGTGTTCGGCCTTCCCATACAGAGGACTTGTCCTATGAAATGGGTGGATGATTATGATCCCCGGACGATTCGGAGATCTCATTCATTTCGCCCAGGATAGGCTGGAATAGGGATGAATGCAAGGGCCTTCTGCCATGGGAGCTGTTGTCCGACAGGGTGCTGAAAATGTCCGCCAGCTTACTGAAAGGTTAAGGCTGAAGGGGAGGATCGGCTTCAGCCTGTATCCGGTGTGTGTTTTCGAGGCGGGGAGATTGACGGGCCTTTTCGGCGTCGCGCATCAGGCGGGCAACGATTAACCGCATGATGTGGTAGCCGAGCTTGGGGTTCTGGAAGTATAACTGCGCCATGCCCTCTTTCGTGAGGCTGTATAATGTACAGTCGGTCGCGCAGTCGACCGTCAGCGTGCGCCTGTTGTCTGGTGCGAAGAGGCCGATCTCGCCGATCAGCGAGCCGGGGGCCAATTGTTCGTCGTGCTCGACCAGGCGCAGCGTGCCGGACTCGAGATAGACCATCTCGGTGGCCACATCGCCCTTCTTCCATAGCGTCTGCCCGGCCTTGGCCTGGCGGCGCGTCATGTGCGGCAGCAGCCATTCAGCGATCGGCGCGTCTGATTTTGCGGTCTCAATCGCGCGGACGAGCGTGCGTATCTCCCAGGCTTTCTTGCTGTTGATCAGGATCATGGCGCTGTACAGCACCAGTGTGGGTAGCGCTGCTTCCAGCCATCCATAGGCCACGAAAAAGCCGCTCGCTGCCAGCGCCACCAGGCGCAATGGCATCATGCTCTTCATCCAGTAGCTCGCCAGTGTGAGGGCGGCGCCGATGAAGCCGCAAACATAGCCTGCCGTCGTCATCTCTGACCTTCCTTGCGCTACTGCGCGCCCAGTTGCCGTGAAACGTACAATGAGGGTCAAGTCACGGAGCTGTAGCCTTGTATGGTACAAGGCTCGTGGCGAGATATCGAGTGCGAAATATTCGGCTGGTGGCCGGATGGTGTGGCTAAGGAAGGCCGATGGCTATCGCTCCCGAAGGGGCACGCGGGATGGTTCTTCAGATGTCGGGAAGATCATGCGGCCCACGAGGCCCGTGCGGGTTGTGGTTTTTGTCTTATGCATAATCCGCTTCAGATGTTCTTTGACGGTGTATTCGCTGAGATTCATTCGTCCGGCGATTTCTTTGTTGGTAAATCCGAGCTTGAGGTAAATGATGACCATTTGTTCGCGTTCGGTCAGGTGATAGAGCCGCTGGATGTCTGCGTCAGTGGATTCGAGTTTGTGCTGATTCAGCTTTTCCATGATGACGAGGCATCTGCTGTTTCGCGCAAGGGGTTCATCGGGAATACAGAGACCGCGAAGGAGGAACTGCTGACCGGGGGCAACACAGAGCCGTTCCAATTGGAAGGATTCGAGGTCCTTGGGATGATCACAGTGCATGAGGCGAGCGACGAGGGCGCGGACAACGGTGAGGATATCTTCGGGAATAGGACAGGCGCCGTTTTCTCCGGTTGAGAGGGGCTGCAGTTGCCGGATAAATGCCTGGGCTTCGCTGTTTACAAACAAGAGATGACCCGTGCTATTGAAGAGGATGACGCCGGTACCGACTTGTTCCTGGAGGCGCGGTGACTGCTTGTGTCCGTTGAGCGATCGGGCAGTGTCTTCCGCTGTGAGAATTGACATATCCCCTCCAAATCTGCCGGGATTAACCGTCACAAAGAGTACGCGGTTCATGCATGCGGTTATTGCGCGGACTCATTTATCTATCTTGCGTCAAAGCTATGCGGTTCAACTCCTTCTGTTGCGTTTCTGGTCTCTACGTAAGCAAGCTGCAGGCCAGAGGGTTGTCGTCCTGACGAAGGGATCGGCACAAAGATCTAAATCACCGGACTGGAACGACGATGTGCAGGTATGCCTTACCTCTTTCCCGTACAGCGAGCAGCCCAACCAGGCATTCTGTCTGAATGTAAAACGATCCATGCTGAATCTGATTTGATTCTCAGGACATGGACCTTTTCCTGATAGTGGCTCCATGCGCCTACCTTCTCGAACCAAAATAAAAAACGCCCTCTCGCCCGTTGGGCTGGAGGACGTCATTGTCTAGCCGCAAATTTCTCGCGGCCCGCGGGAAACGCCGTTGTTCCCCTGTCCGATACATTCTAGGTAGGGGTTGGACGCTAGCATGTCATAGGAAAGTCTGTCAACGCCCGTCAGAGAGTCTCGTTTGTTTAGAACCTATCTCAAAATCGATATTCAATCGCCACGCAGTGCCGGAGTAGGTGGTACTGGACGATCAAGCAGCGCGCAGTTTGCCGATTTCCTGTGATTTTCTGGGGTCTACCTCTCGGTGTCTGACGTTTCATATCGCTTTGTCTTGTTAATTGATTGGCTTCGTTCGAAGAACCAAAGAAACCAAACAAACCATATAAACTAAATGGACCAGATAAGCCCCTCTAGGGAGACTCACAGGGCCACACGGAAGACTTCTTCAAGGGTTGTTTCACCCATGAAAGCCTTTGCCAGCCCATCTTGAAACATCGTCTTCATCCCCTTCATGATCGCGGTCGAGCGGATAAACGACGCCGGTTTCCGCTGCATAATCAAGTCTCGAATATCCTCATCGACTTCGAAGATCTCAAACAGGCCGAGCCGACCGGTGAAACCGCTGCCCTGGCATTGCGTGCAGCCTTTCCCGTTGTAGAGTCTGACTCCTGCCAGCCCAGTCTGCGATTTGCGCAAGATGCCGTCTCGCTTGAGCACATCGATCGTTTCTGAGAAATCCGGGCGCGATTGGATGGATTCGAGAATCCGGCTGCTGGGCGTCACGCTCTCGCGGCAATTCTTGCAAATTCTACGGGTGAGCCGCTGGGCTACCACGAGGGTCAGGGACGATGACAGCAGATACGGCTCCACTCCGATGTCGAGCAAGCGAGGAATGCTTCCGGTGGAGTCGTTGGTATGCAGCGTGGAGAGGAGAAGCCGTCCAACCAGGGCAGCCTGGACAGCGATCTCGGCTGTTTCTTTATCGCGGATCTCTCCGACCATGATGACGTCGGGATCTTGGCGGAGCAGAGCCCTCAGCCCCGTGGAAAACTGGACACCTGTTTGATGATTCACCTGGGTTTGGTTGACTCTTGGGATCGAGTATTCGACTGGTTCTTCAATGGTCGAGATGTTGACAATATTTTGGCGTTCCGTTCCGATCCGCATCAGCATGGCGTAGAGCGTCGTCGATTTGCCCGATCCGGTCGGGCCGGTGATCAGCACCATCCCGAAGGGTTTCATGATATTTCTGAGAATAATCTGGTAATCGGCGGGCACCAGTCCGAGGTCCTCCAAATCGATGATGACGTTGTCCTTTGAAAGAATCCGGAGGACGACTTTTTCTCCCCACTGTGTGGGAACTGACGCGACACGGAGGTCCACCTTAAAGCCGTCGAGGTTGGCTTCGAAGCGGCCGTCCTGCGGGATACGTCGCTCGTCGATGCGCATGCCCGACAGAATTTTGATGCGCGAGACCAGAGGAAGCTGAAGCGCCGACGTGAGGCTGAAGACCTCGCGCATCACGCCGTCCACGCGGTAACGGATGACCGTTTCGAGCTCGAATGGCTCGATGTGGATATCAGACGCTCGTGTGACGGCAGCGTATAGCAGCAGCCGTTGAACTGCATCCACGATGGTCGACTCGTTTGCATCATGCTGCTTTGCCGACGTGAGATCAGTCGTCTTCTCCGTCGTCGAACGGTCGAGAATCTCCCGCAACTCTTTCTTGTACAACAGTTGCGCCCGCCTGATCGATGCCTCTGTCGCGAGAAACGGACTGACGCGCAGCCCCGTGATGCGCTCGATCTCACTCACAACGTTCCGCTCGCGAGGATCGGCCATGGCGACATGCAGCTGGTCGCCCTCGCGGTTGAATGGAATGAGGAGATGTTTGCGCGCGAAGGATTCTTGGAGGGTGCTGATGATGTCTCCCTTCACGTGGCCGATCGTCAGGTTGACAAATCCGACGTTCCAACTGCGGGCCAATTGCTCTAACAAGAAGGCTTGTGGAATGCGGCCCTGCTCGACAAGCGTATGGATCAGGGGAGATCTGAGCCGTTGGGCGAGGGTGCTTGCCCTGTCGAAGTCGGCTCGGTCGATGACTCCAAGCTGTTCCACCAAGAGCTTTTGAAGTTCTTCGTCGCGGACCTTCAACTCTGGCATGTGCCTTGTCCTTTGGTAAGGGTCTGTTCGACTTGGTTGACAAGCTCGCTGAGCGAGAAGGCGGATTTGTTGAAGTAGGCGATTGCTCCGAGGTCCAGCGCCTCCTGTTTATCTTGGTCCTGAGCCAGACTGCTTAAGACGATCACCGGGATGTGTGCTGTGAGGTCGTCCTGTTTGAGAACCTGGAGGACGTCGAATCCCTGGAGCTTGGGCATGATCAGATCGAGGACAATAAGATCCGGTTGCTCAGAACGGATGAGTTGGAGGGCTTCTTCCCCATCAGACGCGGTGGTCACTGAGTAGCCCTGCCGGCGCAGGGTCGTTTCTGCGGCTTTGCGGAACATCCGGTCGTCATCCGCGACCACAACCTTCATCATCTGGGCAGTCCTTCCCGATGCCTGGGCGTCCATTCGTCCGTCACCAGTGGTCAGTTCTTTCCTTGCCAGTCCGTTGCCTTGAGGTGATGCATGACGCGAGCGAATTCCGCCAGCAACGTTGGAAGGAGCTCCGGGCCCTTCGACAAGTTCCCGGCCTTGCCCAGGTCTTCCATCTCGGCCGCAAGTCTCTGGGCCGATCTGGTGGCGAAACATGCGACCATGCCTTTCAAACTATGCGCGCTCTGCCTGACGCCGATCGCATTGCCTTCGCTCGCCGCCTGCTCGAGCTCCTGGAGTCTGCGGGGACAGTCCTCGAGAAATATTCCGATGAGTTCAGCCAGGAGCGCCTGGTCTCCATCGACCCAGCCAAGCGCCGCTGGAAAGTCCACGGGAGCCCCGATCCCTGTCGGTTCTTCCTGAGCGAGGTTCATCGTGAGATCCAATCCTTCATAGAAGTGACAGAGTCCAGTCGCGAGTCCTGTCGAACCCAACGAAACAAGGCAGGGCCTCGCCATTCTCTGTCGGCAATATCTTGAATTACTTTAGGGGATTCGGCCGGATAGACCAAAGGACCAGACAGACCAGATAGACCAGTGGAGTCTATTCAGTGCCGTTGGGGCTGCTCGTGCATGGTGCTGCAGAACAGTTCGGTCAAGCCGGGATCGAAGGCTGTGCCTGCTTGCTGTTCAATCTGTTGGAGCGCTTGCGTGATGGGGAGTGCTGTTTGCTCAGGCTGTTCGGCGGTCAGCTGGTCGAACACTTGGGCAATACTGACGATGCGGGCGAGCAAGGGTATGCGTTCTTCTTCTAGACCAAAGGGGTAGCCTGTTCCATCCCATCGCTCATGATGGAGTGCAATAATCTGCACGGCGTCGGCTGGTAATCCCATCGCTCGGCCCATCTTCGCACCGAGGCCGGGGCGATGGATCTGCTGGTCGGATTCCCTGTTCAGTATGTGGGGACCCGGGATGCTGATCAAGTCGAGGTCATGCACGAGGGCGCCGAGTGCGAGGGATTGCTGTTCGGCGATGGGAAGGTCGAGCCGATTGGCAACCAGCGTCGCATAAAAACTGACGCGGCTTCCATGATTGAGCAGGTAACGATCCTTGGCTTCCAGGAGGTCGGAGACGAGGGGAACCAACGGCGATGTCTCATCGCCCTGGGACGCAGGGAGTGGGTTGATGGCGCGGTAGTCTGAGACGAGAGTCTCCCAGGCCTTCGAACAGGACGGCTCCGGGCCCCAGAGCGCCGTCGAATTGACGAGGGTCGGGCGCAGTTGATCGAGCCGATGTTTCTTTTGTGCCGTCTGCAGAGAAATTGCCAGCAGTTCTGAGGCATTGAACGGTTTGAGGAGAAAGCCGGCTGCGCCGTGGCGGATGCAATCCATCGCGGATTGAAGGCTGCCGTAGGCCGTGACCATGATGACTTCGATTTCGGCATGCGCACGCTTGATCTCATGTAAAAGGTCCGATCCGGAACGGTCAGGCAATTTCAGATCCAGCGTCACGAGATCGACGCCATGGTCGTTGAGGACAGCCAGGGCTGCGTGTGCATTCTCCGCCGTGAGGATGTGGAAGTCCTGCTTGAGGATTTGGGTGAGAGCCGAGCGGGGAGCACTCTCATCGTCCACGATCAGGACCGTCGGTTTTCGGACGCTTATGTCTGGGGCGAGAGTCGAAGGCATAGGAGTACTTGTATCTCTATCTCCGCTACTGGTCAATGAAATCGCTTGAATAGGCCGAAGGCTGAAGGTCTGAAGTGTTCGGAACTTCGAATCTGACCCACGATCTCTAACCTTCGGCCTTCAGCCTCAAACTCGGGCTAGGTTTCTTTCTCTCAACTTGGGTATAATCGCCCCTGATCTCTCTATCACATGAGGAGCAACCATGGCTGAAAAAGACGAGAAGAAGCGCGCGCTGGATCTGGCCCTGTCCCAAATTGAGAAACAGTATGGGAAGGGGGCGATTATGAAGTTGGGGGGGGCCGATGCTCCCGGTGATATTCCGGCGATTTCAACCGGATCTCTTGGGCTCGACATTGCATTGGGGGTTGGCGGGCTTCCCCGCGGCCGGGTGATCGAGATATTCGGCCCTGAGTCTTCAGGCAAGACAACGTTGACGCTGCATGTCATTGCAGAGGCACAGAAGGCTGGAGGCACCGCCGCCTTTATCGATGCGGAACATGCGCTGGATTTGACCTATGCGAAGAAGCTGGGTGTGCAGGCGGACGATCTGTTGGTGTCACAGCCGGACACCGGCGAGCAGGCGCTGGAAATTGCCGAGACGCTCGTCCGGAGCGGAGCGATCGATGTCATCGTGGTGGACTCTGTCGCAGCACTCGTACCGAGAGCCGAAATCGAAGGCGAAATGGGCGATGCGCATATGGGGCTGCAAGCGAGGCTGATGTCGCAAGCCCTTCGCAAGTTGACGGCAGCCATTTCCAAGTCGCAGACGACGCTGATTTTCATCAATCAGATCAGGATGAAGATCGGCGTGATGTTCGGCAACCCGGAGACGACGACAGGCGGCAATGCGCTCAAGTTCTATTCGTCCGTGCGTCTGGATATCCGGCGCATCGAGTCGATCAAGGAGGGGCAGGATGTCACCGGTAGCCGCGTGCGCGTGAAGGTGGTCAAGAACAAGATGGCGCCGCCGTTCAAGCAGGCGGAGTTCGACATCATGTTTGCCCAGGGCATTTCAAAGTCCGGCGAGCTGGTCGATCTGGGGGTTGAAAAGAAAGTGGTGGAGAAGTCCGGAGCCTGGTACTCCTATCAGGGCGAACGGCTTGGGCAGGGACGCGATGCAGTCAGAGACTTTTTGTTGAGTAACCAGCCGTTGGCTCGTGAAATAGAAGGGAAGCTGCGTGACCTGGCCGGTTTGCCGGGGCGTACGCCGGACAAATCAATGGTGACGCCGGTGAAAGACGAAAAAAAGGCCGAGGATAAGCGCGAGGAGCGGCGCCCGCACAAGGTGGGAGTCTAGAACGCCAGGAAAAACTATGTTGGCACAGTCGTTCGTGAAGCGTGAAGCGTGAAGCGTTCAAATGAATCCGGAAACGAACGACGCTTCACGAGATACGCTTCACGCATCACGGGTGTCGAACAGGATCAGTGGCTGCAACTCGCGGTGCGCGCTCTGGCCCGCAGGGACCGCACGACGGACCAGATCGCAAAGCTGCTCGCGGCGAAAGGGGCCTCTCCTGCTCAGGTTCGCACCGTAGTGCGGCGGTTGACTTCGTTGAAATACCTCGACGATGCCGCCTTCGCGTCTCGGTGGGCCGACCAGCGACTCGCGCGTATGCCGATGGGTCGTGCGCGCCTGCAAGAGGAACTGCTCACCACCGGTTGCTCTGAATCCATCGTGCAGGCGACATTAGGGGCTAGCTACCGCAAGGTGAGTGAACGGGACCTGGCCATGCAGGTGGTTGCGACGGCCGGGAAGCTCACCTCGCCCCGGATGCTGGGCCGGGTTGCGAGACTCTTGAGCCAACGTGGCTTCGGCGAAGATACCATACAGTCGGTACTAGGAATGTTGAATGATCAATGAGGAATGTTGAATTGTCTGAATCGAAAGAGGTCACCCCAACCTTCGGCCTTCAGCCTTCGGACTGTGGGTTAAGCCTAGTATGAACAGCACTCAAGAATTACGACAAGCCTTCATTCGATATTTTGAACAGCATGGCCATCAGGCCGTGCCGAGTTCCGCTTTGATTCCCCAGGCCGATCCGACGCTGCTCTTCACCAATGCCGGGATGAATCAGTTCAAGCGGGTGTTTCTCGGCGAGGAAACGCGCGCCTACAACCGGGCGGTCACTGTACAGAAGTGTCTCCGCGCGGGAGGCAAACACAACGATTTGGAGAATGTCGGCTATACCAGGCGCCACCATACGTTCTTTGAAATGTTGGGAAATTTTTCCTTCGGCGACTACTTTAAAGACGACGCCATCCGGTTCGGCTGGGAATTTCTGACCCAGACGGTCGGCCTGGCGAAGGATCGGATGTGGGTCACGATCTTTCGCGACGACGACGAAGCGGACCGGTTATGGAAGCAGATCGGAGTCCCGCCTTCGCGGATTGTTCGGTGCGGCGAGAAAGATAATTTCTGGCAGATGGGGGATACAGGGCCCTGTGGCCCCTGCTCGGAACTCCATTTTGACCAGGGGCCGTCGGTGCCGGGTGACGATCGGCCGAATGGTGAAGGTGACCGCGTCATCGAGATTTGGAATCTCGTGTTCATGCAGTACAACCGGGATGTGAGGGGAACGCTGCATCCGTTACCCAAGCCTAGTATTGATACGGGCATGGGGTTGGAACGGTTGGCGGCGGTGGCACAAGGCGTCTACAGCAATTATGACAGCGATGTGTTCACCCCGTTGCTCAGCGCCGTGGCCGGCAGGGCCGGGGTTCGATATGGGGAGCAAGACCATACCGACCGGTCGATGCGCGTGGTGGCGGATCATCTTCGCGCCATCACATTTTTGATGGCCGATGGAGTATTGCCGTCGAACGAGGGACGCGGCTACGTGCTGCGGCGGATTCTGCGGCGGGCCGCGCGTCATGGACGGCTGCTGGGCATCGTCGAGCCCTTCCTCTACGAATTGACCGAGGCGGTCGTCACTCAGATGGCCAGTGCCTATTCGGAAGTCAAAGGCGCTGCCGCGACGATTGCCGAAGCGACCAGAGGTGAAGAAGAACGGTTCATTGCCACGCTCGATCAGGGGTTGCCGATCCTCAACGAGATGATTGCCAAGGCGCGTTCTTCCGGGAGTCAGGTTCTCACCGGCTCCGACGTCTTTAAACTGTATGACACTTATGGGTTTCCGATGGACTTGATAGGAGAGGCTTGCCGCGAGCAGGGGATGAGGCTCGATGAGGCGGGATTCGACCAGGCGATTGAGGAACAGAGGACTCGTGCGCGCAAAACCGGCGGGTTTGAACAGGAGACGGCCCGGCCCACAGTTGCTGAATTGGCGGGGCGGCTCGGAACGACAAAATTCATCGGCTACGATCGCCTGGAAAGCGAGAGTCTTGTGCAGGCGATTTTGAAGGATGACCGGTTGGTCAAAGAAGCGGCGGAAGGCGATGAAGTTGAAGTCGTTCTGGATGTGACGCCGTTCTATGCGGAAGGTGGTGGGCAGGTCGGCGACCGGGGCATTCTGGCGGGCCATGACGGGCAGGTAGAGATCAAGGAAACCATGAGACCGGTGCCGACCTTGATTCTGCACAAGGGGACCGTCACGAAAGGGCGGATTCGCGAGGGTGAGTCGTTGCATCTGACCGTCAATGCGACGACGAGGCAGGATGCGCAGCGAAACCATACTGCCACCCATTTGGTCCATGCCGCGTTGCGGGATATGCTGGGCCCTCACGTGAAACAGTATGGGTCGCTTGTCGGGCCCAATCGCTTGCGATTCGACTTTGCCCATTTCAGACCCCTGTCTTCCCGGGATATCGACGAGATTGAAACGGTCGTGAACAACGAAGTGCGGAAGAACGAGCAAGTCGCGACCGAGGTGATGAGCATTCAGGATGCGGTGGCCAAGGGGGCATTGGCTTTCTTCGGCGATAAATATGGCGAGCAGGTGCGGGTGGTGACCGTCGAGTCCTTCAGTAAGGAGCTCTGTGGCGGAACTCATTGCCGGCGGACAGGAGATATCGGGCTGTTCAGGATCCTGTCGGAGACCGGCGTTGCGGCCGGTGTACGGCGTCTCGAAGCGCAAACCGGCACCGGGGCGCTCGCTCACATGAAGAAATTGGAAACGGATATTCGAGACCTCTCGGATCTGCTCAAGGTCGGCCAGTCAGAATTGGTCGCCAAGACCCGCAAGGTCATGACGCAGCTGAAAGACAAAGAACGTGAGCTGGAAGAGCTGAAATTAAAAATGGCCAGTGGATCGGCGGTCGAGGCCAAGGCGAAAACGATAGCCGGTATCCAGGTGCATGTGCAGCGGACCGATGGTCTGGATGGGAACGGTATGCGGGCGCTGGCCGATCAGTTGCGGGACAAGTTGAAAAGCGGCGTCGTGGCTCTCGGCGCCGCGACGGGAGACGGGAAAGTGTCTCTGCTGGTTGTCGTGACAAAGGACTTGATCGGCAAACTCAAAGCCGGTGATCTCATTAAGGAGATGGCGGCGGAAGTCGACGGTACCGGCGGCGGCAGGCCGGAGATGGCGCAGGCTGGAGGGAAGGATCCGGCCAAGCTGGATGTGGCGTTGGAAAAGGTCTTTGGTCTGGTCGAACGCACGGTAGAGCGGTACACTCATGGGAAGTAAGCGGATTCTCGCGCTCGATTACGGGACCAAGCGGATCGGAGTCGCTCTGAGTGATGAGCTGGGCTGGACAGCACAGCCGCTTGAAACACTCAATCGGCATACGCTGGACCGGGACATTGCCCATATTGCATCCCTCGTCGGGACACATGAGGTCAGGCAGGTTCTGTTGGGTTTCCCTATGCAATTGGATGGCCGCGAGGGGCCGGCGATCCAGGCGATGCGAGAGTTCCAGACCCGGTTGGAACAGGGCGTGACCGTTCCCGTGATTCTGTGGGATGAGCGGCTGACGACGAAGGCAGCGGAAGATTTCTTGATCGCTGCCGATGTCAGCCGGAAAAAGCGCAAGGGTGTGGTGGATCGCATCGCCGCTTCGATCCTACTCCAGAGTTATCTGGCAAGCCTCGAGCCGGCGGTGAAGCGGGAACCGGAATCATGGGCGGACCAGGATGCAGAGGGAGAAACGGTAGAGCCACCTCATGAAACTACGGATCATTCTCGGGTGTCTGCTGGTCGTGACCGTCGCAATCGGCGTCGCCGCCTATCAGACGATTCGCTGGGCTGAAGGTCCGGTCATCCCCACGGAGGAACACCCGCCTTCGAAAGTCGTCGTCATCCCGGATGGCTCAACGTTTCAGCATGTCGCGGAGCTGCTTGAGCGTGAACAATTGATCAAGAGCAGTACGGCCTTTGTCCTCTTTGGAAAATCCCAATCGGCCGACAGAAAAGTTCATGCGGGGGAGTACGAACTGAATCCCGGCATGACGCCGGCCGAAATCCTCTCGAAGCTGTTGAGCGGCCAAGTGGTGCTCCATCCGGTGACGGTTCCCGAAGGGCTCACCATCAACCAAGTTGCCGATGTTGCCTCGCAACAGGGCCTCACGGATCGTGAGGAATTTATCCGGCTTGCGAGGGACAGGGAATTTATCCGATCCTTGGGGATCAAAGCCGAGACGCTGGAGGGGTATCTCTATCCCGACACGTATAAGTTCCCTCGCCCCATCAAAGCGCGGGAACTGTTGGTGGCTATGGTAGAGCGGCTCAAACAGGTGGTCGGACCGGATCTCCTTGCACGGATGGAGGAACTCAAGATGACGATCCACGAAGTCTTGACCCTTGCCTCCGTCATCGAGAAGGAAACAGGGGCCGGCAGCGAGCGGCCTGAAATTTCCGCGGTGTTTCACAACCGGCTGAAGAAGCATATTCCATTACAGAGCGATCCGACCGTCATTTATGGTTTGCCGTCCTTCGACGGAAATTTACGCAAGAAAGACCTGTCCAGCCCCAGTCCCTACAACACCTATCGGGTGCAGGGGTTGCCGCCTGGACCGATTGCCAACCCGGGCATTCAGGCGATTCGCGCGACACTCTATCCGTCTGATTCCCGTTCCCTGTATTTTGTCTCCCGGAACGATGGAACCCATCAGTTCTCAGGGACACTGATCGAACATAACAAGGCGGTCGAGAAATATCAGAAGCGGCCCTTTCGTCGTAGCCCCCATTCTCAGACGTCAATCGTCCCCGGGGAGAGGGCCCTTGTCCGCACAGCAGGAGTTTCTTGAATGATGTCTGAATGGAACCTGCCGGCTCTCATAGACCACACGGTGCTTCGCCCGGATGCCACAAGGATCGATGTTCTGCGACTGTGCCAGGAAGCGAAGGAGCATCGGTTCACCGTGATTTTCGTGCCGCCTTGCTATGTCGAGGATGCCGTGAGTGCTGTCGCAGGCACGGCAATTCTGGTCGGCATCCCTATCGGGTTTCCCCTCGGTGGTCACACGACAAAGACCAAAGTCACCGAAGCCGTCGATGCGGTGGGGCGCGGTGCACAGATCCTGGATATGGTCATCAATGTGAGCCGGCTGAAGTCGGGAGATTCTGAGTATGTGCGCAAGGACATTGCCGAAGTTGTGCAGGCGACCCCGGGCGTCGAACACAAGGTCATCCTCGAAACCTGTTATCTGACCAATCGAGAGAAATGTACGGCCTGCGAGTTGGTTGTAGAGGCGGGAGCCGACTATGTGAAGACATCGACCGGGTTCGGCGCCGCCGGTGCAACGGTGGAGGATGTGAGATTAATGAAAGAGACTGTGGCCGGTCGGGTGAAGGTGAAGGCCTCGGGCGGCATCAGAGACTGGAAGACTACGCTGGCCATGCTGGAGGCCGGCGCGGATCGGATCGGTACCAGCGCAAGCCTCGCAATCGTCGCTGAATGGGCCCGCAGGCATTCTCGATGCCCGTGAGGCGTGAAACGTCAGGCGTGAGGCGCAGGATAGGCGGGGGTTTTGAGTTTTGAGTTCTGAGTTGTGAGTTTTCGGAGATTCGAGCCTCGAACTGTCATGCGCTCCGCTAGTCTTTACTTCAAAATCCGGCACTCAGCACTGGCTTCATCCCGCCTGTCTGACCCGTTCCCCTATTCCCGCGTTTAACTCACAACTCAGAACTTCTTTGCCTGTCGCGCTTTTCCCGCCTGTCTCGCTCTGCTATAGTGCTTCCATGATTACACGCGTCATTGCGCTGGTGATTGATGGACTTGGTGTCGGAGCTCTGCCCGATGCGGCAGAGTATGGCAACGCCGACCCCCATACCTTGTCCCATTTGGCCGATGCCGTTGGGGGGCTCACCCTCCCCACGCTGGAAGGGCTCGGACTTGGACATATCGCGGAAGTCAGAGGTGTGCGGACGATGTCGCAGCCGGAAGCATGTTTCGGTCGCCTGGGATTTCTCTCGAAAGGGGTGGATTCCATGGCGGGCTATTGGGAGATGGCAGGCTATATCGCAACCGACGCCCTGCCGCAGTATACCAATGGATTTCCTTCCGATGTAGTCGCGGTCCTCGAACAGGTCTTTGGCCGCAAGGTCATCGGCAATCGCTGCGCCCCCGATGTAGCCATGTTGCGCGACTGTGAGGCGGAGCACCTTTCGTCCGGGGCATTGATCATCTGGACGGATGGACGACGAACCTGCCATGTGGCGGCGCATGAGAAGGCGATGCGTCGGGACGATTTCTTTCAACGCTGTCGGGATGCAAGAAAATTACTCAAGAACCCCTGGGGTATTTGGCGGGTTTCGGCCCACCCCCTCGTGGGCGATGCTGGTGTGCTGAAGTTCGGCCCCCAACCTCGCGAGTTCGTGGTGGAACCTCCCGTTCCGACCATGTTCGACGTGCTGAACCGTGCGAGCCAGATTCTGGTTGGAGTGGGAAGAGTCAGCGATCTTTTCAGCGGTCGAGGCCTCACCTCGTCTCTCCCCGTTGGACCATGGGGGGCGTTATTTACCGAGGTCACGAAGATGCTGAAAAAGGTTCCACGAGGATTGATCGTTGCAGGGCTTGATGTCTTGGAATCGGATGCTGCACAATCGGCTGCGGCCCTCCATGATTTTGATCGACGGCTTCCCGGATTGCTGGAACAGCTTCGCCCAGGCGACCTGCTTGTGCTGACAGGTAATCATGGACGAGATATCACACAAGAGGGTCAGGTCGCGACGCGGGAATATGTTCCTCTCTTGGTCACTGGGCCGAAGTTGGCGCAGGGGGTCCATCTTGGCATCAGGACCTCGGCTGCTGACCTGGGACATACGATTGTCGAGGCTCTGCTAGGGGAGCAACTTCCTGTCGGGGAGAGTTTTCTCGATGCGCTCCGGGCGGGGTAGTCAGCGTTTCGCGTGAAATGGAATTAGGAATGCTGAATGGTAAATGTTGAATTGTCGGAGTCGGACTCGATCTGATGACTTCTGAACATTCACCATTCAAAATTCACCATTGAACATTCAACAGCGATGTCTTACGAACGTAGACTGAAGGAACTGCATATAGAGTTGCCTCTCCCGCCGAAACCGTTGGCGACCTACGTTCCGGCTGTCCGGGCCGGAGATCTCTTGTTCCTGTCCGGCGTGCTTCCCATGCGAGAGGGACAGTTGGCCTTTTCCGGTAAGCTGGGACGTGATTTGACGGTCGAGCAGGGCATGGAATCGGCCAGGCTCGCGCTCCTGAATGCGCTGGCCATTGCCAAGCAGGAACTCGGGACGGTGGATCGGATTACACGGATCGTGAAGGTCGTCGGGCATGTGGCGTCGGCGGAAGGTTTTGTGCAGCAACCTCAAGTTCTCAACGGGGCCTCGGATCTCCTGGTTGAGATATTTGGGGAGGCTGGTCGTCATGTACGGGTAGCTGTAGGAGCGGCTGAATTGCCTCGCGGGGCTCCCGTCGAAATTGAACTGATTCTCTCTGTCTCATGACTGGTTTATTTGGTCTATTTGGTTCATTTGGTTTGTTTGGTTGATTTAGTTCATCCGGTTAGTCTGGCTCACCCAACCAAATAAACAAAACAAACCAAAGAAACCAGACAAACCAAAGAAACCAAACAAACCAAAGAGACCAGATGAACCAATTGATAAAGGTATTCGGAGCTGGCGTGGCGACGATGACGTTGTGGGCAGGTCTGAGCGTTGGTCTCTGCGTGGCTGCTCCGTCCGCGCCCGAGCTACATCCGGCAACGGCTGTCCCGGGCGCCACCGTAGCGATCGGCGGCAAGGGGTTCGGCACGTTTCGATCTGTGCAAATGAATCGGGTGACGGTCGGTGGGATCCCAGCCTTGATTCAGCGGTGGGAGTCCGATCTGATCGAGGTCAAGGTTCCCTTTCATGCTCAATCCGGTCCCGTCGAAGTCATCGCTGGAAAGAAGAGGATGGCAGCTGGAAAACTAATAATATTACAGCCGATGATTACCGCGGTGACACCGGAGGAAATCGAACCAGGCCATACCGTGCAGATTACCGGCGCACATTTCGGTGCGACGGCAGGCCCCCGCGACCCTAATACGATGTTCGGCGTGAACGATGTGAAGATCGGCGACGTGGTCGTCAGGCCCCGTCGCTGGAAAGATGACCTGATCGAAGTCGAGGTCCCTACGAATGCCGCGTCTGGTGACGTGGTCGTGCGATTGGCCTCGTCCGACCCTTTGCCCGACGGGTCCTGTTGTGCGCCGGTCCAGCATACGGTCAGCAACGCAGTTCCTCTGAAGCTGATACCGAGCATTAGGGTCGATCCCGTGAGCGGGCCGGTCGGGACGAAGGTCGTGTTTTTCGGCCAGGGGTTTGGCGCTGCGAAGGGTTCCGGTGACAAAGTCACATTCGGCGGGCACCTTGCTACTATCGCTCAGTGGTCCGATCATACGATCGTCGTGCATCTCCCGATGGATGCCGAAACCGGACCTATCGCTCTGACCGTGCAGGGCCGTGAGCGAACAGTCGGAACTTTTACCGTTCACACACCAAGAGTGACCGGCATGACGCCTTCGACCGCTCCGATCGGCACTCTGCTCAGGATCAGCGGAGAACATTTCGGGTTCTATTCGGAAAGTGGATCGACCCCTTTCGCCTTCATGGATTTCAATACGGGAGAGAACCGAGTCGATATCGGCGGAGTCCGTGCCGTCATCTATCGCTGGCAGGACGATCGCATCGATGTATGGGTGCCGTTCAGTGCGAAGAGTGGGCCGGTTGTGGTGTATCGAGGGGCGGCGATGCCTCACCCAGACGGTTCCTGTTGCGCGACGAAGGATACGCTAAAGACCGAGGCCGGCGTCTTCACCCTCGTGACGCCGAAGATCGATTCCTACAGTCCCCACTCAGGGGGGCTCGATGAGCTGATCACGATCAAGGGGTCTGGGTTCGGCTCGTTTTTGAAAACAGCCGAGCACGCGGACTTGCGCCTCAACCAGGGGGCCTATAAGCGGCGAGACAATCTAGAGCTGGATGAAAACGTTTCGCGCACGGAAGTGCTGTTTAACAATGTCGCGGCGCAGGTGGTGTCTTGGACCGATACGGAAATTGTTGTACGAGTGCCCCGTCGGAATCTCTACGGTGTAGGGAAGCAGCATGAATTTCTCCCTGACCTTGCAACTGGCCCGTTGATCGTGCGGCGGGGTTCCTGGGATGTGCAACCTGACGATACGTGTTGTACCTCGAAGAAGTGGCTGACCCTGGAAGCAGGTACCTTCACGATTGTCGCCGAAGGCATGCCGGATTCTAGCTACTTCAATAACAACCGCCCCGACGCCGATACCGGCCAGTGAGAGACAGAAGGGAGTTGCCGGACCGTCCTTCTTGCTCGCGGAACAGGAGAGGGGATGGAGCCTGATGATCTTCTGTGCTCGCGCAACGCGCGGTCGCGGACTCCCCTCGTTGGACGCGCGCAGTGGAAGATCAATCAGCCCCCATTCCTGGAGAGAGAACGAGCAAGCTTGGAGGGAACATTCATATTGTTCGATGCGCGCAGTGAAGGACAGTCCGGTAACTCCCTTGAGCGAGACGGGGTGATGGCGCAGAAAAGAAAACAGGAGATCCTTGCCAGGGTTGATGGTACGTCTTGGTGTGCCCATCCAGTTTTTCTGATACCTGCCAAATCATGGTGGGTCTTCACTCTGTCACGTGGCGTATGCCGTGTGATTATGGTATTGATGATCCTGTTGTGCGTTTCGCCCTCGCGGGCTGCTGATTCTCCTCTGACGGTCACCCCTCAGGTAAGCCATACGGAAGCCCTCCTGATGGGGCTCTATTTTCATACTCCTTGGCTCGGCTGGGTTGTCGGATCCGGCGGTACAATTCTGAAGACGGTCGATGGGGGAAAGAATTGGAAGAAGGTCGGCAGCGGTACCACAGCGAGCCTCATGAGCGTCTTTTTTTACGACGAGAAGCATGGCTGGGCCGTCGGAGCCAATGGAACGATTCGCCGGAGCCAAGATGGGGGAAATACCTGGCAGCAGCAACTTGTCGGCACGCAAGTGCCTTTTTATGGTCTCTCGTTTGTGTCGCCCAATGAAGGATGGGCGGTCGGTGGCAGCGGAACTATTCTTCACACAAAGGATGGCGGACTGCATTGGACCGATCAATCGAGTAAGACCAGTGCAGCCCTCTATGGCATACAATTTCTCACCGCACAGCATGGGACAGTGGTTGGGGCAGTGGGAACCGTCCTGATGACGGACGATGGAGGGACGACCTGGACTCCACAAGAGACGCAGGGGGCTGTCACACTCTTCGATGTGTATTTTTCTGATCCGTCGACCGGGTGGACTGTCGGGAACGCGGGCGCGATTTTTCACACAACAGATGGCGGGCGTCATTGGATCGATCGCACGTTGCCCTGCGTTCGTAACTGCACGAAGCTGACCGATCTCTTGCGAGTGCGCTTTACCGATCCTCAAACCGGATGGATCGCGGGGGAGCGGGGCATGGTCTATCAGACCACCGATAGCGGTTTTACCTGGACAGAGCAGGGTGCGATCGCCAAGGTCTCTCTGTTCGGCCTCTCGTTCCCTGACGGAACACAGGGCTGGGCCAGCGGAGAAAAAGGCACGATCGTTCACATGACCGTGGGCCACTGACGAGCGGTGCAAACACGTGAAGCGTATCTCGTGAAGCGTCGTTCGTTTTCTGATTCGGACGTTTCACGCTTCACGTTTCACGAACGACAAGGGCGATTTCGTCGAGCCTTGATTGGAGAATGCTGAGGGCGGCGATTGCTGCAGTCTCGGCCCGCAAGATTCGTGGCCCGAGGCTAAGCGGGAGGAAGCCCTGCTCTTGTGCGAGGCTCTGTTCGTTTGCTGCCCATCCCCCCTCCGGCCCAATTAACAAGACAATCGGATGCTGGCGGTCCTGTGGCAAGGATATGGTTGCGAGTGAGGGGTTGCTGGAGCGTTCCGTCAGGATGCCTTTTAAAGGTACTGTGGCGTAGCGCTGGCAGATCTCTGCGAGGTGTATTGGGTCTTCGATAGTGGGGATATTCCAGCGTTCGGATTGCTGCGCTGCGTCACGCGCAATGCGATGCCATCTGGTTCGTTGATGATCGAGGCGTTGGGGGTTGGGCTTGATGACGCTGTGCAGGCTGTATATGGGCACGATAGTCGCGACTCCGAGCTCTGTCGCCTTCTGAATGATCCAGTCCATCTTGTCGCCTTTGATCAAGGCCTGTCCGAGTACAATGGGCGAGGTCCTTCCTGTCGGCTCGATCTGCCGATCAAGGATTCGGCTGTCTATGGCTTGCGAGCTGACATGGGTCACTTCTACACGATAGCGGGTTCCACATGCATCGTTCAGAGTGAGAGAATCTCCTGGGTGTAGGCGGAGGCTATCGCGAAGATGATGGAGGAGATCACCGGTTATGCGGATCGTGGGGGGAGTGATCGCGTCAGGGCCAACGAAGAATATGGACATAGTGCAGGTGTCTGGCTACGGCAAACGATCTGCAAGTATCTGCGTCGTTCTCGGCTCGAAAAAAGCCTCAACGTATTCCACCGAATACGCCTCCGGTTTTTTCGAGCCTGCGGCCTCGCAGCTACCAGCAGCTCCTTTGCCTCGCAACGATGAATTTACCTGGACAGAGGGGCCCGACGCTATTCGAAAAAAGTCTTCATTTTGTCGAAGAAACCATCGCCGTCTTCTTCGACCGTCATACCGCTCTCTTTGCCGAATTCCTTGAGCAATTCCTTCTGGCGAGCGGTCAGTTTGGTGGGAATTTGAACCTTCACGACAAATAATTGGTCGCCGGTACTCTGGCCCTTGATGCTGGGAATACCCAGGCCCTTGATGCGCAGGGTCTTATCCTGCTGTGTGCCGGCTGGAATTTTGAGGACCGTATTGCCTTTGAGCGTGGGGACCTCAATTTTCCCACCGAGTATGGCGGTGACAATATGTATCGGGACGTCGCAGAGAATATCCTGCCCTTGACGTCTGAAGGTCTGGTGCGGTTTGACCGTAATCGCCACATAGAGATCGCCTTGCGGGCCGCCATTGACTCCATGTTCCCCTTCGTTCGAAAGGCGCAGGCGCATGCCTGATTCAATACCGGCCGGGATGTGTACGGCGATGGTCCGTTCCCGATAGATGCGTTGACGACCCTGGCAAGCAGGACAGGGCTCTGTGACGATTCGTCCCTCCCCCTCGCATTGGCCGCAAGGCCTGGTGATACTGAAAAACCCCTGCTGGAAGCGCATCTGCCCGGCCCCTTTGCAGCTGGGGCATGTCTTGACGGATGCCGCGCTCTTCGCACCGGTCCCTTTGCAGTCGTCGCACATTTCCCATCGCGGGATTTTGAGTTTGGCGTCTTTTCCATAGACGGCTTCTTCGAAGGTCAAGTCTAGGTTGTACTGGAGGTCGTTGCCGCGCTCTGCCCGACTGCCGCCGCGCTGGCCGCCGAAAAAATCCTCGAAAATGTCGTTGAAGGCGTCGCCGAATCCACTTCCACCAAATCCGAAGCCGTCCGCACTGCCGCCTTGCTGGGCTCCGGCATGGCCGAACATGTCGTAGCGCTTGCGCTTTTGCTGATCGCTCAGCGTCTCATAGGCCTCGTTGACTTCTTTGAACTTTTCTTCTGATGCTTTCTTTTGAGCCTCTCCCGTCTGGAGGTCGGGATGGTGGCGGCGGGCCATATTCCGATAGGCCTTCTTGATCTCGTCTTCGGAGGCAGTTCGATCGACGCCTAAGGTTTCGTAAAAGTCACGCTTCGACACAGGTGCCATCTCTTGCGGTGAAAGTGCAGCAAGACCGAGCCTCGTATATCGACGAAGCTCGGTCTCGTTGAGGGTATTCTAACTTATTTCTTATCCTTGTCCACTTCTTCGAATTCCGCGTCGACGACTTTGTCATCTGTCTTGGTCTCACCGGCTCCACTTGTCGTTCCGGCGCTTCCACCTGCCGCAGCTGTCGCCGAAGCGTTTTTATACATTTGCTCAGCCAGCTTGTGGGACGCGGTCGTCAAGGTGTTGGTGGCAGACTCGATCGCATCAGGGTCCGTTCCCTCCAGTGCTTTCTTCAGCGCGACCACTGCTTCTTCGATCTTGGTCTTGTCTTCCGCGGAGATTTTGTCGCCGTGCTCACTCAGGTTCTTTTCCGTCTGGTAGATCAGACTGTCGGCCTGATTCTTGGCTTCTGCGGCTCTCCGTCGCTTCTTATCCTCTTCTGTGTGGGCTTGCGCATCCTTCACCAACTTTTCGACTTCCTCCTTGCTCAAGCCGCTGGACGCCGTGATCTTGATGGACTGTTCCTTTTGTGTCGCCAGGTCTTTGGCTGAGACATGGACAATACCGTTGGCATCGATGTCGAACGTCACTTCGACTTGCGGCATCCCGCGGGGGGCGGGAGGAATGCCGACCAGGTCGAACTGCCCGAGCAGCTTGTTGTCGTTCGCCATCTCGCGTTCACCTTGGAAGACGCGAATGGTCACGGCCGTTTGATTGTCGGCAGCCGTCGAGAAGACCTGGCTCTTCTTCGTCGGAACGGTGGTGTTCCGGTCGATCAGCTTGGTAAAGACACCGCCGAGTGTTTCGATGCCCAGCGAGAGGGGTGTCACGTCGAGGAGCAGCACGTCCTTCACTTCGCCCTTGAGCACGCCGCCCTGAATGGCTGCGCCGATGGCCACCACTTCGTCGGGATTCACACCACGGTGCGGTTCTTTTCCGAAGAACTCCTTGACGGCCTGAATGACTTTCGGCATGCGTGTCATGCCGCCGACGAGGACGACCTCTTTGATGTCGCTTGTGGATACGCCGGCGTCGGAGAGGGCCTTCTTGCAGGGTTCGATCGAGCGTTTGATCAGGTCGTCGACCAGCTGCTCAAGTTTCGCACGGGTCAGTTTCATCACCAGGTGTTTCGGTCCGTTGGCATCCGCGGTGACGAAGGGCAGATTGATCTCGGTTTCCTGCGACGAGGAGAGCTCGATCTTGGCCCGTTCCGCCGCCTCTTTCAGACGTTGGAGGGCCATCCGATCTTTTCGAAGATCGATGCCTTGATCTTTCTTGAACTCATCGACCAGCCAGTCCATGACGCGCTGGTCGAAGTCGTCCCCGCCGAGGTAGGTATCGCCGTTGGTCGACTTGACTTCGAAGACGCCATCGCCGATCTCAAGAATGGAAACGTCGAAGGTGCCGCCACCCAGGTCATAGACGACGATCCGTTCGTCCTTTTTCTTGTCCAGGCCGTAGGCGAGGGATGCGGCTGTCGGTTCGTTGATGATCCGGAGGACGTTCAAGCCGGCGATCTGGCCGGCATCTTTGGTGGCCTGGCGCTGGCTGTCGTCAAAGTAGGCTGGGACGGTGACGACCGCTTCGGTGACTTTTTCGCCGAGATAGTCTTCCGCAGTTTGTCGCATCTTTTGTAGAATCATGGCAGAGATTTCCGGCGGACTGTACCGTTTGCCGCGCAATTCGACGTAGGCGTCGCCATTGTCTCCCTCGATCACCTTATAGGGCAACCGCTTGATTGCGTCTGTCACTTGCTGGCTGCGGAATTTGCGGCCCATCAGGCGCTTCACCGAGAAGATCGTGTTCTCCGGATTGGTAATCGCCTGGCGCTTCGCAATCTGTCCGACGAGGCGCTCGCCTTTTTCTGTGATAGCGACGACGGACGGTGTCGTGCGGGCTCCCTCCGCATTCGCGATAACCACCGGCTCACCGCCGCTCATAATGGAAACGCAGGAATTCGTGGTTCCAAGGTCGATGCCGATCACTTTGCCCATGTGGCTACTCCTCTCTATACTAGGTCTGTCGTTGATGTTGTTACGATGAACCGATCGCCTTGTCTGTTCCCGATGCGCCGCCGCCTGGTCCAGCGGATACGCTCACCATGGCCGCACGCAGGATACGATCATGGAGGAGGTATCCTCGCTGCAACTCGTCCACGACATGCCGCTCCGGAACGTTTTCGGACGCGACAGACGCAACGGCTTGATGTTTTGCGGGATCGAACAGCTGGCCGGCCGTCTCGACCGGTATGACGTGAAATCTCGTCAAGGCTCCTGTTAATTGCTTGAGGGTGAGGTCCACACCCTGAATCAAAACCTCGCTGGTTCCACCGTTCCTGGAGGCCTTGATAGCCCGCTCGAGATTGTCGACGACCGGCAAGAGCTCTTTGATCAATTGCTCATTGCCAAACCGAATGAGATCGCGTTGGTCCCGCTGATTCAACCGTTTATAGTTATCGAACTCGGCGGCAAGCCTGAGGTACTTGTCGTTCCAACCTTTCACCTCATCAGCCTTTGCCGCGAGAGCCTGCTGAAGCTCATCAACCAGATTTGTGTCCTGCATCGCGAGGCCATCACCGGGCGATTGATTGTCCAAGCTCTCGATTGTATTCGCATTCTTCGGCTCTTCGGTCATACAAGACTCCTCTGTTTGTGAGAAGATAGCCATAGGGCGTATAAAGTCAACGGGGCCAGAAAAATTAATTACTTGTGCATGGGGCGGCGAGGCTGGCGGGATTTGAAGTTCTGGGTGCTGAGTTCTGAGTTTTCTGACCTTCGGACATCAGCCTTCAAACTCTACCTAATCGATCCTCGAACGTTCCTCCGTCTGCCTATTTCAAATTCCTAATTCAAAACTCAGCACTCATAACTCAGAATGCAGAACTGGCTTCATTCTGCCCGTCTCGCCTTTCTCGCGCGTCACGCTATCCGGCTAAACGAACAAAGCGGGGGGAGAGTCACCTCGGGTTCGTCGATAGAGGAGTTCAAGACCTTCTAACGTCAGGAGTGGCTCAACTTTTTGAATGGAAGAGGTTTCGGCTGCCAGGATGGAACTGAGCCCTCCGGTGCCGATCACGTAGGCAGAGCGTCCGAGTTCCTGCTCCATTCGCCGCACGACAGTATCGACCAGTCCTGCATAACCGAATAACAGACCTGCTTGAATGCTACCGGCTGTGTCCGTGCCGATCACGGTTTTCGGACGGATCAATTCCACCTTGGCCAGTTTGGCGGCCCGTGTGAACAGGGCTTCCGCCGAGATTCCAAGACCAGGGGCGATGACGCCTCCGAGGTAGTGGCCTTCGGCCGTGATGGCACAGAAGGTTGTGGCGGTGCCAAAATCGACGACGATGAGATCGCGGCGATGCTTATGGTACGCAGCCGCGGCATTGACCAGCCGGTCGCTGCCAATTTCCTTTGGGTTGGGGTAACGGAGCGTGAGTCCCGTGTCCGTATCCGAGGTGACGACCAGAGGACGCTGATGAAAATATTGTTCGAGCATGTCTTCGAAGGTTCCGGTCAGCGCGGGGACGACGCTGGAGACGATGGTGCCGGAGATCGAGGGAGGGGGAATTCCCACTGCTGTCAGGAGGCTGACAAAGAGGATGCCGTACTCATCCGAAGTTTTTTTTACTTCTGTGGCCAGTCGCCAGTGAGCCGCCAGGGTGCGGTCGTTGTAGACGCCCCAGACAATGTTGGTGTTGCCGATGTCAACGACGAGGAGCATGGGATCTATTGTACGTTTCAATCGGGTGGTTTAGCCAGTAGGTCATCCAGTTTATCTGGTTTGTTTCGTTTGTCTCAGTCAACCAAACACACCAAAGAGACCAAACACACCAAAAAACGCTCGGCTCATGTTCTCAGGTGGATGATGTCAGCCACGCGCAGGCGCTGAATTTCCGGGGGGCGGCCATCGGTGGGAAGGGGGCGTTGGATGACTCGCAACGCCCCGTCTGGCTCGATAGTTTCGGCGAGTCCCACAAATTCCTTGCCGTCGGTCAGCGTGGCTTTGACGTGCTTTCCGATTGTGCTGCAGCGTTGTCGGTACGCCAAAGCGATTCGTTCCGATCCACGGGACTCACACTCGACAAGACAGGCTTCGAGCTCATGCAGGAACTGCGTAAGAAGCCGATGGCGCTCGACGCGGCGTCCTGTTTCTTGGTAGATGGTTGTGGCCGTTTCTCGCAGGTCTTCTGGGAACTCGCTCCGATCCCCGTTGACGTTCAACCCCATGCCGATCACTTGAAACGGCTCAGATCGCGCTCCCGTTCCACTTTCGCACAGGATGCCGCCGACCTTGCGTTCGCCGAGGAGCATATCGTTCGGCCATTTGACTGCGACGCCGGCTGCGGCAACCAATTCGATGGATTCAGCCGCAGCCAGGGCAGTCAGTAACGGGAGCCAAGAGAGCCACTCGGCCAGCCGATCGTGGCGGATCGGTTTTCTGATGACGATGGAGCAATAGAGGTTGACGCCCGGGGGAGAAAACCACTGTCGCGAGAGCCGGCCGCGGCCTTCCGTTTGGGACTCGGCTACGATGACGGTGCCGTGCTCAACACCAGCGTGGGCGAGGGCGACCGCCTCTCGGTTCGTTGAATCGATATGATCGCGCAGTTCGATGCGATGGCCGAGGGCTTGCGTGGCCAATGTGTTGCGGATTGCATCAAGGCTGAGCGGTGAGAAGGGGCGGGTCACCTGGTCGTCCTCCTGCTCGCGGAACGCGCACGATAGGAATGTGCTCGTTCGACGCGCGCAATCGAGGACCGACCAGGTGACCCTTGCATTTGAACATACGGGGTCAGGCACCATTTGTCGGAACGACCTGAAGGACGCTGCGCACAAATGGTGCCTGACCCCATACGCACTCCCACCATTCTCAACCTTAACCTCAACCTCAGCCTTCTTCATGCGTTATGGATCTGCCCGTAAGCGGCTCGACCACCAGGCTCATGGTCGCGCCAGGGGCTGAATGGGTAAGGGCTCCGATGGAGATGCGGTCCGGGCCCGCCGCTGCCATCGCTCGAACGTTCTTCAATGTGATGCCGCCGGATACTTCGACGAGCGCTCGCCCCTTGATCAGCCGGACGGCTTGACGGACTGCGGCCACGCTCATGTTATCGAGGAGAATGATGTCGGCTTGTCCTGCGAGGGCCTGTCGCACATCTGCCAACGATTCCACTTCAACAATAATTTTCATGGTCCGAAGGTTGTTGGACCTTGCCTTGCGGCAAGCAGTCTGGACCGGCCTCGTCGTGTGGCTCAAGAGGGCTAGGTGATTGTCCTTGATGAGGACTGCGTCGCTCAGCGACTGGCGGTGATTGGCGCCTCCTCCGAGGAGGACCGCCCACTTCTGAAGGGCGCGTAGGCCTGGGATCGTCTTTCTCGTGTCGAGGATGGCCACGGGGTATCCTCGCACCGCGTCGCAGAATCGACGCGTCAACGTTGCGACGCCGGAGAGGTGTTGGAGAAAGTTCAGGGCCACTCGTTCGGCCTTCAGGATGGATCGCCCGTCTCCTTCGATCTGGAGGAGACAATCTCCGCTCTGCGCTCGTTCCCCATCCTGGCGATGGATGGATAAGGCAAGGGCTGCATCCACGGTCTGAAAGGTTCGCACGGCAGCGGCAAGACCAGCGACCACCAACGGTTGCTGGGCAATAATGCGGGCAAGCGCCGGTGTGGGAGAGGGAAAGAGTGCGGCTGTTGTGACGTCGTCTACAGGGAGATCTTCTTGGAGTGCCAGTCGAATTGCGCGCCGTATATCGGCAACCGGAGGGATGATCATCGATTACGACCCCAGCATGCCCTGTACTTGTTGTGCACTGCTGGCGAGCATGGATTGATCCCGGCGCAGGTTTTTCACACGATTCTGATGATCGGCAATGACATCAGGTGGGGCCTTGGCAATAAACTCTTGATTGCGCAGTTTCCCTTCCAGCCGCTGGATCTCCTTCGCCTGTTCAGATTGCTCTTTGTTGATGCGATCCAGCGCCTTCTTGAGATCCACGTCGCCCGCCACCGTCATACCGACGGATAAGCCTTCCGTCACCAACCTCAGGAGGTTGCTGGTCGGCCAGCTGATCGGCGGGGCCAGATCAACAGTGCCGCGGCCGAGATGGGCGAGGTAGCTTCGGAGTTCATGTAGATGATCCTGTCGCTGCTGCTCGTCATGTGCGACGTAGAACGTGGTCTGTTGCCCTGGTGGATAGTTCAATAGGACGCGCGAGGTACGTACCAGGCTGATGGTCTGTTCGAGCAGTGTAAATCGTTGGTCCATCTCCGGCGCTGTCCACGAAGATTCAGGGGTCGGATAGTTCTGAACCACAATGCTCTCACCCTGATGGGGGAGGGTATGCCAGATCTCTTCGGTGAGATACGGCATGAAGGGGTGCAGCAGGCGCATGGTCGTTTCGAGCGTCTCGACAAGGGTCTGTCTGGTCCCTGACCCTTCCGGGCTCGCCGAGTTTTGAAGGGTGGGCTTGATCAGTTCGAGGTACCAGTCGCAGTACTCGTGCCAGATGAATTGGTACAGGGCATTCGCTGCGCGGTCGAATCGATAGGCCTCCAACTCAGAGGTGACCGACTGGATGGTCTGGTTCAGGCGGCTCAGAATCCAGCGATCGGGGAAGGTCCGTTCGGATGGCGGTATGGCCGTTCGCGGTCCATCGAGATTCATGAGGCTGAAGCGGGCTGCGTTCCAGATTTTGTTCGAAAAATTCCTGTAGCCTTCGATCCGCTCCTCGGCAAGTTTAATGTCGCGTCCCGGCGAGGCCATCGACGCGAGCGTAAAGCGGAGCGCGTCGGTGCCGAACTGCTCCATCACATGCAACGGATCAATGACATTGCCTTTCGACTTGCTCATTTTCTGCCCGTCGGCATCACGGACAAGGGCATGGATATAGATATCACGAAAGGGGACATCGCCCATGAATTTCAGGCCCATCATGATCATGCGGGCAACCCAGAAAAACAGAATGTCGAGTCCGGTGACGAGGGTCGAAGTCGGATAGTAGGTCTTCAACTCAGGCGTGCGGTCAGGCCATCCCAGTGTAGAGAAGGGCCAGAGGGCAGAGGAGAACCAGGTATCGAGGACATCGGGGTCTCGCAAAAAATCCTGACCGCCACATTCGGGACACTGTGCGGGGGCAGACCGTGACACGATCGGTTGCGCTTCTTGCGTGAACGTATACTGCCATATTGTCACTTCGGGAGGGAGGTCATCTTCTCCTGATGTTCCGACGGAGTGCCCGGCCTTTAATATATGGTCGTGGTTGCATTTCGTGCAGTACCACGCAGGAATCTGATGCCCCCACCAAATTTGTCGTGAGACACACCAGTCTTTGATGTCCCGCATCCAACCGAGATAGTTATTGGTCCAGCCTTCCGGGATGATCCGAATCTTTCCGGTTTCGACAGCTTCGATCGCTGGTGTGGCCAGTGGCTGAATCTTTACGAACCACTGAGGAGACAGGTAGGGCTCGACCACTGTCTTGCAGCGATAGCATTTCCCGAGCGCCATCTTGTGGTCTTCGACCTTCTCAAGATGACCGCGTTCTGTTAAGGCGTCCACCACAGCTGAGCGTGCTTTTTGGACAGGCTTGCACGCGAGATTCAACGACGGATCAACTTGGGCTTCGTGGAGTCCAACCCCGTCCATTTCAGCTCGTGCGGTGAAAATAGAAATTCGCGGTAGCTTGTGGCGCTCACCAGCCTCAAAGTCGTTGAAGTCGTGAGCCGGAGTAATTTTCACGGCGCCGGTGCCGAACTCGAGGTCCACCAAGATCGGATCGCCCACAACTGGAATTTCACGTGTGGTCAACGGCAAACGGACTTTTCTCCCGATGAGATGGCGATAACGCGGGTCGTCGGGATGGACTGCGACTGCCGTGTCGCCCAGCATCGTCTCCGGTCGTGTCGTGGCCACGATAAGGGTATGGTGTGGGTCGTCCACAAGAGGGTAGCGGATATGGTAGAGCTTCCCTTTCACATCTTCATGCTCAACTTCGATGTCCGACAGAGCCGTCAGACAGCGCGGGCACCAATTGATCAGACGTTCTCCACGATAGATTAGTCCATCTTCATAAAGCCGCACAAAGACTTCGAGCACGGCTTTCGAGAGCCCTTCATCCATGGTGAAGCGGAGACGATCCCAATCGCAGGACTCTCCGAGCCGTTTCTGTTGACGGATAATAGTGTCTCCAGAGGCCGCCTTCCATTGCCAGACCCGCTCGATGAAACGTTCGCGTCCAAGGGATTCCCGGGAAAGGCCTTCGGCCATGAGCTGCTTTTCCACGACGTTCTGTGTGGCAATCCCGGCATGATCAGTGCCCGGAAGCCAGAGCACATTGAGGCCCTGCATACGTCGCCAGCGTATCAGTATGTCCTGTAGGGAATGGTTCAACGCATGGCCGACATGGAGTGAGCCTGTGATGTTGGGTGGCGGAATCACGATGCAGTATGGTTGGCCTGGATGAGTCGGCGAGGCATGGAAATAGCCCTGCTGGCTCCAGACCTGAGACCAACGCGCTTCGACCGCTTTGGGGTCGTAGATTTTATCGAGCTGAGGTGTGCTCATCAAGTTTTCATCCGTCGTTCGTGAAGCGTGAAGCGTGAAGCGTGAAACGTCAGAATCCGGAAACGAACGACGCTTCACGAGATACGCTTCACGGGTTTTATGAGGGTCAACTGCCGTGCGGTTTCACGCCCCGCTTGAAACGCGTGGCATCTTAGCATGCGGATGGCGCCCTCTCAAAGCGACGTGGGAGACACAGATAGGCGTATCCCTGAGAACGCTGAAAAAGCCTGTCCAGCTGCATTCTCGACTTGAGGGGTGCCGAGCCCTATGTTATACAGACCCACACAAGGCGAGGGCGAAGGATTCGTTCCGCTTCCACTTTTTACAATTTGGAGAGACTATGGCCACAGGGCGTGAGAAAGACCGTAAGACGAGAAAGAAGCATCGAAAGAATATTGCACGGAAGAAGGCCTTGGTGGCAGCCAGTCGGGGGAAGGCTAAGAAGGGCAAGAAAGGGTAAAGCGAAGCAGGTTGAGGCTAAGGTCGAGGTTGAGCAAAGATCAGACTCTTTCCATCTCCGCCTTAACCTTAGCCTAAACCTCAACCTTCCCGAGAGCTGGCAGACTTTTTCAGCATCCTGCTAGGCAGCTCGTGTGAGGCGTGAAATCTCCGCTTTAATCTGCTCTTCGGCTAGGTTTGGTACGAGATGTAGAACGGCCTGTTCAACCTGCGTTTGGGCCGTTGTCTGAACGAGGGCTTCAACCACACCAGAAGTCTGTTTGGCGGCGGCCTCTTGAATCTCTGCTTTGACGAGTCCCTCAAGTGATTGGAGTTCCCCCCGTACCATATCGGACAGGGCGGTGCGCACAGCGTTGAGTTCTTCGCGGACGAATTGATCGATGCGCTCTTTGATCAGGGGGCTCGCGACTTCGGAAATGCTCTGACGAATGATGGGTGTGAAGAGAGACATTTCCTGTGAGAGGATTTTCGGAAACGCTCCCATGATCAACGGTTCAAGCGCCTGAGTCAACCGCGTTTCCGAGATGGCCTCGCCCATTTGTGTGCGTACCTCTGTTTCCACCGCTTTGGCGACGAGGGTTGCGAGATCTTTCCCTACCATCTTGGGGAGCAGCTCGACAATCTTTTTTTCCGTCCGTTCCGACATGGACTGAAGGAGTTGACCAAAGAGGCCCTTCATCGCTTCTTCCGGGCCGGCTGTTGAGGCCTGTGTTGCGCTGGTGGTAGTCACGGGGGGATCTTTCGGTTGGGGGTTGTGTGTGATGGCCTGTTCCTCTTCTTCCTCGGTTACGTTGTCATTGTCGAGGGCGTCATCATCGAAGTCGGTTGAGCTTGAGACGGGAGGCCAGGAGCGAGACTTCTTCTTTGTTCCGTTCTTTCTGGATGCCTGCTGTGTTTCCAAGTCCTTGATCACGTCGATGAGGCTTTCGGACTGAAACGGTTTGTTAAGAAAGGCCTTCACCCCCAGCGAACGGAGGTGGCCTTCATCCACACGATCGGAAGGGCTGGTGAGGGAGACGATATAGGTTTCTGCCAGGTTATCCAGCTTGTGGATTTCTTTGCAGAACCCCGAGAAGGTCATGCTCTCCAAATGATAGTCCGCGATGATGAGATTCGGACTCATCCGGCGTGCCGCTTCCAAGGCTGTTGGGCCATCCTGGAATCCCACGACATCGCATCCTTCCGGTTTCGAGATCTCCTCCACCAACCGGCGGACGGCGGGACTACTGTCGACGACAAAGATGGTCGAAGCCACCTAACCCTCCAATGTTATTGAACTATATCGAAGCTAACAGTGGGGGTATTCTTTGTCAAGAAATCGCATGATAGATGCGCGTTTTGACTTCAGATTTTTGAACTGACTACAATTCAGCCGCAGTAGGAATGTACGACCAATGAAAACCCCTATCCAGGTCATCTTTTTCGATGCAGCCGAGACCCTGTTTCACGTCAAGGGCTCAGTGGCGGAGATCTACTTGACTCATGCAGTTCAGCATGGGTTTCGGCAGACTCCTGATTCCCAGGCATTGATTACGCAAGCCTTTCAGCGCGCATTTCGCGACGCGCCGCCGCCGGTGTTTTCCACAACCGTTCCTGCCAGGTTAAAGGAATGTGAGCGGCTGTGGTGGTTCGACATCGTGCACAACGTGTTTTATCGCGTCGGGATGTTCGCGCGGTTCGATGAATTTTTCGAGCGGGTGTTTCAGGTGTTTGAAGATCCTCATTCCTGGGTCTTGTTTCCCGAAACTCATGCCGTGATGACCAGGCTGCGTGAAGAGGGGTTCGAGCTGGGGATCCTGTCCAACTTCGACTCTCGGCTTTTCCCTGTAATGCGGGGGCTCGGAATCGACGGGTTCTTCGATACCGTCACCATTGCAAGCCTCGCCAAGGCTGCCAAGCCGGCATCGAAGATTTTCGAAATCGCGCTTGAAAAACACGCATTCGATCCGGACGAAGCGATGCATGTGGGTGACAGTGTCCGGGATGATCTGGAAGGCGCAACAAGGGCTGGGCTGACCGGCGTGTTGTTGGATCGGACAGGGCGCACTCAGGCGCCGGGCGGGCATGTGATTCGAACCTTAGAGGAACTGCTTCCACTGTTAGGACGTTAAAAACGGTCTATCTGGTTCATTTGGTCGATCTGGTTAGTTTTCAAACCGATCACACGAGACAGACCGAATAGACCAGATAGACCGAACAGACCGGGTTAAAGCAGCTGCGGAACCAGATCTTTTGCGCGGCCTTGCAGCGAGAGGTCAACGAGGTTCGATTGCGGGGTGCTCTCGAGATTGATCTCAATGACCAGTGCTCCGACTGTCTTTGCGACTGACGCAAAGCCTGCGGCTGGGTAGACGACTCCTGACGTGCCGATCACAAGGAGGAGGTCGCAGCTACGGATGGCCTGGTCACAGCGACGCAGGTCTTCCTCCCAGAGCGATTCTCCAAACCAGACGATATGGGGCCGAAGTTGTGCATGGCACAGCCGGCAGGTCGGTAAGATGGAAAGAGGGACCTCCCGGTTTTCAGAGATGTCGCCGCAGCCTGTACAGCGAACCTTCCAGATATTGCCGTGAATCTCGGAGAGGCGTTGTGACCCGGCGGCGCGATGGAGTCCGTCAACATTTTGCGTAATCAGCCACATATGATCAGTCCATTGCCGTTCAAGCTCCACGAGCGCGTCATGGGCAGGATTCGGCTGTTTGGTGGCGATCAATTCTCTCCGCCAGTTGTACCATTCCCAGACCAGCCGAGGGTCCCGCTCAAAGGCCTCCGGGGTTGCGAGATCTTCCGCGCGAAAATTGCGCCACAAACCATCAATTCCTCGGAATGTCGGTACGCCACTATCGGCAGAAATGCCAGCTCCTGTGAGGATAGTCACGTTCCGGGCGGAGGCGAGGTGTGCGCGGGCGAGAAGAATCTGCTCGTCGGTGGCCATTCTTAGTTACCCAGGTGATCTCCGGCCCCCTAACAGCCTTCAGCCTATCTACCTATCAACCGGCGTCGATTCTAGCGCATTTCGAGGTGGCGAATCTGCGTGGTATAGTACGCCTCCCTTTCTTATGTGAGGTGAATGATGAAACAGATTCTCATGGTCGGGGCTGGGTCAGTCGGTGGATTTTTCGGCGCACAGTTGGCACAAGCGAATATTTCCGTGTCGTTCCTGCTCCGGCCCAAGACGCTCGCAGCAGTCAAGCAGAATGGCCTCACGATCCGCAGTGCCCAGGGTTCCTTCACCGTCCATCCACCGGCTGCGTCCGATCCGCGAGATCTCCCGAAGCCGGATCTGATCATCCTTTCCGTCAAGGCCTATGATCTGGATGAGGTGTTCACCCAAATCGAGCCGGTCCTGACGGATCGGACCGTCATCCTAACCCTGCAGAATGGAGTCGACACCGAAGACCGTATCGTGGCGCGTTTTCACCGGGATTGCGTCGTCGGCGGGATCGCCTATATCTATTCCAAGATCGCTGAGCCGGGCGTCATCGATCATTATAAGAAGGGGGCTGTGGCGATTGGAGAGATGATGGGCCATCACAGCGCTCGCCTGTTGGCCATCGCGGACCTCTTCAAGCAGGCGGGGATTCCTTGCCAGCTGGTCGACGACATCAGGCGTAGCAAGTGGGAGAAGCTTTGTTGGAATTGTGTCTTCAACCCCTTGACCGTGTTGATCGACGACAAGGTGGCCAAGGCGCTCGATCATCCCGAGATGCTGCGAGTGATTCACCAGCTCGTGGGTGAAATTGTGGCAGTGGCGGCCACAGCGAAGGTACCGCTTGCTGCCGATATGGCGGACAAGGTCGTGCGTTGGACTCAGGAGATTCGGGATATCCATACCTCGATGTATGACGATTGGAAGGCCGGTCGCCCGACTGAGATCGAATTTCTCAATGGGTATGTCGCGAAGCTCGGACGGCAATTCGGCATCCCGACGCCGCTGAACGATATGCTGACGGCCGTCATAAAGACCATCACGGAGCGGGATCGAACCGGTCCCGGCATCCTGCGGATCGAGGGGGCGGTGGTGCAGCCTGTCTCGCTCGATCGTGTTGCGATCGCATCGTTACCGGCAGAACAGCATCTCGATATTTCGACCGTGATGCCAGGTATGCAGGGCAAAGGGATTCGCCTCAAAGCTTTGCTGGATGTCCCGGCCCTGGCGATCAAGGCCGATCATGTGGCGGTACATTCGGGAGACGGAAAGTATTCAGCCTGTCTCACGCTGGAGCAGGCTAAATCATTCGGGGTGTTGGTCTATGAGCTCGATGGAGCACCGTTGCCGGAATCGAAGGGCGGACCGTTTCGATTAGTCACCCCGGGGCTTGGAGATCTGTGCGCGAACGTGAAGGGGGTGACGAGAATCGAGGTGACGATCGGAACGGGGAAGGACACGAGGCCAAAGAATTGCTAGCAGGGGAGGCGAGGGGACAGGCAACCATCCTTCTTGCTCGCAGAACGCGCACGATAGGAATGTGCTCGTTCGACGCGCGCAGAGTCGAAAATCGGGACATTCTGCATTTCTATCGATGTGCGGACGTGGAGGGGAGTGTTCAGCTTGTCGGTCAGTCATGGAACTGGTCATAGCGTAGAATGTTTCCGACCCCGTGGGTTTCTGCTGCTGTGACGCACGTGGCTGAGTCGCAACCGTTGGGTCCTCCAAGGGTGGAGCTGAAAAGGTTCCAGGAGCCATTGATTGTTGGATGCTCTGGGAGACGTATGAGATGGTATTCAAGTTATAGCGGATATGCTATAGTGTAATCGTGATCTGGGCCATATCCTTCTACAGTCAACGAGTAGAAGAAGAAATTCTCGCTCTGCCGGCCGGTATTCTTGCTCGTTTTCTCCTGTATGCCGAGAAGATGGAGACTTATGGCCCAGATCTTGGTATGCCGCACACTCGGGCCATGGGCGGAGGGATTTTTGAACTTGGGATCAAGGCTGCAGAGGGAATTGCGCGGGTGTTGTATTGCACCGTGGTCGGCCGCCGAGTTATTTTTCTTCACCAGTTCGTGAAGAAGACGGAGAAGACACCATCCAGGGAACTTGACCTCGCGCGGCGGCGGATGAAGGAGGTAAAGCATGACTAACACTCTCAAGCGATTCAAAGTACGTGCGCTTGTGCGTCCGGATGTGAAGAAGGCCTATGATGACTTGGCCGAGGAGTTTGCATTTCTCGATGAGCTGTTGAAGGCAAGGGCAGGGTCCGGCCTTACACAGGCGGAAGTTGCGGCTCGCATTGGCACGACTCAATCGGCCATTGCGCGTCTGGAGTCAGCCGAACCGAAGCATTCTCCCTCGATCGCCACGCTTCAAAAGTATGCGAAGGCTCTTGGCTACAAAGTAGAGATTCGTCTGATCAAGAACTCTCTCCGGCGTACGAGGGGCTCGACCGCACATGCTGCAAAGGTGGCAATGCGCCGTTCAGCCTAGTCCCCGCTTCGTTTCCTGCGGCATGCCACGCGCGGCTGAGGCGCAGCCGTTGGCTCTTCCAATGGTGGGTGCATGAAGACATTCAATGTGTATCGACACCCAGTCCAGGGTCTCGAAGCTGTGAAGGTCGGCTTCTCCTGGCCGGCGGCATCTGCCGGGCCGATATGGATGCTCGCCAAGCAGCTCTGGGGCTTGGCCGCTCTTTGGGTCGCCCTGTACTTATCCCTGTCACTGGTCGACCCCGGTACCGACAAATTCGAACCGGGTGTCGCTCAAGCTCTGATCTATCTTCATCTCGTCGTGGGATATTGTGCGCTCAGTCTCATACCAGGGCTCAAAGGAAACACATGGCGGGAGAGGAATCTCGTCCGGCGCGGATTCGAAATGGTCCGCACGGTTCAGGCTGAAACCCCCGAGGCGGCAATTTCGCAGGTGGCAGGTGAACCCTAGTCCAGTGGACCGGGCGCTGCGCTCCTCGGTGGGAAACAACAAGGGGGCGTGCCGTGAGGCACGCCCCCTGCATTCAGTGCCGTCAGAAAACTGCCGTGGTTACTTCAATGCGTCAATGCCGGCGCCGAAGTTAATGTGAAACGCCGCGCCATTCATCACTAAGGCCGGCACAGACTTCACGCCGGCAGCTTCAGCTTCTTTTATCCGCGCCTTGCTCGTGCCGAGGTGAACGTGCTCCACCGTATATTTCGCCGGATCCAGAGCGTTGGCGACGCTCTGTTCAGCCGCAACGCATACCGGACAGCCCGCGTGGTAAAAAATCGCTTTCGTTTTCATAATGATCCCCCTCCCGATGTGATGGTGTTGGTACGAGTGCCGTAATTCGGGCAGAATTGAAACTGCGTCCGACTCCAGCTAGTAGGCACCGTGTGGTGCCTCGATTGTCATGTGAAGTAACGTACTAATTATTTAATATTGAATGCAACAGGAAAATCCCGCCTCATGCTTTCAGCCTTCAGCCTCGAACCTCAAACCCTGCACTCAGCGAATCACCTGAATCTCCTTCCACCGTTCCGACCGGTAGCGCCACAGCAAGAGTCCCATCCGAACGGTCCAGTCGACGATCATCGCGCTCCACACGAAGAGCACATCGAGTGCGAGCCAAGGCCCTGCGATCATCGCGAGCGGTATGCGGACTCCCCACATGCCGATCGTCGTCGTTACCATGATGAACCTGGTATCGCCTGCTCCACGCAACGAGCCGGCCAGAACCATGGTGAGTGCGAGCGGGATCTGTAAGATTGCCACGATACGCAGGAATATCGTCCCGAGTTCGACGACCGCTTCGTCATTGGTAAAGGCTCGCAGAAGTAGGTAAGGAAAGAAAAAGAAGAGGACGCCCATTGCGGCCATGGCTATCGTGGCCAGACGGTTGGCTTCCCAGTTTTCGAGTTTGGCCCGGACATACTTTCCCGCGCCGATACTCTGGCCCACCATCGTGGCTGCCGCGATCGCGAAGCCGTAGCCTGGCAGGAACGATAGAGATTCGATCGACAGGCCGACTTGATGGGCGGCGTACGTCACCGTGCCGTAGAGCAGGACGATTTTCGTATAGAGGATGATTCCCGTCTGTTGAAACATTCGCTCGCCGGAGACCGAGGCTCCGATCTGCCAGGTGGAGCGGAGGAGATCGTATCTAATATGGAAAGATTTCTTGAAGAGCGTTCGGCAGGCCCAGAGCAGATAGACCACGCCTGCTGCTTCCGCAACCCCCGTTGCAACTGCTGCTCCCGTGATGCCCCAGGCAGGGAAACCCCAGAGTCCGTAGATCAGGGGGTAGGCGATTGTCAGATAGAGGAGATTGATCACGATCAAGGCATACATCGGAGTCTTGGTGTCTCCGGTGCCTTGCATGATCGATGAGAGCACCTGCAAGAAGATCGTACAGGGAATGACCAGGAAGATGAGGTTCGAATAGGGAAGGGCCAGTGAGATGACGTCGTTCTCTGCGCCAAGCAGATTCATGAGGACACGATTCAGGGACCAACCGAGTGCCATGAGCATGCAGGATATGATAGCGGCCAATCCCAGGAGATGGGTGGCAGCCTCCCCGACGTCTTTGGTCCGGCGAGCACCCCAGAGTTGGGCGATGAGGACATTCGCACCCACCGATAATCCGGAAACGAGTGTGGTGGCCATGAAGGCCAGCAACTGGCCGAGTCCGACCGCTGCAATGGATGTAGCGCCGAGACCGCCGACGAGGAACACGGCGGCGATACCCTCGGTACGTTGGAGCAGGGTGCTGACCGTGACTGGTAAGGCAAGGGTCAGGACGGAGCTTCTGATCTGTGCAACGCGAGATGCCATGCGCTCAGCATCCTAGCAGGATGAAGCAGACAGTTACTTGGTTTATTTGGTTTGTCTCGTTTGTTTGGTTATACAAGACCAACCAGATAAACAAAACAAACCAGATCAACCAGTCTCAGCCGCCTCGCGATTCTCGCGAGGCTATCGGGCTGGACAAACGCCGGTCTGGCCGTTTAGGGTCTATTGATCATGAGTGAACTCAGCGATCTCTCGCCGACGGCTCCTCTGAAGGCTTTGCGCCTGTCAAAGTCAAAATTCCTGTCAGGCCTTCAATGTCATAAGCGTCTGTACCTCGAAGTCCATCATCCGTCTCTGGCGACGAAGCCGGATGCGGCAACTCAGGCGATGTTCGATATGGGAACAGAAGTTGGAGAATTGGCACGGAGCCGTTTTCCTGGCGGTATCCTGGTGACGGCTGGGTATCGCCAATCAGAAGCAGCGCTTGAGCAGACTGCCGCACTGGTCCAGGACCTTGCCGTGCCTGCCATCTTCGAAGGGGCATTTGTGCACGGTGGGGTGCTGATTCGCGCAGATGTGCTGGCGCGTGTCAGGACCGAAGAGGGACAATTTCGTGGCTGGCGTCTGATCGAGGTCAAGTCTTCGACCAGGGTCAAGGACGTGCACCTCGAAGACCTCGCCGTTCAAAGCGAAGTGATATTAGGGGCGGGCCTGGCGCTCGCGTCCGTCTGTCTCATGCATATCAATACCGGGTACCTCTACCGGAATGGCGCGATTGATCTGACTGAATTGTTTGCGATTCAGGACCTATCGGAGGCTGTCGCGCAACGGCGGGCTCAGGTACCTGAGCGGTTGGCCGAGATGGGTCGTATGTTACTCCAGACGGAACCTCCTGCCATTGAACCGGATCGCCATTGTCACACACCCTATGATTGCCCCTTCTGGGACCATTGCACCAAAGACAAGCCGGCTCGGTGGATTCATTACTTGCCTGGATCGAAGCAGGTGGTCGATCAGTTGACTCAGCAGGGGGTGATGACAATCGATGAGATACCAGTTGGCACGAAGCTGTCCGCGGTCCAGCGTCGTGTGAAGGAGAATATTGAGTGGGTGTCACCGAAACTGGGTCCTGTGCTGAAGGCGGTCCAATATCCGGTACATCACCTCGATTTTGAAACGGTGATGCTGCCGGTGCCGCGATTTTTGGAAACGAGACCCTATCAAGCCTTACCGGTCCAGTGGTCGAATCATATCGAGCAGGCAACCGGCGAACTGCAGCACGAGGAGTTTCTGCATAAGAACCTGAGCGATCCCCGGAACGTCCTTGCTGAGGCTCTGCTGGCTTCGCTTGGAAGCAAAGGGAGCATCTGTGTGTACTCGGCCTATGAAAAGTCCGTCATCGAGCAGCTGGCGGAGGCGCTTCCTACGTTGCGAACGGCTCTCCGAGCACTGGTGCAACGCATCTGGGATCTGCATCCCATCGTACGCGATCATTACTATCATCCACGTTTCAATGGATCTTACTCACTGAAGGAGGTTCTTCCCGCTCTCATCCCATCGCTAAGGTATGACGACCTGGCGATCAAAGAAGGAGGACATGCGGCCAGTGAGTACTACCGTATGGTCTTTGTCGAAACGGATTGGGTTGAGCGGGCGACGATTGAAGAGGCGCTGCTGCGATACTGTGCCCGGGATACCTTGGCGATGGTGGAGCTCCGGCGCGCATTAATGGAAAAGGCGCAGATGTCAAGCGACACTAGTCAGATGGGGTAGGCAGACGGGAACCCAAGGCCTGTGCACCATCCACGCCCTGTCTCTTCGGCGGCGATGGTAGGTGTGTGAAGCGGGCCAGTGCCGGACTGAAGGACTAGGAACGAGGGCCACACCGGTTAGAATTGGGCGAGCTTGCGGTCAGCCCATCGAGTCGGACGCAAGACAGCACTTAACGCGGCGATAGTACAGATGAGGGCCAATGCGGCCAAGCCCGCCATCAGAAAAAAACCGCCCCGAATATCATGGAGGACCGTATCATTCATGATGGGCCTCTTCTCTTGGTGATTGTGCTCTTGTCCACTCATCCATCCGCAGGGCAGATCCAGCCTGTTGCGAGATCAAGCCTGATCAACTGATATCCGCAACAGGGACAATGTCTCGTGCGGATCTGCTGCTGCCAGCTATCTACGAATTTTCCGCTGGAAGCTCTCACAGGATTTGTCTATGCCTCACATCACGCAGACGCCCCATGAATCCTGCTTCTTGCTGTAAAAGTACTGTTGAAGAGCCTGAAAATCTATGCAGCTTTCGTGGGGAGATGGCCACCTCGAAAGGGCTAAGGTTTACTCAGGCTTGTAACGCACTGCCGGTCATGAGCTTCGTACCTGGCATTCTGAGTCCGTCCGGTTGCCACTAGATTGGGTAGTCCCCATCTTCTGGGGATAATCCTGTGTATAACATTGGGCTCGAGTGCAGAATGGGCCGGAGTAACCTCCCGGATAGCACGGTGCCTATTTTTTGGGCATTGGGCCTCACAAATCCGACCCGCTATATGTTGTGGTCATCGAAGTCATCCGGGGCAATAATCCACATTTGCTATTGACTCGACTATTCGCGTTCGGTTGGTACGGGTGTACTTGCCGGAATACCCAGAGATCACCCCTAGATCACAATACTTATCCACAGCTAAGGGTCCTTTCGAATTCTTCCCATGTCCCGCACAACAAATTTATGTGTCTAGCAGGGTGTCGACAAACTACTTGAACAGAACAGACACACAAGGTCTGGATACTCGCAGCCCCTTTCAGAAGCCATCGCAGGCTGTTCAGAAAGGCTAGCCTTCTCACCCACCCAACCCCGGCGCGTCAAGACGCGCCGTTGCCACGGGCAAGGCCACAGCAAGCGATCTAAGATAGGTCTTCCAATCTCGTTCGTTTACTTTATCCTAGGGATGGCCCGGATGAGTCCCCCACTGCGCGCGTCCAACGAGGGCCTTCTGAGGCCGCGCGTTGCGCGAGCACAGGGGACTCACCGGGCCATCCCTCCCCCTGCTGGCGGACTTTGTCAACAGTCTGCTAGTAAGGTATCTGCTCATGGCCCCTTGCAGTAGCGCCTCACTCAATCCGCTACCGACAAGCGACTCTCCTGTATTCAGAAGGCATATCCCCGAGATACCGCTTTGGGAGGCTGAGTGCCCCACTTAGGGTTATGGCGCTTGGCCATGACTCGGGGTAATCTCTTTGTATGACCACCCCTCTTCATGGCTTGAGTCATGCATTTACCCCATAAGTTCGCGGTCTACGAGAGGCCGGCCGAGAGGCGATCCGACGTCATCCAACGTTGTAATAGGCACTCGACGCAAGATGTGCGCAACTAAAGGAGGGACAAGGATGAACCTGAAACACAAACAAGAAATACGGAAGTATCCTCAATCATGGGGTAATTTGGCTGTCGATCATGAAGTCCTTGATGCCACTCAAGGCCTCAGGACTCGGCACCGCTCTCTTGCACCGGTTTCGGTATTGAACGTTCCTGAGGAGGAATCTGAAGCTGATTCCCTCGGTCCCGCAAAGGGAATCAGCTTGGGAGTTGGATTGTCCATCCTACTGTGGTCCGTCATCATTCTTGTTATGTCGAGGATCCTCTAACCGTTAGCATCAACAGTCCACAAGAGATTCTTCGTTGGAGCAGCTCGCCCGCATTATTCATGACTCTTGTGCTGCAATCGCCGATCCGCTGTTGCGATACGCCGGCGGCCGGCGGGCTCGCCCCTCAGCGGGGCTGGTTCTAGGCCGGCGCTCAAGGAGGGTACAGGAGAAGGAGAGATTCTCTCCTTTCAGTGGGATATGCACATGGATATGGAGTAGTACTATATTCGTCTGGAGCCTGAGCCGGCCCAAACGCATATGTCACGTCGTCCGGAAATAACCGGATGATTTCTTGAAGGTGATGTTAAAAGCGAAGGAAGTATGAAGCTGTGAATATTCAAGCAGCCCACGGATGATGTGTGCGAAAGGGCCAGCGCGTGAAGAGTCTTGAGCATGATTGGACTGCCTTCAGGAAGCGGCTGGACATGTCAGGGGTACTGTTCCATGATCTGGGACGGACTGGAAGGCGGAATCTTCTGAGGCAGGGATGCTGGGCAGTGGCTATGAAGATTTGCGGCTACCGGTTACAGTGGGGGGAGGTACCAGGCCTGAGTAAGTCGGGCCTGGCCGTGAAACCTGTTACAAATTGGCGGAGAGGGTGGGGATCGAACCCACGGTCCCGTTGCCAGGACAGCAGTTTTCGAGACTGCCCGATTCGGCCACTCTCGCACCTCTCCGCTAGGTAGAACTTTCCTCACGCCGAGGTAGGGTTGCTGGCATAAGTAGCATCGCTGCGATCGGCTGTGGGAGCTTACCCTGGAGAGTCTGATTTTTCAATCCCCTGAACCGGGAACGTATCAATGAATCCTAGCATAGCTGAGCCGGTCGTGGCCTTCCCGTCCATTGAAGGACTGACGACGGCAGATCATTCTCTGCCACTCAGACTGGTCGGCCGGACTGTTCATGTTTGGGGCTTTTCTCTTGATGGAAACGCCGCGGTGTTGAAACGTTGCCGTGCCTGGCTGAGCGAGGAAGAGTGTGGAAGGGCTGCTCGGTTCATCCGCCGGGAAGATCAGATCCGATACGGCCTCGCGCATGGCGGTTTGCGGGCTGTGCTTGCTCGCTACACCGGACTCGATCCGGCGGCATTGCGGTTCCAAGCCGGCGCGACCGGCAAACCAGCCTTGTTGGATGAGCAGGGGAACCAGCACGAACTCCGTTTCAATCTATCTCATTCTCGCGGGCGTATGCTCATTGCTGTGACCCGGGGACAGGATGTCGGGATCGATCTCGAAGAGGTAAGGGACAAGGCCGAGGTCGACAAGCTCGCCGAACGGTTTTATTCGCCCGTTGAATATCAGGAGATCATGAGCCGGTCCGGACTTGCCCGGGTGCAGCAGTTCTATCGCTACTGGGTAGCCAAGGAAGCGGTACTAAAAGGTCAAGGGGTTGGCCTACTGTCACTGCGTAGCTGCGAGGTCTTCACTCCACCCGATGCGACGGGCTCGGGGGTGTGTCCACCCGACGGGGCAGGGCTCCAGCCAGGATGGATGATTCGATGGCTTGCCTGTGGTGGCGGCTGGCAAGGAGCAGTGGCCCTCTACGGAAAGGATTGGAACGTGAGCGCACAGACCGCCGAGGAGGTTTGAGGCTGGGGGGATGTTAGAGGTTGGAGGCTTAAGGCTGGAGAAAGGCGTGTCATTCGGTCCGTAATCGTCGAAAGAATTGTTTGAGCAGTGCCTGGCTTTCTTCTTCCAGAACTCCTCCTGCCACCTCGACACGGTGATTCAAGCGGGGTTCATTTGTGAAATCCATCACCGATCCACAGGCGCCGGCCTTGGGGTCTCGGGCGCCGAAGACCAGACGGGGAATCCGCGCAAGGATGATGGCGCCAAGGCACATGGCGCAGGGTTCGAGAGTCACATAGAGAGTCGTGTCAATGAGCCGCCAGCTGCCGAGGGCTTTCGCTGTCTCACGGATGACGATCATCTCGGCGTGGGCGGTGGGGTCTTGCCAGGTTTCGCGATAATTGTGGGAGCGGGCGAGTATCGCGCCGTTGTGGACCAGAAGCGCCGCGATAGGAATTTCTGAGATCGCCGTAGCGCGGGCAGCTTCCTCGATCGCCGCCCGCATGAAGGTCACGTCCTGATTCTGTTCATCCGTCGGCACAGTAAGAACTCTTTCGTTCATAAGGGGTGGCTGGACTGATCCCATCTGCGCGCGTCGAACGAGCACCTTCCGATCGTGCGCGTTCCGCGAGCACGGGGATCGGCTCAGCCATCCCGCCGCTTTTTCAGCATCCTGCTATGACCGGCTCAAGAGGTATATCTGTCCAGTCGGTTGCGGGCTGCCGCCCGAGGGCTCAAGGCTGACAGCAAAGTTCTTCGCCTCGTTGAAGGTCGGCAGCTTTTTAACCAGGAGGCGAGCGGTTTCTCCGGCATTCATGCGAAACGTTCCAATACCCACCGGTTTGTCGTGAACAGCCCATAGTTGGTAGGTCGTACCAGCGGGGCATTCCGGGAGGTTCACAGAGTAGAGCCAAGCGTTTTGCGTTCGAGAATCGTACAGCAGGAATCCTACGGCTTGCTTCGCCACGTCCGATCCGGCGAGAGACACGGCCTTAATGTTGGGACTTCGAAGCAGGGTGGCGAACTCGTCTTGCGGAGTCGCGATAGTGCGACTCCCGTTGCGCTGGGTCAATTGTGTATGCGCCTCTTCCAGCTCAGTCTCACGCAGGGCCAGTTGTTCCTTGGCCACCGTTATTTCGTGCGTTCTCCGCTGCAGTTCGTCGCGCAATTCGTCGAGGGTTTTGGCCTGTTCCTTGGCCTCGCGCTGCGCAGCGGTTAGCGCTGCCGACTTGTCCTTGAGCGAGGCTTCGAGTTGGTTGATGTTCGATGTGTCGATGGAACGTTGTGTCGAAATATTCCACACGAGTAGCCCGACGACTGCCACGACCAGGACTGCTGCGATGCCAAGAGCCCATGGTAGTGACGATGATTTGGCAGGGGCCACAGGAGGAAAGAGATGGTCCATCCATTCACCCGGTTCCAAACTCTGCCGGACCGGTTCGACCTTTGGCGGCAGTTCCACTGGAACCGGCGCCGGGCCTCGCTCAGCCATGATCTTGGATTTGAGGGCCTGTGGGGGCTTGATCGGACTGAGGCTCAGCGGGAGGAGCGCCGCGATGGATTGATAGTCCTTCAGCGCAGCATGACAGGCGCTGCAGCCGGAGAGTAAGTGGGCTTCCAGTGCCTGTCGCTCGGTTCGGTCCAGGGCGCCTGCGGCATACAAGGGAACTGATGCTTCAAGTTCTTCGTGTGTCATTGCAGATCACCAGTGTTCCGCCACTGTTGGAGAACCTCCCGGAGTTTGGACATCCCAAGTTTGATTCTGGTTTTCACAGTACCGAGCGGCTGGTTCAACCGCGACGCGATCTCGGTATGGGAGAGTCCCTCATAGTAGGCCAATTCAATCGCTTGTTGCTGGGCCTGGGGCAATCCCGCCACAGCCGTTATTACCGCAGTACGGAGTTCTTGATCGGCTTTCGTTTCAAACGGACTCGGGCCCTCATCGGTTAGCTGCGTCGCAGTCCCGGCTTCCACCGAGCCCGTAGTGTGATGGCCTCGCGCGGTTCTGGCGCGTAGCCGGTCTATGGCACGGCTCTTGGTGAGGGTGATCAGCCATGCAATCGGTGTTCCCCGCCCGACGTCATAGCGAGAGACCTTTCGCCAGACTTCCAAATAGACATCCTGCAAGAGTTCTGCAGCCTCCTCGTGATTTCCCAAGATCCTCACTGCCAGCGTAAACAAGAGCGTGCTCGAATGGTCATAGAGTTGGCTGAAAGCCTGGTGATCACCTTTAGCCACGCGGGCCAGTAGGGTCGGATCAATCGTAGAGGTGGCTTGCTGTGAGGGTGTATCCATAACGAACGAACGTCAGACTGTAACGAAAATCCAGGATCGCCCCATGTCCGCCACGACTATAGCATCCTACGGAGAGAACCGGCAAAAGGATGTGCGTTTCAGCAGGATGCTGAAAAAGTCCGCCAGCGGCGTTCTCGCCTTGAACGCATCCTCAATGTACCCCTGAGGGTACGCCTCCGGTGCGTTCATCGGCTGCGGCCTTGCTGGACGATCTTTTTGAGCATCCTGCGGGAGAGTTATGCACTTGGGGACTTGTTTGGATACTATTCGGGTGTCTCGCTGTTCAATGCAGCATTGTCAGAAAGAATGGCTCGAGACCGGCATCCCGGAAAGATTGACGGAGCAGGAGAGATGCTGTAGCCGGATCGTATTGTGCTACCCGCCAGGGCCCCAGCCGGACGACATAATTTGCTTGCTTCTGTCTGTTGGACGCAGCAAGAAGGTCGGCCATGTGCGGGGATATTGGGAATGTGAGCGAGGCGATCTTGGAGTGAGAGGGGAGAGATCGGAGTGGTGCAGGGGCAAGGACATCAACCGTGGCTACCCATCGGAGTAGCAGGGCCAGAAGATGCTGGAAGATGGAAAGTCTCGCGAGCGCATGAATAGTCCTGGTGCCAGATTGGACGACCACAGCCCACGCCTGAGTCTTGAGGCTATTCTGTTGTTCCGAGGCGGATACTGCCGGTAGGCCTTGTCCGAATGATATGTAAGTGCCCTCGCGCAGCACTCCCGTAACTATTCCGATTACAGAGCTTGGCTCGACGATCTCGCAGCTGCTTTCTGTTGCGTCGCCTCTGGTCAGGAGGGTGCCTCGTGGATCGATAGAGGTAATGCGGTGGCAGACGAGCAGAGAGCCATTCCGAAATACAACGATCGAGCCAACGGTCAGAGAGGTCGGAGGACTGAGTTCAAGCCTGTCGCCAGCCTGAATCGTCGGTGTCATGCTCGAAGAGACGATACGAGGGACGACCATGTTGCTGAGGAGCGGCAGTTGAAGTTCATCCGGTAAGTCCTGCACAGCAAAACGGCGATCCAAACTGAACGAGGGTAGGAGCTGGATCATGAGGATGTCCTGGCTCTTTGGTCAGCGAAGAGACGGATCATCATGCGGACGAGCAAGATGTTTCCCGCTCTTGCGAGTTGCCACCATCTGGCGATGGTGGTCTGCCGGGGCCGCTTTGCACGGTCACTTCCATACCGATAAGCCAGGAAGAGCGAGGAGGGGAGGAGGGTGTGTCGGAGCCAGGCAAGCCTGCGCCCAGGCGGTTGTGTGATCCACAATAAAAAATGGCCCAGTTCGGGAAGCGGCTGGGTCGTCACTAATCGTCGGAAAAGGAACTCCAGTGCCTGTTCAGCCATCGTCTCCGGCGCGAGTTGCTGGATTACGGAAGAAGGAATATCGATGGTCGCATTCGACAATGCCAGTTGGCGAAGGCCGTGGTAGAAAGGAATCTTGAGGTGGTGTCGGATCGATTCCTCGACAAGCCGGGGCCAATGGAGCGGTTCCTTCTGGAACAATAACTGGAGATCGGTGAAAAAAGAAGGGGAGAGATGCCCCCGATGCACGACTGTGTAGGCGATGAGATAGAGCAACAGGTCGTCGGATGCCAGGTGCTTGACCGTTACCTGACCAAGCTGTCTCGTACATGCTCGTTTCCATAGAGCGGCAAGGCCCTCTTCGTCGAGATACCAGAGCTCCGGGATTAGATCCAGAGCGAGTGCGGAGTTGGACGAACGATAGGCAGGGTTGCCATCGATCTGTTGTGTAAATCCTGCCTCAAGCAGCAGCCGGTGAATAGAAGGAAGGTCCCGTTCATGGACCAGCAGATCCACGTCTGAGAGGGGCCTGGTCCCACGCATGCCATAAAGGCGCGAGAGCAGATCGGCCCCTTTCAGAAGGATGCAGTCTATGCCCTGCTGCTGGAACATCCGGCCGACGAGTTCATACTCATCGAGCAGACGTTTGTTGACCTGGCTGACCAGCTGGTAGGCGTCAGCGAGATCGTCGAGGGTCAAGGAGGGCATGGGTGTGATACTCCAATTGTGCCCACTCCTTAAAGTGCGGGAGGCACGAACTCATATCTCCTGTTTCGAGCCAAGCATCGCTTCGACCCTGCCGGCAGTGGGGCCGCACCTCACAGGTGGGACATTCGTAACGGTCGCTCGGGTGCGCTTGGTCGACAGTCTGCTTGAGCAGCTCCCAGCCTTCTTTCACCGTCCCGGTGCGGAGATCATAGCTCGGGATCGGGAAGGCGGTGCAGAGGTTCATTTTTCCATAGGGAGTGATCGCAAATCGAGTGTGGCCGCAGGCGCATTCGATGAAGGACTCCGGAGTGGAACAGGCTGTTTCCGGCCCGTCATTGCTCCGGTATGAGAGCAGCTCACGATCGATCAGAGCCTTGTGCTCGGGAGCAAGGCGATATTGTAATGGCATCCGGTCGCCGGTGATGGTGGTCATGATCTCCAGACAATATTGGAATTTCATCCGTAGGGATTCCACGAGGTGTCGACATGCCTGGATTTCATTGTAGTTGATGGTAGTCACAGGCATCCGAACGACGACGGGCAACGAGGCAGCGGCAAGATTGAGCAGACCCTGTCGAAACTGGCGATAGGAGCCTGGGACTCCGGTCATCTGCTCATAGACTTCTTCTGTCGCGCCATAAATCGAGACATTAATTTGACTGACCGCAGCTTCATGGAGGAGATCCGCGAAGGATGCGGTGATTCGGGTGGCGTTGGTCATGAGGTGAGTCATCAATCCCTGCCGACGTGTATGTCGAAGAATGTCACCGATGTCGGGGCGTATGCTTGGTTCGCCTCCGGTAAACGTGATGGTGAGCACGCCAAGATCAGAGATCTGGTTGAGGAGCGTACAAATCTCTAAGGTCGTGAGTTCATGGGGTAGTGCACGATGGGTCGGATTGTAGCAATGGACGCATCGCAGGTTGCAGCCGTAGGTCAACTCGAAGGTCACCCCTTCCGGCCGGCGTGACGCATTTGCTTTGGTCGAGAGCAATTCATGAAAGGTATCAGCATCCAGGTTCTTCATGGAGACACCAGTGCTATCCCTTCCAGCTGATTCTGGACGTAGTCCACAATATCAGGACATTTCGCAAATATGAGTCGCCGGCAAGGAACATGAGAGACCAGGTCGCTCAAAAACGCCAGTGTGGATTCCATGGCGGCGCGATCCCAATGGGGAAGAAAACATTGGGGGAGGATCAGTGCCAGCGCGGCAGCGGGAGAGAGCTTGTCGATCTGGTGTTGTGGCCCATGACTGATGCAAAATAGTTCTGTCAGCGGGCCCGACTCGTTCTTCGCGTAGGCGCCGCTGCCGACCCACGGCGTCCCATGTACGACAAAGTCCCCTCCGTCCTTGCGGATGATCATGCGCTCATCGCTTAACACACATGCGCCACGGGCATCGAAGAACTCCGACAGCGTGGATTTGCCTGTGCCAGAGGCCCCAGTGAAGATGTATCCTCCTGTCGGTGAAAGGACCCCTGCCGAGTGGAGGAGAATCCCTCCCTCACGCGCAAGTCTGGTCAATAGACATGCTTCAACAATAGGGTTAATGATCTTCATTGGCACCCAGCCCACCGCCGAGCCGGTCTTTTCACCTTTTGTCCACACATCTACATGTGAAAAGTCTTTGGTGATGAGTGCGAGAGCGTAGGGTTGGTGGGTCTCGGTATCCAGAGACTCTAATAGCGAACCAGCAGCTGTCTCATAGAGACGCCAAAGGCCGTGGCAGGCATCGAATTGGAGTGGCCCATGTGTCAGGCTCGGGAGTGCCTCGACAACCGTGACGGCGGTCTCGATATCCATCTGTCGGTCGGAATGGTCGAGGAATCCACCGAACGGATGCATCGGCCAGCTGATGGGCGGATGGTCTTGGGCTTCCGTCAGCCTGATTCTATAACCGGCGATAGAAAGTTCGATTTTCATCTTTACGAAGGGCGCATGCCACTGTCACCCACAGCGGCTGCTTTCTTACAGGCTCCTGGTCGGCAGCGGATATCACCGCCGCCTGCCATGGGATTGGAGGCGGTTAAACTGCAGGCGCTCAAGATGGCCTGCTCCTGGCTCAGCTCGACTCGGAAGAGTTGGGGAGGGCTGTAGGGTTTTTTTTCAGTCATGATGTGCCACTACCTCCTTGCTCGTTCTGCGCAATGGGTGAATCAATGTCTGATGCATCGTCGATTGTGCCAGCGCAAGCGCGACGTCACAATCATAAGGAATTGGAGCTTCGGCTGCGCCACATTCCCAGCGCGCGTCCGAGGGCTTCTTATCGCAAAATGTATGGATTTCGCAGGCGCGGCAGGGCGACTCGCCCTGGTATCGCATGTTCCAAATCTCCCTGAAGAGCGTTGCAATGGCATCTGCAAGTCGATGTGTACGGAGCGAGACCCGTCGTTCATATTGCAGGGTGCAGCTGCCGAGTTCCCCCCAGGCATTGATGTGGATTGTGTCCGTTCCACAGCCGCAGCGATAGAGTCGGTCTGTGTCGGGAGTCTGTAACATGGTGGACAGACTGCAGGACTCCTCGTCTCCCTCGGATGCCGATTGATCCTCGTGCAGCGAAGCCACGTCGTCTGGAGCCATCCGGTAGGTAAGGGACGAGAGCTCGCCGTTGAGTCGAGGCGAGAGCGAGGTCGTGAAGCCGAAGTTCTGCCCGAATGATTCCACGAATTGTCTGATGGCGGGAATCTCATGCCTATTCCAGTTCATGGCTTTCGTTTTGAGGGTAAAGGGCAGGCCACTCTCTCTCAACAATTCAAGCCCGCGAGTGAAGGCACGGAAGGAGCCCGGAATTTGTGTGAACCAGTCGAACGGTTCTTCCGTTACGGAGTGGCAGGAAATATCGATGGTAAAGGGCGGCATTTCCTGCAGCCGTTCGATGACGGCCTTCGTGAAGAGCGTGCCGTTGGTGTAGAGCTGGAGTAAGAAACCTTTCCGAACGGCGGCTTCATAAATCTCAAAAAACTGAGGGTGCATGAAAATATCGCCCCCGGTCAGATTGAGCCAGACAATGCCGATCTGCTGCATTTCGTCCAGCAGTCGATGGATTTCATCGAGCATCAGTTCGCGCGGAAAGAAGTCCTTGTGGTTATAGGGATCCGTGTAGCAATGGCGGCAATGGAGGTTGCAGCGGTAGGTCAGTTCGAGTTGGGCCTTGATGACACGCTGCTGCGCCGCTGCCTGCTCGTGGACTCGCTGACTGAAGTCGCCATACTGGATGGTTGGAATGGTTCTCTCGTCAGGCATGGTGCATCGTGGGTTGAATTAGAGCCGGTTCCAGGGGGACTTTCCAGTCGCAGGCGAAGTCCGGTAGGACTTCGAAAAACCCTCTCTGGAATGAGCCGCTTCGCAAATCGTAACTCTGTCGGCGATTACCGGAGCACAGTTGCAATTGGCCATAGGCATCGATATGGAATCTTTGCATGCCGCTTCGACAGGGCGCCGGTTCCACCGAATTACGTTGGACAGCATCTCTCTGGAGATCCAGATCCTGTCGATTCAGAGCTGCAAGGTCCTGTTCTAATAGCGCATATTGAAATGGACCTGCGCCGCCGTCAAGCTCCGGTCTCATTTCTTCGCCGAGCTTGTAGCTCACCGCACCCAGAGACTCGACATACCGCTTGATATCGAGGATCTCTCCCTGATTCAGCGTCATTGCCGTGCTCTTGAGAACCAGAGGAATCTGTCGCTCGAGGAGGATCCTGATTGCCAGGAGGCATCGGTCATAGGAGCCCTGTCCCAGGGTAATCAGTTCGAAGGTCTCGCGGGTTATGCCATGCAGGCTGATTTCAATGCGGTGGGGCCGCAGCGCGGCAAAGCGGTCGGCCTGCGCTTCCGTGATCAGGGTCCCGTTTGTAAAAACCGTAACCAGGAATCCACAGTGGATGGCATATTCATAGAGTTGAAAAAAGTCCGGGCGGGCAAGCGGTTCCCCTCCTGTCAGGCAGAGCTCCAACGTCCCGGCCTCGGCCAGCTCATCCATGATGCGGAGGATATCAGCAGTGGGGAGCTCTTGACGGATCGCATCCGGACGATTGAAGCAATCCGTATAACACATGACACAGTGTAGGTTGCAACGGCAGGTCACCTCCCATTGGCAGGAGTAGGGGAAACGGTCGGGAAGGTGGGTCAGTTTATCCTGCACAAGCATGAGTCATCTCGCCACCTCTTCGACCGCCCGGATGGAGAGGAGGTCGTCAAGCAGCGACGTGAAGTCCTTTGCCAGCTGGTCTGATCCAACCTCATATTCGTTGCAGAAGTCAGCCATGATGGCTTGCGCCGACCGCTGGCCGTCGATTCGGTTCCAGAGTGCTGCCCCGGTTTCGTTCAAGACATAGATGCTATTGGCTTCGGTTAACGTCCGTCGAATAGGGACCAGTATACATTCGCCTGCGACGTCACGCTGCACATAGTCGGGGTGCTTGGTATAGATCGCAGAGGGATTCATTACTAGTAGAGGATAGCAAATCCTTTGGGGGCCTTCTAGCGCTAATTTCTGGAATGATAAGCTCTGGGCTGGCTCGGGCCGTTACGAGCACCATGAAAGTACGGCATAGCCTTCGTGCCAGGATAAGTAGTCGACTGTAGCGCCTGCGCCACGGAGTTCTGACCTGATCTCTTCTTCATCGACGAAGGCATGTAGGAAGTGGTTCTGGGAACAGGTGTCGCCAAATTGATATGACTGATTGGCTCCCGGAAGCCTGATGAACCAACAATTGAGTCTGTGAATGAGCCGCTGGGTTCTTGTGTTCATGTCCCGAGCGATCAAAAAGTTGAGCACAACAAGGCCATGTTCGTTCATGCATGAACGCAGGCTCTGGAGCCAAGCCTGTCGCTGCTGTCGGCCGGGAATCGAACTGTACATGATGCCGGACATGAACACATAGTCCACTCGCGCGGGGCCGACCGGGATGGCTAGGAAATCCGCTTGGGCAAAGACAGGCTTCGAGCAGTTGATCGAAGATTGCCGGGAGGCGACGCACAGGCTTTCACGATTGATATCGAGGCCCGCGACGAGAAAACCTCGCTGTGCCAGTGCGATAGACTCGCGACCTACGCCGGCTCCAAGCACTAAGACGGTGCCGGACGTCATTTTGTGGCGCGCGAGCACGGCTTCTTCCCAGCCCTCCAATGTCCACTTGTACCAGGTTTCAGGAAGGCGTTCTGCCACATCCTTGTAACTGTTGTTGTAGTGGTTGCGGATCAGTTCGGTCAGCTCTTTTGGCGACAACAATGCTGGGAGCATTCCGGTGAGGAGCTGCTGAACGCGGAACAGGAGCCCTGCCGTCTTCTCGCAGATTCGGACGAGAACGATGATGATATGAGCAACTAGGCGCACGATCTGATCTCCTTAGGAGACTGTTGAACAAGTTCGCCAGCAGGAGGAAGGATGGCCCGGTGAGTCCCCTGTGCTCGCGCAACGCGCGGCCTCAGCAGGCCCTCGTTGGACGCGCGCAGTGGGGGGGACTCATCCGGGTCACTCTTAGGGTCTATAAACCGAGCCAACTTGGAAGAACTCTCTTTGGTCGCTCGCTGCGGCCTTGCTGGACGACCTTCTTGAACAGTCTCCCAGTTCTGCGCGAATCATCCGTGACCGTCTGCTCCGTATCTTTTTCCTTTCCTGGACGGCTTTTCAACCCCTGTCAGCCGGGCATTGGTTTGCGCTCAGATTTTGCTGAGTTGCTGCGCGATGACGGCTGCCGCTTCGGCTCCACCGGTTGGGGAAGGCGCCGGCAACGAGGGCACTGACGAGGCCCAGACTTGCTGTAAGCCAGGCTCCCACCGGCCCCGCACAAAGTCGGCGGCCGACAATTCGACGCCGCGTCCGTAGCGATGCAGATAATCAACCAACGGCGGTTCGTCGGCAAAATTGTATCGCCGGACGTACAGGAGGGGTTGTTGAAGTTCGACCGCCTCTGCAATTGTGCCGTAGCCCGGTTTTGTCATGATGATATCGACAGAAGCCATCAATGTTTTGAATGAGAAAGGGAGAGAGTGAGTCGAGACGAACCTGGTGCTGCCTGGTAGTATGGGCCCATCGAACAGAAACCGATAGTTTGTGAGTTGCTCGAGATTGGCAAATGGGAGGGAGGTCATCGGAATACCGCCGAATCCGACAAGCACGGTACGTTCGCCCGGAGACAGAGCCAGCACTGCGGCGAGCTGTCTGTGAGCCGGCGCAGCCGGCTCGGCGATGGGGCTGATGTCGTTGACGCGCTGAAAGACATCGATCTTCGGGGCAGGGATGATGCGCAGGGCCACATCGGCTTGCGCGTAACTCTGACGAATTGAATGAAGGAGCCCCGCTTTGTCGATGGAAGGAGGGGCAACGAAATCCGACAGAATCAGATCCCAGGTGAAGCTCGCCAAGGCGACGGTGGGAATCGCTGCGGCCTTTCCAGCCGCGAGGGCCAGATAGGGCGTATCGGCAAGAACCACATCAGGCCGGGCGGCCTTCATCGCGGTCACTTCCTGCTGAAGCCGGTCGTTCCATGTTCCGTGGAATCGCTCGTGCTCCCGCCAGGTCGCTTCCACGTCGATGGTCAGAGGACCATCCTGAATGCAGCCGATGTCTTGCTGGACGGCGCTCAGTTCCCAGGGTATCACGAGACGATTTTTGAAGAACGAGGCAGGGACGGTGGTTCGCAAGATGGCATGCAGACCGGGAAGGAGTCGCCCGAGGGCATTAAGGACCGGCACGACCTGCGCGGCATGTCCAAACCCATGTGCAGAAATCGCAGCCCAGATCAGTGGCAAGGCGGGGTGACTCTCACTGGTTAGGAATGTGTTGACAAACTACATGAGCAGAATAGCCACGCAAGGTCTGGATACTCGCAGACCAGTTGAAAAGCCATCGCAGGCTGTTCAGAAAGGCCGCCCAGCAAGGCCGCAGCAAGCGACGAGGCGAAGCGTACTCTCTGTAGTACGTTGAGCCTCTGAGCGCGGCGAGAACGCCGCTGGTGGACTTTCTCAACAGCCTGTTAGCTGCTCGAGTAGCCCGACTCCATCGGGGCAATACCGTACATGAGTTCCAAGTCGAACTCCT